>NZ_JBWZCH010000001.1:0-459417 GCF_059383435.1 Pseudarthrobacter sp. HLT1-7 | reverse complement strand
ATTCAATACAATAAATTGGTATCAACAAACTTGGCACACTATTGAGTTCTCAAACAACAGACACACCCGGCACCACCACAACCAAACAGTCGCGGATCGCTCCGGAGCAACTTCCCAAACTTACCCGGCCGCTTCACCCTTGTCAATTCGGCCTGCCCGACTCAGTGTCGCCATAGGCTTCTGGGTCTTCTTGGCCGCTCAACTCCGGGGAGCAGCGCGGATATAAACTCTATCACCACTTTGCCCCGCTGACAAAGCCCCCTAGAAGCACCCTCCCAGCGGGTGCCAAAAAGCCCGGAATCACGGGGATTCCGGGCCCCTCGCCAGCAGCGGCGCCAGGCGGGATACCCGCCGTCGTCCTGAGTCAGTCCTGGGTCAGCCTGCCGGCCGGAAGTACGCAGCTCCCAGCGGGGGCAGCGTGACGGTGAGGGTGGCCGGCTGTCCGTCCATGCCGGCGTCGGACGCGGTCAGCGTTCCTTCGTTCAGCACGCCCGAGCCGCCGTAGGCTCCGGCGTCAGTGTTCAGTACTTCCTGCCACCCACCCACCGACGGCACCCCCAGGAGGTAGGCCGTGTGCGGGCCTCCCGAGAAGTTGAAGGCGCAGACCAGGGGGTTGCCGGACTTGTCGCGCCGGATGAAAGTGAGTACGTTGCGGTCCGAGTCGCCGCCGTTGATCCACTGGAAGCCGGCCGGATCGTTGTCCTGCTCGTACAGGGCCGGAGTGGAGGCGTAGAGCTCGTTAAGGTCTTTGGTCAGGAGCTGTATGCCGCGGTGCGCCGGAATATCGGCGAGCCACCAGTCCAGACCGTGCTGCTCGGACCATTCGGCTTCCTGGCCAAACTCGGTGCCCATGAAGATCAGCTGCTTGCCGGGGTGCGCCCACTGGTAGCCCAGGAACGCCCGCAGGTTCGCCAGCTGCTGCCAGCGGTCTCCGGGCATCTTGCGCAGCATCGAGCCTTTGCCGTGGACAACTTCGTCGTGGCTGATGGGCAGCAGGAAGTTCTCCGTGTAGGCGTACACCATCGAGAAAGTGACGGTGCCGTGGTGCCACTTGCGGTTGTTCGGGTCCTCGGCCATGTACTTGAGCGAGTCATGCATCCAGCCCATGTTCCATTTGATGCCGAAGCCCAGTCCGCCTTGGCTCGTGGGTCCCGTGACACCGGGGAAGGCAGTGGACTCCTCGGCAATCATGACGGCGCCGGGGTGCGTCTTGTAGACGGTGGCATTGACTTCCTGCAGGAACGAGATGGCTTCCAGGTTTTCCCGGCCGCCGAAGCGGTTCGGTTGCCATTGGCCCTCCTCACGGGAGTAGTCCAGGTAGAGCATGGAGGCGACAGCATCCACCCGTAGGCCGTCGATGTGGAACTCATCGAACCAGTAGAGTGCGTTGGCCACGAGGAAGTTGCGGACTTCGCTGCGGCCGAAGTCGAAAATCAGGGTGCCCCAGTCCGGGTGCTCGCCGAGATTCGGGTCGGAGTGCTCATACAACGCCTCGCCGTCGAACCGGGCCAGCGCAAAGTCGTCCTTGGGGAAGTGCGCCGGCACCCAGTCGAGCAGCACTCCGATGCCGGCCTGGTGGAGTTCATCAACCAGGTGCCGGAACTCGTCCGGGTGGCCGAAGCGGGAGGTCGGTGCAAAGTAGGACGTGACCTGGTAGCCCCACGAACCGCCGAAGGGGTGCTCGGCCACGGGCATGAGCTCTACATGGGTGAAGCCCAGCCACTTGACGTATTCGACGAGTTCCTTGGCCAGTTCGCGGTAGCTGAGACCAACCCGCCATGAGCCGAGGTGGACCTCGTAGACGCTCATCGGTGCGTTGTGCGGATCCCGGGCGGCCCGGGCCTCCATCCATTCGGCGTCCCTGAAGGCGTAGGAGGGTTCGACGACGCGGGACGCCGTCAGCGGCGGGACCTCGGTCCCGAAGGCCAGCGGATCCGCCTTTTCCACCCAGTAACCATGACTTGTCCTGATCTCAAACTTGTAGCACGCCCCTGCTACAACGCCGGGGATGAACAATTCCCACACCCCGGAGGAGCCGAGGGAGCGCATCGAGAACTCCCGGCCGTCCCAGCCGTTGAAGTCACCCTTGACGCGCACCGCCTGGGCGTTAGGGGCCCACACGGCGAAGGAGACGCCGTCAACGTCGCCCAGTGCCGACTTGTAGTGCTGGACATGGGCGCCGAGGACATCCCAGAGGCGCTCGTGGCGGCCTTCACCGATCAGGTGCAGGTCCACCTCTCCCACGGTGGGCAGGTAGCGGTACGGGTCATCGGCGGACTGCGGCGCCAGACCTTCGTACGTCACGTCCAGCCGGTAGTCCGGCACATGGCCGGGCTCCAGCGGATCCACCACGGCCACCCACACTCCCCCGGACTCGTGGGTCATCGGGAAGGTGCCGGCCGCCGTCACGACGGACACGGCTTCGGACAGGTGCTTCACGGTGCGGATGGTGACGTGTCCGTGGTCATCAAAGTGCGCGCCCAGGACAGAGTGCGGCGCGTGGTGCTCGCCGGCTGCGATCCGCGCCAGGGTGTCCGGGTCCACGGGGAGAGGGGCTCCGGGCCGATCGATGCGTGCTGGTCCTGTCATTGTGATACCTTCCGCTGCGGCTTCGGCCGGAACGCCGGAGCCTGTACTGCCGAGGAGACGACGTGAAGCGTTCACCGGGATGGCAAGCCAGTCCGGCCTGTTGCGCAATTCGTAGATGACTTCGTAGAGCGCCTTGTCGAGCCACAGCGCCACGAAGAGCGGCGAATCGCGGTCGATGCTTCCGGGGATGACGCCCGCATAGCCGGCCAGGAATGCCTCGGCGCAGTGGTCCACCCAGCTTTCCGGGACGTCCGCGTCGGGGTGCTCCCGGGCGGCCGCGCCGGCTGCGTAGTCGAAGGACCGCAGCATCCCGACGACGTCGCGCAGCGGGACGTCAGGGAAGTTGCGTTCCGAGATGGGCCGGAGCGGCTCCCCCTCGAAGTCGAGGATGGCCCAGCGGGGCGACCCGCCGGCGCCCGGAACCTGCAGGATTTGGCCGAGGTGCAGGTCGCCGTGGATCCGCTGGAGCGGGCCCGCACCGCTGCCCTTAAGCCGCCTGAGCAGGCTGTCCAGGGCGTCGTCGTAGCTGCCCACGATGCTCCCGGCCTGGGCCCAGGACTGGTGGATGCGCTGGGCAACGCCCGGGGCGATGTCGCTGCCCGGGAGGGATTCGACGGTGGTGCCAAGTGCTTGGGCCAGCCGCCGGTGCACGGTAGCAGTGGCGGCCCCGAGCGCATGCGCTTCGGCGGTGAAGTCCTGGCCCTTGCCTGCCGCGTGCACTGCCAGCCGCCACGCGTCCAGCCCGCCGGCGAGGAATTCGTGGGCCACAGCCAGTTCGCCGTGGGCGGGCCGCTTCCCCCCGGCAGCGGAGACGGCAGATCCGGCAGAGTCGGCGGCAGAACTGGCAGACCCGGCGGCGGTCTCCCACTCCCCGGTGACCCAGCCCAGGGTCGCCGGGACTTCGGCGGTGCGCCCTGCCGTCAGGGCGGCTCCGATTTCCACCTCCGGGTTGTGGCCCTCGGAGAGCACCCGGAAAAACTTCACGATGGCGGCCGAGTCGCCGTCGTCCACCATCACGGAACTGTTGGACTGCTCGCCGGTGAGGACCTTCACGACGCCGGTGGCGAGGGGCAGACGGTAACCGGACGACACGCGGTGTCCGGTGGCGTTGCCTGCGGGAGTGGTGCCGCCGCCGCGGATGAGTTCCAGCCACGCCGCGACAAACGCCGGGTCATGCACGCCGTCGTAAACCCAGCGGGCGCCGTCGCCGGCAGCGCCACCCGTCGTTTCGCCGATCAGCGCGGATTCCGCGCCGGCCAGGGGCGCGCGGCGGAAGCTGAGCGGGACCTGCACGACGTCGGTGCGGCTGCCGTCCGTCGTCGGGTAGCTGACCGCTACCAGCAGCACCTCCAGCTCGGCCCTGCCGGCGGCCCCGCTGCCGCTGGCCCCGCCGGCGCCGGTCAGGCGAAGGCCGCCGGCCGGCTCGAAGCTGAACTCGGCGCTCTTGACGGGGAACCAGCGTTGGCGGGGAAGCCAGCTGCCGAGGAGCCCGCTCAGCGAGGGGGTAAGGGTGGGTCGGGTCATGTCAGCCTTCGATGGACAGGATCGGCATCGCCTGTGTGAAGGGCGATGCCGGGTTGGAGGCAGCCGTGCGGATCCGCAGCCAGAAGAAGTCGTGGCTGCCCAGGGTCAGCGTCAGGGTTCCGTCCTCGGAGATCGCGGGGAACGCCTGGCCGCCGAAGACGTCCCGGAGCCCGCGCCCGGCAAACCGCGGGATCCGCAGCGTGGTGGCCACCGGGTGCTGGGACAGGTTGAAGGCGCACAGGATGGTTTCGCTGTCCTCGCCGGCCGAGTTGCCGTCCGGAAGCTCGCGCAGGTAGGCGAGGACGACGTCGTGGTCTGCTTCGACGTGCTCGAATCCGCCCAGCCCGAACGCGGGGTGGTTCCTGCGGACGCTCAGGATCTGGCGGGTCCAGCGCAGCAGTGAACCCGAATGCGCGGCCTCGGCCTCGACGTTGGCCATGCTGTAGTTGTAGACCAGGGACTGGACTACCGGCAGGTAGAGCTTGCCCGGGTCGGCGTTGGAGAATCCGGCGTTGCGGTCCGGGCTCCACTGCATCGGGGTGCGGACCGCATCGCGGTCCTCGAGCCAGATGTTGTCCCCCATGCCGATCTCGTCCCCGTAGTACAGGAACGGGCTGCCGGGCAGGGAGAGGAGCAGGGCATTGATCAGCTCAATTTCGGAGCGTGAGTTGTCCAGCAGCGGCGCCAGCCGGCGCCGGATGCCGATGTTTGCGCGCATCCGCGGATCAGGGGCATACCAGCCGAGCATCGCGGCGCGCTCGTCGGCGGTGACCATTTCGAGCGTCAGCTCGTCGTGGTTGCGCAGGAAGGTGCCCCACTGGGCGCCTTCGGGAATAGCCGGGGTGTCCTTCATCGTCTCGATGATGGGGGCGGCCTTCTGGTCCCGCAGCGCGTAGTACAGGCGCGGCATGATGGGGAAGTGGAAGGCCATGTGGCATTCCGGCGCCTCCTCGGTGCCGAAGTACTCGACCACCTCAGCCGGCGGCTGGTTGGCTTCGGCGATGATCACCCGGCCCGGGTAGCTGTCGTCGACCATCTTGCGCAGTTTGCGCAGGAATTCGTGGGTCTGGGGCAGGTTCTCGCAGTTCGTGCCCTCTTCTTCGAACAGGTAGGGGATGGCGTCGGCGCGGAACCCGTCGATCCCCTGGTCCAGCCAGAACCGGACGACGTCGAACAGCGCGTCGATGACCTTGGGGTTCTCGAAGTTCAGGTCAGGCTGGTGGCTGAAGAAGCGGTGCCAGAAGAACTGGCGCCGGATGGGATCGAAAGTCCAGTTCGACTCCTCGGTGTCCACGAAGATGATGCGGGCGTCCTCGTACTTCTCGTCCGTGTCACTCCAGACGTAGAAGTCGCCGAAGGGTCCGTCCGGGTCCTTGCGCGATTCCTGGAACCATGGGTGCTGGTCTGAGGTGTGGTTCAGCGGCAGGTCGATGATGACGCGCACGCCGCGGGCGTGCGATTCGGCGACGAGGCGCTTGAAATCGCTGATGGTGCCGAACTCATCCAGCACGGAGTTGTAGTCGGAGATGTCATAGCCGCCGTCGCGGAGCGGGGACTGGAAGAACGGCGGGAGCCAGAGACAGTCGACGCCGAGCCACTGCAGGTAGTCCAGCTTCTCGATCAGGCCGTGGAAGTCGCCGGAGCCGTCACCGTTTCCGTCGGCAAACCCGCGGACCAGCACCTCGTAGAAAACCGCTTTGCGGTACCACAGCGGGTCATGCTGGAGGCCGGGCGCGTTCAGTTCGAAAGTCCCCTTCGGGCGGAAGTGCTGGTTGGGGTTCGTCGGGCTGAAACTCACGGGTGATCCCTCCGGATGCTCAGAATGTGGGCGGGCTCAACGTGGGCGTCCAGGCGGACGTAGTTGTACTCCCCCCATTCCCAGCTCTCGCCGGTCAACAGATCATCCACCATGAAGCCGCCGTTGGGCGTCAGGTTCTCCGGATCCAGTTCCAATGCCGCCAGGTCCAACGACACCGTGCTCTCCCGGATCCCGTGCGGATCCACGTTGACCACGATGATCAGGGTGTCTTTCGTGCCGTCAGGGAGGGTCTTGTGCTTGGAGTACACCACCGTGGCATCGTCTGTGCTCGTGTGCAGCGTGAGGTTTTGCAGGTCCCCGAGCGCCGGGTGGGTGTGCCGGATTTCGTTGAGCCGGGTCAGGTACGGGGCCAGCGTCCGGCCGGATTCCGCCGCCGCGTCCCAGTCCCGCGCCTTGAACTCGAACTTCTCGTTGTCGATGTACTCCTCGGCACCCGGCCGGGCGACGTGTTCGTAGAGTTCGAACCCGGCGTACACGCCCCAGATCGGGCTCGCCGTGGCGGCCAGCGCGGCGCGGATCCTGAACGCGGGCGGCCCGCCGAACTGCAGGTACCCGGTCAGGATGTCGGGGGTGTTGACGAAGAAGTTCGGCCGGAAGTAGGCCGGCGACTCGTGGCTGATCTCCTGGAAGTACTCTTCCAGCTCCTCTTTGGTATTGCGCCAGGTGAAGTAGCTGTACGACTGCTGGAAGCCGGCGCGGCCCAGTGCATGCATCATGGCAGGACGGGTGAACGCCTCGGCAAGGAAGACGACGTCGGGGTGTTTCTCGTTGACCTTGGCGATCAGCCATTCCCAGAACCACACGGGTTTGGTGTGCGGGTTGTCCACGCGGAAAATCTTCACGCCGTGACCCACCCAGAGCAGCACGATGCGCAGGATCTCGTTGGACAGGCCGGCAGGATCATTGTCGAAGTTGAGCGGGAAGATGTCCTGGTACTTTTTCGGCGGGTTCTCGGCATAGGCGATGCTGCCGTCCACCCGGGTGGTGAACCACTCCGGGTGGCTCTCCACCCAGGGATGGTCCGGGGCAGCCTGCAGCGCGAGGTCCAGGGCAACTTCCAGCCCCAGCTCCCCGGCGCGTGCCACGAAGGCGTCGAAGTCCTCGAAGGTGCCGAGGTCCGGGTGGATGGCGTCGTGGCCGCCTTCCTTCGCGCCGATGGCCCACGGCGAACCGGGATCGTGCGGACCGGCCAGCAGGGTGTTGTTCGGACCCTTGCGGTGCTGGCTGCCAATCGGGTGGACCGGCGGCAGGTATATGATGTCGAAGCCCATACCGGCGACCGCGTCGAGGCGCGTCGCGGCGGTGCGGAAGGTCCCGGACATCCATTCGCCGGTCTGGTGGTTGCGGACGGCCCCTTCGGAACGGGGGAAGAATTCGTACCAGGCACCCCGGCCGGCCAGCTCGCGCTCCACCAGCAGCGGGTACGGCGCGGAGACCGTCACCAGTTCGCGGATCGGCTGGCGATCGACGACGGCGGCCACCCCGGCGCTGAACCCGGCAGCGAGACGCTCCTCCGGGGTCCGGGTGACGTCGGACAGGACAACGACGGCCATCCGCAGCGTGCGCCGGTCAGCGGACGGGCGCACGGAGTCCTCGGACGCTTCGGAGAGCAGGGCGGCGCCCTCGGCCAGCATCAGTTCGACGTCGATCCCGGCCTCCACCTTGACCTCGGCGTTGTGGTGCCAGGTGCCGTAGCGGTCATGCCAGGCCTCAATGACGAAGGACCAGTTGCCGGTGGTGGAAGGAGTCAGGAGCCCTTCCCAGCGGTCGGTGCCCTTGCCCCGGTCTCCCCTCGGCGGGGCGAGGCGGACGCGCTGGCGCTCCTTCCCCCGGGGGTCCAGGAGAACAGCGCTGACGCCGAGCATGTCGTGACCTTCGCGGAAGGCAGTGGCCCCCACCACGATACTTTCGCCCGCCACGGCTTTGGCAGGGAACATCCCGCCTTCCACCGCGGGCTGCACGGCGGTGATCGGAAAACGGCCAAATCGAAGGCCATCCGTGATCGGGGCCTTTGGCTTTTGCTTGGACACGGCGCTGGTTCGAGAGTTAGTCGTCACAGGCTCGACGTTATCGACAAATCGGCCAGATTGCTAAGTCTGCTCGGCTTTTCCGGACGTTTTTCGGACCGCAATCCGTCATTTAAGCAAAAGTATCCCCCAGCGGTTCCGGGGCTCCATCTTGTCCGTTAGTCTTTCGCAGGTGAAGGCTATCCGCAGATTTACCGTCCGAACCGTTCTCCCCGAGTCAATCCGGCCGCTGGCCCGGCTGGCCACCAACCTTCGGTGGTCCTGGCACCGGCCAACCCGGGAGCTTTTCGAGGGGCTGAACCCGAAGATCTGGGCCGAGAGCGCCCACGATCCCGTGACGTTCCTGGGGCTGGTCAGCCGCGAGGAACTGCAGCGGCTCGCCGCTGACCAGGACGTGGTGCGCCGCGTCCACGCGGGCGCTGACGACCTCGACCGGTATCTCGAACACCCGCGCTGGTACCAGAGCCTTGGCGACGACGCGCCGTCCTGCATCGCGTACTTCTCGCCCGAATTCGGCATCACCGAGGTCCTTCCCCAGTATTCCGGCGGCCTCGGCATTCTGGCCGGCGACCACTTGAAGGCTGCCTCCGACCTCGGCGTGCCGCTGATCGGCGTCGGCCTGCTCTATCAGGCCGGCTACTTCAAGCAGTCGCTGTCCCGCGACGCCTGGCAGCAGGAAACCTACCCGGTCCTGGACCCGGACGGACTGCCACTGACGCTGCTGCGTGAGGCGTCCGCGGACGGCAACGGCCGCCCCGTCCAGATTTCGCTGCCGCTCCCCAACGGGCGCCGGCTGCTGGCGCACATCTGGCGCGCCGACGTCGGGCGTGTCCCGTTGCTGCTGCTGGACTCGAACGTTCCGGGCAACGACGACGCCGCCCGCGGCATCACCGACCGCCTCTACGGCGGCGGCGGTGACCACCGGCTCCAGCAGGAACTCCTGCTCGGCATGGGCGGAGTCAAGGCCTTGCGCGCCTACCAGAAGCTCACCGGCAGCCCGACGCCGGAGGTCTTCCACACCAACGAAGGCCACGCCGGTTTCCTGGGCATCGAGCGGATCCAGGAACTGATGTCCGGACCGGCACCGCTGAGCTGGGAGGAAGCCCTTGCCGCCGGACGCGCCTCCACCGTGTTCACCACCCACACCCCGGTCCCGGCCGGGATCGACCGCTTCGAGACCTCGCAGATCCAGCAGTTCTTCGACGCCGGGCTGGCCCCCGACGTCCCGGTGGGAAAGATCCTGAACCTCGGCCGCGAGGACTTCACGGATGGCAACCCTTTCGTCTTCAACATGGCCGTCATGGGCCTGCGCCTGGCCCAGCGCGCCAACGGTGTGGCCAAGCTGCACGGTGTGGTGTCCCGCGGCATGTTCTCGGCCCTGTGGCCGGGATTCGATCACTCGGAGGTGCCCATCACCTCGGTCACCAACGGCGTCCACGTGCCCACCTGGGTGGACCCGCGCGTCTCCAAGCTGGCCCGCGACCAGTTTGGCGCGGAAGCGGAAGCGCACGGCCGCTGGGACCTCGCCTACAACGTCAGCGACGAGGACGTCTGGGCCCTCCGCCGCGAAATGCGGGTGTCCCTGGTCGACGACGTGCGGCGCCGGCTCCGGTCGGCGTGGAAGAAGCGCGGCGCGGCGGACGCCGAACTCGCCTGGACGGACTCCGTGCTGGACCCGGATATCCTGACGATCGGCTTCGCCCGGCGCGTGCCGACCTACAAGCGCCTCACCCTGATGCTGCGCGAGCCCGAACGGCTCAAGGCACTGCTGCTGCACAAGACGCACCCCATCCAGCTGGTCATCGCCGGCAAGTCCCACCCGGCCGATGACGCGGGCAAGAAGATGATCCAGGACCTGGTCCGGTTCACCGACGACCCCGCCGTGCGGCACCGGATAGCGTTCCTGCCCAACTACGACATCGCCATGGCCCGGACCCTGTTCCCCGGCTGCGATGTGTGGCTGAACAACCCGCTGCGTCCGCTCGAGGCCTGCGGCACCTCCGGCATGAAAGCCGCCCTGAACGGTTCGCTGAACCTTTCGGTCCTGGACGGCTGGTGGGATGAGATGTACGACGGCGAGAACGGCTGGGCAATCCCCACCGCCAACAACGACGCCTCACCTGAGGAGCGCGACGACATCGAGGCCGCGGCGCTCTACGAGCTGCTTGAGACCCAGGTGGCGCCCCGGTTCTACGGCCTGACGGTGTCCGACGGCGCCGGCGCGGCCGGTCCCTCACAGCCGGGACCGCAAAAGGTCCCGACGCACTGGGTGTCGATGATCAAGCACACGATGTCCCACCTGGGCCCGGCCGTCTCCGCCGACCGGATGCTCAAGGACTACGTCAACGTCCTGTACCGTCCGGCCGCTGTCGCGGGCCGCCGCGCCGTGGCGGAGAACTTCGCCCAGGCAAAGAACCTCGCGTCCTGGACCTCCCGGGTCCGGGCGGCCTGGCCCCGGATCCAGGTGGAGCATGTGGACTCCGTGGGCGTCTCCGAGGACCCGCAGATCGGTGACCTGCTTCAGGTCAACGCTTATGTGGCCCTGCACGAGCTCACGCCGGAGGATGTGTCCGTTGAGGTGGCCTACGGCAAGGCCGAGGACAGCGACGAGCTGGCGGACGTCACCGTGGCCGAGCTGACAGCCGTGGAGGACCTCGGCAAGGGCCGCCACCTCTTCAGCGGAACCCTCGTCATCGACCGTTCCGGGTCCTTCGGCTACACCGTCCGGGTGCTCCCCAAGCATGAGGCCCTGGCGTCAAAGGCCGAGCTGGGTTTGATCGTCAACGCCTAGTCCTGATCCGCATGGGGCGCCGCAGACCGGTCATCCGGTCCGCGGCGCTTCTGTCGTCCCGGCCGGCCAGCAGAGGCGGATCAAGGCCTAGAGACAGACGGCGATAACGGACAGATTCGTGCCGGCATAGCCTTCGGCGTCCTGCAGGATCTCGCAGATGACGCCGAAAGAACGGTCCGCACGGAAAACCGCCGGGACCTCCCAGATGAACGTAATCGGGGCCTGTCCGCCGTCGGAGACCGCGTCGGCGAAGTCATGCAGCGAGTCATTGAGGGCGTCAAGGTTGATGCCGTAATCCGCCGGGAAGTCGAGTGTTTCTGCGAAGATCGCCAGGACGGCCCGCTTCGTGTCCGCTGCGGGAATCAGCAGGGCGCGGCGGCCGGCGTCGTCCACCATGGCCTGCAACTCCTCGATGGTCCAGGTGTCTGCGGAGTAAATCTTCATGGGTTCCTTCACTTGCCTTCGATGATGAAGGCGAACGAGTTGTAATGGTCCGCCGTATAGTATTTCTCGCCGGTTTTGCCGGCCACGATCCGGCGGGCACCGCGGTCTGATTCGCCGGGGGTGCGGACCGTGTATTCCTTGTAGTAGCCCGGCGATTTACGGGGCAGGATCCCCTCGAAATTCCCGAAGGACACGTCATCCCGGGAGTAGGGATACGGGCCGCCCGTTGCGATCAGGGCGAGGGTCTGGCGGGCCTCGGCGGGCAGCTCCGAGGCTTTCACCTCGGTAAGCCGGGAAGGGTTCGCGGCGCTGGCCGGGCCCGGGGCAGGACCCGGAGCCGGGGATCTCGAGGCAGCGGGACCCGGGGGCCCGGGAGCCGCTGTTGCACCGCCGTCGGACATTGTGACATTTGGCCGGGCAGTCCCGGCCTGCGGGCCTCCGCCCGTCAACACCGCCAGCACCACCAGTGCCGCCAGCAGGGCGAACAGGGCCACGAGCCGTTGAACCTTCACTGTGACTCTCCCCAAAGTCTCATTGCCTGCCCCATTCCGTTCGGCCTGAACTACGTGCGGTAGATGTTGATGGAATTCGCCTGGATAATGTCCCGCTCTCCGGCAGAGACCCGGACGCCCTGGCGCCGGTCGTGGAGTTCGGAGGTGGTCAGGCGCAGTTCGAAGAGGCGGTTGCCGGTGCCCTCTTCATTGCTGAGCAGGGGCAGGGTGACCTTGACGTCGAGGGCGCTGCCGTTGACCACTACGAGGCCGTCCACGTGGCCGTCGTCGGAACCGAGCAGGAGCTGGACTACCCGTTGGCCGGGATCGTTCCAGCTGGCTCCGGACATCGTCCCGCCGTGCGCATCGAACCAGTGGAAGTAGGACTGCTTGTCGCGCGCCGGGTAGTCGTGCGGCTGGCCGGCCAGGAATTCCCTGCGCAGCCGGATCACACGCTTGGTGGTCCGCAGCATGGCGTGGGATTCCGGGGTGCTGGTCCAGTCGATCCAGGTGATGGAATTGTCCTGGCAGTAGGCGTTGTTATTGCCCTGCTGGGTCCGGCCGATCTCGTCCCCGGCGGTCATCATGGGCACTCCGAGGGAGATCATGAGGGACGCCATGAGGTTGCGGCTGGTCTGGGCGCGCCGGGCCAGAACGTCCTCGTCCTCGGTGGGACCCTCAAAGCCGTGGTTGTGGCTGCGGTTGTCGCCGTGTCCGTCACGGTTCTGCTCACCGTTGGCCTCGTTATGCTTGCGGTCATAGGAGACGAGGTCCGCCAGGGTGAAGCCGTCGTGGGCCGTGATGAGGTTGACCGAGGCGAGCCTGGACCGGCCCGAGGGCTCAAACAGGCTGGCCGAGCCGGACAGCGCGTCCGCGAGGCGGGCCACCGAGCCGCCGTGACCGCCGGCGTCGATCGCGGCGCGGTCAGCGAGCCAGAAGCTGCGGACGGCGTCGCGGAAGTGGTCGTTCCAGTCCACCCAGCCTGCCGGGAACCGGCCCGTCTGCCAGCCGCCGTAGCCGATGTCCCACGGTTCGGCGATCAGCTTCGTGGCGGAGAGGACGGGGTCGCCGGCGACCGCGACGAGGAAGGGGTGCCGAGGATCGAACTCGTTGGCCGCATTGCGGGCCAGGGTCACCGCCAGGTCGAAGCGGAAACCGTCGATGTGGAACTCGGTCACCCAGTAGCGCAGGGAGTCCAGCACCAGCTGGACCACGCGCGGTTCGCTGAAGTCGAGGCTATTGCCGCAACCGGTTGTGTCCACATACTTGCCGTGCCCGTCATTGCGGTAATACTGCATCTCGCCAAGGCCACGGAAGCTGAAGGTAGGGCCGTCGGTGCCGCCCTCGGCCGTGTGGTTGTAGACGACGTCGAGGATGACCTCCAGGCCCGCGGCATGCAACAGCTTGACCATGCCTTTGAACTCGTCCTGGACTGCCTGCGGGCCGGCGTCCTGCGCCGACTGGGTGGCGTAGCCGGGGTGCAGGGCAAAAAACGCCGCCGTGTTGTAGCCCCAGTAGTTCGTCATCCCAAGGTTCTGCAGGTGCGGTTCGTCCACATGGAAGTGGACCGGCAGGAGCTGGACCGCGGTGATCCCGAGCGCGATCAGGTGCTCAATCATGGCCGGATGCGCCATGCCGGCGTAGGTGCCCTGAAGGTTCTCCGGGATGTCCGGGTGGAGTTGGGTCTGGCCGCGGACGTGGGCCTCGTAGATGATGCTGTTCCGCCACGGAATCCGGGGGCCGGAGTCACTGCCCCAGTCGAAGCCGCTGGCCATCCGGACACTGGTGAGGAATTCGTGGCGCTCGTCCACGGCCCGGCCGTAGGGGTCCAGCAGGAGCGGCTGCCCGTCCTCGACGTCGAAATCCACCGTCGGCATGGGCAGCGGGAGCGCTTCATGGCCCGGTGAGGTCCGGAAGCCGTAGCGCGACCCGGCGGGAATGCCCTCCACCATGCCGTGGTGGACGCCGTCGGTGATGTTGGGCAGCGTCTTGAGCTGCCAGGTGCCGCCGGGCGCCTGGTAGGCGATCTCGAGAGTGGCCACCCCGGGTGCGTAGACAGCCACATTGGCGACGGCACCCCGGGGATCGTCAATTGCCGGCGAGCCGGTGCACGGAACGCTGATTCCCAGCGGAAACGCGCGTGAGTCGTCTACGGTGGAAGCTGTGTCTACATAGGTCATAACCATCGCTTAAAGCTTAGCGGGGCCGAACAAATGGCCGTGATCCCGAAACTCTGGTCACGTGCGGTGTACGTAGCCGTGGCGCCGCATACTGGATTTAATCGCCCACTTTGGAGGTAATTGTGCGGGTTGCACTGGCTCAAATCATCACCGGCCGCGATCCTGCCGGGAATCTAGCCCTCGTGGCGGAGTACACCGGCCGGGCCAGGGCCGGCGGCGCGCAGCTCGTGGTATTCCCCGAAGCGACCATGCGCGCCTTCGGCAATTCCCTGCTCGACGTCGCGGAGCCGCTGGATGGCCCCTGGGCCTCGCGCGTGCGTGCCATTGCGTCGGAGCAGGACATCATGATCGTCGCCGGGATGTTCACGCCGGGAACCGCGGACGACGGCGGCGGGGCTCCCGGCGGCGGGGCGCACCGTAAGGTGCGCAACACCCTGCTGGTTACCGGCCGCGGCGTGGACACGAGCTACGACAAGATCCACCTCTTCGATGCGTTCGGCTTCGCAGAGTCGGACACCGTCGACGCCGGCAATAAGCCCGTTGTCTTCGAGCTCGACGGCGTGACTTTCGGCCTTGCCACCTGCTACGACCTCCGCTTCCCGGACCTGTTCACCGAGAACGCCGGCCGCGGTGCCGAGGTGAACATTGTCTGCGCTTCCTGGGGCTCCGGTCCCGGCAAAGCCGAACAATGGAAGCTCCTGGCCCGGGCCCGCGCTGCTGATTCCACCACCCTGGTCCTCGCCTGCGGCCAGGGCGACCCGGCGAGCCTGGGCATCGTCCCCAGGGGAGCGGCGCCCACCGGCATCGGGCACTCCGTCGTCGTCTCCCCCTTCGGAGAAGTCCTCGAAGAGCTGGACGGCGCCCCCGGTCTGCTGTTCGCCGACCTGGACCCCGCCGTCGTCAGGGAAGCCCGCGCCAAACTCCCGGTCCTCGCCAACCGCCACAAGTTCTAGGCTTACTGCCGGGTTCACTGCAGCCACCCGCCCGGACCGGCGCGGTGGCTAGTTTCGCCATAGTCACCCGCCCGTTCCGGCGCCTGGCCGTCGCTGAGCTGGCCGTCGCTCGTGCCCGTCGTCGCCTGAGGGGATCGTTGGGCGGCCCGGCCGGACTGACGGCGCCGGGCTGGTGCCTTACTCCTCTGACGCGGCGGATAAAGCCTGGCGACGCGCAAAATTCCTGGCGCTACTGACATTGCCGTAGCGCCGGGAAAATTGCGCGTCGCAGAAAGGATTGTGCGTCGCTGAGCTGGCCGTCGCTCGTGCCCGTCGTCGCCTGAGGGGATCGTTGGGCGGCCCGGCCGGACTGACGGCGCCGGGCTGGTGCCTTACTGCTCTGACGCGGCGGATATGGCCTGGCGACGCGCAAAATTCCTGGCGCTACTGACATCCCCGTAGCGCCGGGCAATTTGCGCGTCGCAGAAAGGATTGTGCGTCGCGCGTCTGGACTAGGGGTGCCCTGACTCTGAGTATTAAAGGCAAACGCTCCCCCACGAGACGTGAAGGAGCGCTACTGTCCAAAGCGAATGGCGCCCGGGGTGGCTAGCCGGAGCCGGGGTTTTGCGCAGGAGCGCATCGCCGACCAGAGCGGAACGAGGCCGCCCGCGGCCGAGCGGAGCGTCGGGGGGAAGAGAAGCCCCGAGGGACCCGAACTGAGCTTGCGAAGGTTGGGAAGAGGCTGAACGCTACGCGACGGCAAAACTCTGGTGAGGCGGGCCCAACCAGCGGCGGACCCAGCCCAAACCGAAGGACTACTTGGCGGCGCGCTGGCGGGAGATCTCGTAAAGGGAGATGCCGACTGCCATGGAGGCGTTGAGCGACTCCATGGCAGAGTCGATCGGGATTGAAACGATCTGGTCGCAGTTTTCGCGCACCATGCGGCTCAGGCCCTTGCCTTCGGAACCCACGACGATGCAGACCGGCTCGGTGGCGAGGGCCAGCTCGGGCAGCGAAACGTCGCCGTCGCCGTCGAGTCCCAGTACATAGATGCCCATGTTCTTGAACGCCTTGAGCGTGTTGTTCAGGTTCGCGGCGCGCGCCACGGGGACGCGGACAGCGGCTCCGGCGCTGGTTTTCCAGGCCGAGGCGGTGACGCCGACGGAGCGGCGCTCCGGGACGATGACGCCGTGGCCGCTGAAGGCCGAAACCGAGCGGATGATGGCGCCAAGGTTGCGCGGATCGGTGATGCCGTCGAGCGCGACGAAGAGCGGGGCGTTGGCTACGTGGCCGCGCTTCCAGCTCTCGAGGGTCTGCTCGGCCAGCTCGTAGGCGTCCTGGTATTCGTACGGCGGGATCTGCAGCACAAGACCCTGGTGGATGGCGTCGTCCGTCATCCGGTCCAGCTCGGGCTTGCCGGTCTCAAGCAGCGGGATACCGCGCTCAGCGGCCAGCTTGAGGGACTCCTTGACGCGGTCGTCCATCTCGATGCGGATGGCAATATGCAGGGCCTTGGCCGGGATGCCGGCGCGGAGGGCCTCGACGACCGAGTTGCGTCCGGTGACGACTTCCTCGGTGGCACGGCCCTTGGGACCGGAGCGGGCGCCGGCGTTGCGCGCGGCTCCCGGGTGCTTGGCCGCGGAGCGTTCCGCGAGCTGCTTGTTCTTGTGGGCCTTGTGGTACGGGCGGTCCTCCGCCTTGGGGGTGGGGCCCTTGCCTTCAAGAGCCTTGCGGCCGTGACCGCCGGTTCCGACGCTGGGGCCCTTCTTTAGTTTGACCGACCGGCGACCGTTGTTGGCCATGAGTTCCACCCTTTTAAATACGCGATTCGTTGACAAGTCTGACACCCAGTCTACTGACTCGAGCTAAATCCCCGACCGGAGGCCGGGCAGGGCCGTGCCCGCCGAACGTTCCATACCCCCGCGGCTCGGCCTGTCAGCCGCGCGTGAGGCTCCAGCTCGCGCCGTCCGGGCCGTCCTCGATCACGACGCCGGCAGCGGCAAGAGTGTCGCGGATGGAGTCTGAGGCGGCCCAGTCCTTGCTCGCCCGGGCCTGCGCCCTGGCCGCGAGCTGCGCTTCCACGAGGACGCCGAGAGCATTGTTGCTGTGCTCGTCCGCGGCCGGAGTCGCGGTGTCGTTGAGACCAAGGACACGCAGCATGTCGATGACGCTGGCCAGTGCCTGCCAGGCGGCGTCGGGCTCGCCGGCGATGAGGGCGGTGTTGCCGGCGCGGACGGTGTCGTGCAGGACCGCCAGGGCCTGCGGTACGTTGAGGTCATCGTCCATCGCGGCCGCAAAGGCGTCCGGGACAATGCCGTAGCTGGCGAAGCCAACAGCGCCGTCATGCGTCATGGAGCCCCGAAGGGCGCGGCTGATGAACCCGTCGATGCGTTCGACGGCGGCGGCGGCTTCCTGCAGTGAGGTGGGCTGGTAGTCGAGCACGGAGCGGTACTGGGCCTGGCCCAGGTAGTAGCGGACCACCCGCGGCGGGGCGAGTTCCAGCATTTCGGCCGGGCTGACGGTGTTGCCGATGGACTTGGACATCTTTTCGCCGGCGTAGGTGACCATGCCGTTGTGCATCCAGAAATTGGCGAAGCCGTGGCCCGCGGCCTGGGACTGCGCCATCTCGTTTTCGTGGTGCGGGAAGCGCAGGTCCAGCCCGCCGCCGTGGATGTCGAATTCGGTGCCGAGGTACTTGGTGACCATCGCGGAGCACTCGAGGTGCCAGCCCGGACGGCCGGTGCCCCACGGCGAGGTCCAGCCCGCCGTCGTCGGCTCCCCTTCCTTGTGGCCCTTCCAGAGCGCGAAGTCGCGGGGATCACGCTTCCTGTTGCTGAATTGGGCCTCGACGTCGGGGGCTCCCTGCATGTCATCGATTTTCTGCCGGGTCAGTGAGCCGTACTTGGCCCAGGAGCGCACGTCGAAGTACACGTCGCCGGAATCATCAAGGGCGGGGTAGGCGTGGCCGCGGTCGATCAACTGCCGGATCAGGGCGTGCATTTCAGGGATGTGGCCGGTGGCGCGCGGCTCGTAGGTGGGGCGGGAGACGCCCAAGGTGTCGTAGGCCGCCAGGAATTCCTGCTCGTAGCGGTAGGCCAGCGCCCACCATTCCTCCTCGCGGACCGCACCCGGCTCGTCCTCGAAGTCAGGGGCGAAGGACGCTGCCGACTTCGCCAGGATCTTGTCGTCGATGTCGGTGACGTTGCGGACGGCGGTGACGCGGAATCCCCGGTACTGCAGCCAGCGGGTGAGCTGGTCGAAGGCAATGGCGGAGCGGATGTGCCCCACGTGCGGCATGCCCTGCACCGTGGCGCCGCAGTAGTAGAGGCTCACTTTGCCCGGAACCAGGGGGACGAAGTCGCGGACTTTGGCGGATGCAGTGTCATAGAAGCGCAGGGTCACCGCTCCAGATTAGCCGATGGGGGTCCGGCGGCGGGCGGTGGCCTGCGACGGCGGGCCGGGCCGTCGGCCTTACTTGCAGTACTCGCCGATCTTGTTGTGTTGTTCGGTGAGCTTCTTGGTCTGCTCGGCGCTCTCGGCCCCGAGCGAGGTACCGGCCACCTGCTTCATGGTGTCGGCCATCTTCTGGATCGGGGCCGCCACCTCGGGGGCAACCTTGTCCGCGACTTCCTGGTAGTGCTTGGCGATCTGGTCCGCTTTTTGTTGCTGGTTTCCGGTGGGTACGAAGGTGTCCTTGTTCAGGAAGGCACAGCTGTCCGGGACGCTCATCTTCGGCGACCCGGCGCAACCGGTCAGCAGCAGTCCCATCGAGAGGACGACGGCGGGCAGCAGCTTTTTCACGGGCGGTCTCCTTGCGATTGCGGGACGGGGTCCCCCAAGCCTAGGCGACGGACCCCGTGCGTGCTTAGTTCGACGGATAGACGAGTGCCGTTGCCGTCGCCGAGATTCCTTCGCCGCGGCCGGTGAAACCGAGGCCGTCGCTGGTGGTGGCGGAGACGCTGACCGGGGCCCCGGCCGCCTCGCCGAGGACGCGCTGGGATTCCTCCCGGCGCGGACCGAACCGTGGCCGGTTGGCGACGAACTGCACGGCGATGTTTCCGATCTCGAAGCCCGCGGCGCGGACTATCCGGGCGGCCTCGGCCAGCAGGGTCACACCCGAGGCCCCGGCATACTCGGGCCGGTCGGTGCCGAAATGCGTGCCGAGGTCTCCTATGCCGCAGGCGGAGAAGAGGGCGTCGGCGGCCGCATGGGCGACGGGGTCGCCGTCGGAATGGCCGGACAGCCCCCGCTCTCCTTCCCAGAACAGCCCGCCGAGCCAGAGTGGCTGGGGTGCGTCGTCCGGGGCGTAGGCGTGGACGTCTATGCCGATCCCGGTCCTCGGGATGATGGGACCACTGGACATGCTCAGCCTTCCACCCAGCGCGCGCCCAGCGGACCCTCAAGCAGCCCCTCGGCGATTATCAGGTCCAGCGGCGTCGTGATTTTCAGCGACTGGCTGGCCCCACGCACGGCGTGGACGGGGACGCCGAGGAGCTCCACCAGCATGGCGTCGTCCGTGACGGCGGCCGCCTGGCCGGCATCGAACCGGGCCGCGGAGTCATGGGCGCGTTGGAGGGTGGCGAACTCGAAGCCCTGCGGCGTCTGGACTGCGCGGAGGCTCTCCCGCGGTGCGGTGCCGGTGACCAGCTCCGGGGCGATTGCGGCGTCCTGGCCGGTGGTGCGTGCCACGGTCTTGACTGTGTCCACGACGGGGATCACCGGGATGACAGCCAGGGCGCCGGCGGCGAGGGCCTGTGCCACCCGGTGGAAGACGGACTCGGGCGTCAGGGCGCGGGCTGCGTCGTGGACCAGGACGGCTTCCGTAGCCGGCAGGAGCGCGGCCATCGCGGCCCGCACCGAATCGGCCCGGGTGACCCCGCCATCGACGATGGTCACCACGGGAAGCTGTACACCGTTTTCGGTGCCTGCGTTGAGCTGATGTTCGGCTTTGAGCTCCTGTGCGAACGTCTGGCACAGTGCCTGCAGCTCGGGATCTCCGGGCGGGATCGCAATGCATACCTGCCGCGCAATCCCGGCTGCGGCGACTCCGCGCAGGGCATGGGTGAGGATGCTGTCCCCGCCGAGCGGAACTTTGGCTTTTGGCATTCCGTAGCCCAGTCGCTGGCCGGAGCCGGCGGCCACGACGATGACCGCGGTGGCGGGGATGGTCGATGCAGAGTCCATGGGCTCAAGACTACGTCCCGGCTGCCCCGGTCATCCCACTGCGCTATCAGTTCTGGTCCCTAACGGGCGCCCGGAACGACCCGGACTGATAGCTCAACCCGGCGGCCGGGCTGAAAAGGGCCAAAAAGAAACCCCGGCAGCCGTCAGCTGCCGGGGTTCAATTCTTGTTAGGAAGCCAAGACTTCGTCGAGAACGCTTGCAGCCTTCTCTTCATCCGTCTTTTCGGCCAGAGCCAGTTCTGAAATCAGAATCTGGCGGGCCTTGGCCAGCATGCGCTTCTCCCCTGCGGAGAGACCCCGATCGTGATCGCGGCGCCACAGGTCGCGGACGACCTCTGCCACCTTGATGACGTCACCGGAAGCAAGCTTTTCCAGGTTTGCCTTGTATCGACGCGACCAGTTGGTGGGTTCTTCAGTGAACTCGGCCCGCAGCACTTCAAAAACGTGCTCCAGACCTTCCTTGCCCACTACGTCCCGGACCCCAACTAGATCAACGTTTTCTGCTGGAACTTCAATGGTCAGATCACCCTGGGCCACCTTGAGCTTGAGATACATCTTCTCTTCGCCCTTGACAGTGCGCATCTTGATTTCTTCAATTTTGGCTGCACCGTGGTGAGGATAAACTACTGTTTCGCCGACCTCAAAAACCATGTGGACATTCCCCTTTCCCGCAGACCAGTTTATCACGTTTAAGGCATATGACTGCCACGGATCGCGCCCGCGAACCGCATGAATCCGGGGCAAATGGCCGTAATCGACCCCGGAAACCCTCTTGACGGATGCGGATATTAGTGCATCCGCCCGCCCTTGCCAAGGGGCCGCGTTGTCCCGGCCGGAGCGCCGAACCTGCGCCACTGCGTCCTGGCCGAATCCATATTTGCCGACGATTGCGGATAGGCTATGGCTGAATACTGTTTCAAGACTCTCAAGGAGTGCGTGACGTGCGTTTCACTGCGATGAATCGGGGCCGGCGCGGCAAGCTGGCAATGGCAACGGCTGCACTTGGCATCGGCCTGCTGTCGGTCACCGGCTGCGGCTACACCAACCCCCAGCAGACCTCCGCGCAGTACTCGGCGTCGGACGGCACGAATACTGAGCTCGGCCCCCTACAGCTCCGGAACATGATGATCATCTCCGCCGGTGAGGACAAGCCGGGCCGAGTGATCGGCGCCGTCTACAACTCCTCCTCCAGCGCCGTGAAGCTCACCATCACCGGCTCCGGCGGCTCGCAAACCCAGGTTCCGGTCAAGCCGAACTCCTACACGCTGCTCAATGATTCTGCGGACGAGGCCATTCTCAGCAGTACCGGCGGCATCCCGGGCTCCATGTTCGAGGTCAGTATCCTGGAAGACGGCACGAACCAGACTGCCAAGTTCAAGGTTCCTGTCCTGGACGGCACAATCGCCGACTACAAGCAGTACCTGCCGGCCGGCAGCGAGCCCACCGGCTCGGCCACGCCGACGTCGACCCCCTCGCAGAGCGCCGCGGGTGGCCACTAGCCTGCACCAGCAGAAGATCACCCAACGAACACAAGAGGAGGGGCACCCGGTCCGGGTGCCCCTCCTCTTCTGTCGCTACTTTGTGTCGGCCTCGATGCCGGACTCCATGCCCCGGTGGCCCCATGGCCGCGCGGCGGCCAGCGGGGCATCTGCCCTTAGGGTTCGAACTTGTAGCCCAGCCCGCGGACGGTGATGAGGAACCGCGGCGCCGATGGGTCCGGCTCCACCTTGCCGCGCAGCCGTTTGACGTGGACGTCGAGGGTTTTGGTGTCCCCTACGTAGTCTGAGCCCCAGACCCGGTCGATCAGCTGCCCACGGGTGAGCACCCGCCCGGAGTTCCGCAGCAGCATCTCCAGTAGTTCGAACTCCTTCAGCGGCAGCGAGACCTGCTCGCCGGCGACGCTGACCACGTGCCGTTCGATGTCCATCCGGACGGGACCGGCTTGAACGGTGCTGGAGACCAGCTCCTCAGGTTCGCTCTGGCGGCGCAGCACGGCCCGGACGCGGGCGACGAGCTCGCGGGACGAGTAGGGCTTGGTGACATAGTCGTCGGCGCCCAGCTCGAGCCCCACCACCTTATCGATTTCCGAGTCCTTGGCGGTCAGCATGATCACCGGAACAGAGGACCGCTGCCGCAGCTGGCGGCAGACTTCGGTACCGGATTGTCCGGGCAGCTGCAGGTCCAGGAGGACCAGGTCGGCGCCGTTACGGTCGAATTCGGTGATGGCGTCCAGCCCGTTATCGACCACCGCAACCTCGAACCCTTCCTTGCCCAACAGGTATGACAGCGGGTCGCTGAACGATTCTTCGTCCTCGACTATCAAAATCCTACTCAAGCGCTAGCTCCTTGTTCATGAACGCCGGCGGCGTCGCTAAGTGGTGGAGTGGCGGCCTTCGCCGCCTTGATGGACTTCGCCGCGGGTTTGCGAGCCGCGGGGGCCACGGCGTCGTCCGGACCTTCCATCTCCGGAAGCCGGATGGTGAAGGTGGATCCGTGCCCAGGCTGTGACCAGAGGGTCACTTCGCCGCCGTGGTTGGAGATAACGTGTTTAACGATGCTCAAGCCCAGGCCGGTGCCGCCGGTGTGGCGCGAACGGGCCGCGTCCACGCGGTAGAAGCGCTCAAAGACGCGCTCCTGGTCCTCGGGGCTGAGCCCTTCGCCCTGGTCCGTCACCGACACCGACACCAGTCCGTCCTTGGCCCGCACCCCCACGCCCACCCTGGTGTTTTCCGGCGAGTAGCGGATGGCGTTGTCGATCAGGTTCCGGAGCGCGGTCACGAGCAGGTCCTGGTCGCCGTAGATCATCGCGTCCGGGTAGCCGCCGACGACCAGTTCGATGTTCTTGCTTTCGGCTGGAAGCTGGGACCGGTCCACGGCCTCGGACACCACCGTGTTGATATCCACGGGCCGTCCCTGCTGCGCAACATTGGCGCCCTGCAGCCGGGAGAGTTCGATGATGTCCTGCACCAGGGCGGCCAGCCGGGCGGATTCCTTGTGCATTCGCTTGGCAAAACGCCGTACTGCCTCCGGATCGTCCGCGGAGGACTCGAGGGCCTCCGCCAGCAGCGAGATGGCACCTACCGGCGTCTTCAGCTCGTGCGAGACGTTGGCAACGAAGTCGTTCCGGACTTCCTCGGTGCGGGTGAATTCGGTCCGGTCATCGGCCAGCAGGAGGATGTAGTCCTCGGCGACCATGGCCGCACGGATCTGGACCACGATGGTGCCCTGGCCCAGCGGACCACGAGGCAGTTCGAGCTGTTTTTCGACGATGACGCCGTCGCGCCGGACCTTGGCTGTCATTTCCAGCAACTGCTGGTGCACCACCGTGTGGCCGCGCACCAGGCCGTAGGCGTACGCGGCGGGACTCGCCCGGACGACGCCGTCGATCGCGTCCACCACCACGAAGGCCCGGCCGATGACGGCAAGCACCTGCGCGGCGCCCTCGGGGATTGACGGGTCCTCCAACCCGCTGTCCACCAGCTGGCGCTGCTGTTCGCTGACCCGGAACGCGAGCGCGCCAAACATGCCAAGAGACAGGCCGATCAGGCCGGCGATCACGCCGATGAGCATTGGATCCACGGCTCCAGCTTATGCTCTGGCCCGCGGCGGAAACTGTAATCTCCTGCTATTCCGGTTCCGGTTCAGCTAACGTTCACCTATTGGGGCACAACAGTTCACCGGACACTGCAAGAGTTGACAGTTGAAGCGCCGCCAGGTGAACCGAAATGGGCCCGCCACTGTGGTGGCCGGCAATATTTCCGAGGAAAGGACGCACACGTGCGTAAGGTTTTTCAGGAAGAGCTCGCCCAGGTTGGGGAGCAGCTCGTCGAAATCTCCAAGCTGGTCAGTGAGGCCATCGAGAAGGCCTCGACTGCCTTCGAAGGCGCCGACATCGATCTCGCCGAGGACGTCATCGCGGCCGATGCCCGGATCGACTTCCTGCAGAACAGCCTCGACGAGCGCGCCATCGACATCCTGGCGCTGCAAGGCCCGGTGGCCAGCGACCTGCGGATGCTGGTCGGCGCGCTCCGGATGAGCGCCTCCCTTGAGCGCATGGGCGACCTCGCCCGCCACCTCGCCCAGCTCGCACGTCTGCGCTACCCGGCCGCAGTGGTGCCCGCCCGGCTGCAGGAGACGTTCAAGAGCTTCGCCGTACAGGACGCCCTAATCGCCGGCAAGCTCACCGTTCTGCTGGAAACCCGCGACCTCGAAGTTGCCCGGGACATTATGAAGGCCAACAGCGCCGTCAACGATCTGCACCTCAGCGTCTTCAAGGAGATCGCCCGCAGCGACTGGCACGAGTCCCCGGCCACCACCGTCGATGTCGCCCTGGCCAGCCGCTATTTCGAGCGCTTCGCGGACCACGGCGTCTCGGTCGCGCAGAAGGTCACCTATCTGGTCACCGGCGCCTGGCAGCCGAACAGCATCGAACACAGCTAGCCCTGCTCCTGGCAGCATTGAACTACGCACGACGACGGCCGGTCACCTTGGGGGTGACCGGCCGTCGTCGTTAGGCCGGTGAACCTACTTCTTGCCCTGGTTGGCGACCGCCTGGACGGCCACGGCGGCGGCCTCGGGGTCGAGGTAGGTGCCGCCCGGGTTGAGCGGCTGGAAGTTCTCGTCCAGTTCATACACGAGCGGGATGCCGGTGGGGATGTTCAGGCTGGCAATGGCCTCGTCGCTGATGCCGTCAAGGTGCTTGACCAGGGCGCGCAGCGAGTTGCCGTGCGCTGTGACCAGCACGGTCTTGCCGGCCTTGAGGTCTGCCTTGATGTCCGATTCCCAGTACGGCAGCAGACGGATCAGGACGTCCTGGAGGCACTCGGTGCGGGGCAACGCGTCGCCGAGGCCCTCGTAGCGCGGGTCCCCCACCTGGGAGAACTCGGAATCGTCGGCCAGCGGCGGCGGCGCCGTGTCGTAGGAGCGGCGCCAGGTCATGAACTGCTCTTCTCCGTATTCGGCGAGGGTCTGCGCCTTGTCCTTGCCCTGCAGTGCGCCGTAGTGGCGCTCGTTGAGCCGCCAGTCGCGCTTGACCGGGATCCAGCCGCGGTCCGCCTTCTCCAGAGTCAGGTTCGCCGTGTTGATGGCCCGCTTCAGCAAGGAGGTGTAGACGATGTCCGGGAGGATGTTGTTCTCCACCAGAAGCTCGCCGCCGCGAACCGCCTCGACACGGCCCTGGTCGTTCAGGTCAACGTCCACCCAGCCGGTGAACAGGTTCTTGGCGTTCCATTCGCTGTGGCCGTGGCGCAGCAGAATCAGCTTGTAAGTCATGGTTTTTATCCTAGCTGAGCGGTCACGGACGGCGCCCAGCGTTACATTCCGCCGCCTCCACTCCAACGCGGGGTCACTTCCGGCCCATCCCGGGGCTCCGCATGGGCCGGAAGTGACCCCGCGTTGGAGGATAGGGTGGGGCTGTGGTGCAGAAGGCTGAACGGGTGCAGTCCCCCCGGAACGAGGGCGGGGCGACTGGTGGTCCCCGGGCCGGTGCTACCCGGGCCGGCAGACCGGTGGGCAACATCACCCGCGGCACCACCAACCCGAACCGGATGCGCCGCCTGGACCGCTGGCTGACCGGGCCCCAGGCCTGGCGGCTGCGCGCGGCGGCCGATCCCCTCGTGGTGGACCTTGGTTACGGCGCCTCCCCGGCCACCGCCGTCGAACTCTTTGACCGCCTGTCCGTGATCAGACCGGACGTGCGTGTGGTCGGCATCGAGATCGAACCCGAGCGCGTCCGGCTGGCCAAGGAACTGGAACGCCCGGGACTCAGCTTCCGGCTGGGCGGCTTCGAATTGCCGGTGCCCGGCCGTCCGGTGCTGGTGCGCGCGTTCAACGTGCTGCGGCAGTACGAGGAGGGCGACGTCGCGGACCTCTGGCGGCTGGTGCAGGGCCGGCTGGCCGCGGACGGCCTGTTCATTGACGGCACGTGCGACGAGATCGGCCGCCGCGTCACCTGGGTGGCGCTCGACGCCGAGAAGCCGCTGAGCCTGAGCCTGTCCCTGCGGTTCGGCAGTTTCACCTTGCCCTCGGAGGCGGCGGAACGGCTGCCGAAGGCCCTCATCCACCGGAACGTGCCGGGAGAGAAGATCCATGCCTACCTGCAGGCGATGGACAAAGCCTGGCTGGAGGCCGCGCCGCTGGCATCGTTCGGGAACCGGCAGCGCTGGTCGGCCATGTGCCGGTCACTGCTCGACGCCGGCTGGCCGGTCCGGGACGGACCCTCGCGCTGGCGCTTAGGCGAACTGACCGTGGGCTGGGACGCCGTCGCTCCGACCCTTTAGAAGGGTGGGAGCCAGGTCACCAAGGGCCGTAGGGGCCCTGGTTCCGGCTTCCGCCGCGGCCCGCATCCGTGACGGCGGGGCGGACGTCGGCGAGGTACACGGACGCCGCGGTTACGGCCGCGAGCCCGAACAGGCCCAGCGGGCCAAGGAACCCGCCGCCACCGCCCAGCAGGGAGAGCAGGCCGATGGCCAGGGCACCGCCGGTCAGGGCCAGCCAGAAGGTCTTCGTCCGCTTGGACACGGCTTCAAAAACCGGCCCCTTCTGGCGGACGCAGTCGAAGAAGGCCCACACCTCGATGGCAAGGGCTACGAGGGCCAGGAGAAAATAGATCCCTGTTTCGGCATAGTAGATAATCGCTCTTCCGTCCATGCCCCCAGCCTATCCGCCCAATGTGGCCAAAGCCTGTTCCAAATCGGCCCACAAGTCCTCGACGTTTTCGATTCCCACGCTCAACCGGACGAGGTTCTCGGGAACACTGGCCGGCTCCGCCGCGTGCCGGCGGCGCCGTTCGATCAAGGATTCCACTCCGCCCAGCGAGGTGGCCGGCAGCCACAGCCGCAGCGCCCGGATCATCCGGTCTGCCGCGTCGGCACCGCTCAGTCCCCCGTCCGCAGCGCCAACCGGTGCCATCTCAACGCAAAGCACGGAGCCGAAGCCCTTCATCTGAGACCTGGCCCGCTGGTGGCCGGGGTCCGTGGCGAGACCCGGGAACCGGACGCTGCCGATTCTGGGGTGCGTGCTCAGCCGCCCGGCCAGCACGGCCGCCGAGGCCTGCGAGCGTTCCACCCGCACCGCAAGCGTGCGCAGGCCGCGCAGCGCCAGCCACGCTTCAAAGGGCCCGGCGATCCCGCCATGGATGGTGCGGTGGTGCAGCAGCGTGGCGCGGAGACCGGCGTCGGACGTCACGAGCGCGCCCAGCACCACGTCGGAGTGGCCGGAGAGGTACTTCGTCACCGAATGCAGCACGACGTCGGACCCCAGCGAGAGCGGCTGCTGCACGAGAGGGGTGGAGAAAGTGTTATCGGTGACGACGACGGCGCCCGCGGCGTGCGCCGCAGCGGCCAGCGCGCGGATGTCCGCGACGCCGAGCATCGGGTTGGTGGGACTCTCCAGCCAGAGCATGCTCGCCGGTTTCCCGTCCGCCGGCGCGAGCTGGTCCAGGACGGCGTCGGTGTCCGCGATGTCGACTGTCCGCAGCTCCAGGAAGCCCTTCTCCGCCAGCTCCGTAGCCATCACCAGCGAACCGGCGTAGCTGTGCGAGGGCATAACAAGCACTCCCTGCAGGGGAACCAGGGACAGGACAGAGCTCACGGCGGCCAGCCCCGAGGCATAGAGCAGGCCGGGCAGGCCGGCACCCTCAAGCTGGGCGAGGGCCTCCTCGAACGGATCCCAGGTGGGGTTGGAATACCGGCCGTAACCACGGTCGCCGTCGCCGAGGGGCCCGGTGCCGAAATAGGTGGAGGACAGCACCAGCGGAGGGTTGACCGGCTGATCGCGTTCGCGCGGCGGACGGCCGGCGGCCACCACAACCGTTTCGGCAGAAAGCGAGGCTGCCTGTTCTTCGGAAAGACTCATGGTCACAGAGTACTTCGGCACCGCGGAGGGCCGCGACGGCGTTACGCCGGGCACCATGATGTCGGTGGTTGTCGGTACTCTAGAACAGTGACCACCCAGAACCCCGGACTGTTTATCGCCTTCGAAGGCGGCGACGGCGCAGGAAAGTCCACGCAGTTGGCAGAACTGGCCGAGGCCCTTGAGTCGCGCGGCCTCACCGTGCTGCGGACCCGCGAACCGGGCGGCACCCCGATCGGCGAAAAGCTGCGCTCGCTCGTGCTGGACCACGGCCACGGCCACATCGATGCCCACACCGAGGCCCTCATCTTCGCGGCTTCCCGAGCCGCGCACGCCGGCCAGGTCATCCGTCCCGCCCTGGCCCGCGGCGAGATCGTCCTCACCGACCGCTACATCGATTCCTCGGTGGCCTACCAGGGTGCCGGCCGCGATCTGGGCACCGAGGCTGTCCGCGATATCAACGAATGGGCCACCTCAGGACTGCAGCCGGACCTGACGGTACTGCTCGACGTCGATCCGGCGGTGGGCCGCCGCCGCCGCACCGCGGGGGACGCCGCCGAAGACCGCCTCGAATCCGAGGCCGATGAATTCCATGCCAGGATCCGGACGGCCTTCCTCGACCTCGCCGCGGCCCGGCCGGAAAAATACCTCGTACTCCCCGCCCATCTCCCGGTTGACGAACTCGCCGCACGGATCCTCGAGCGCGTCGGGTCCTTGCTGTGTCTCCCGCGCAGTGTGAGAGCATGACCGTCTGGGACGACCTGCAGGGCCAGCCCGCCGTCGTCGCACAACTTCGCCAGGCCGCCCAGGGCGAGGGACCCACCCACGCCTGGCTCTTCACCGGCCCGCCCGGTTCCGGCCGGTCCAACGCTGCCAAAGCCTTTGCCGCCGCCTTGAACTGCGACCAGGAAGACCTTGGCCGGCGCGGCTGCGGGAACTGCGCGGCATGCCTGACAATCCTCGGCGAGACGCACTCCGATGTGGCCTTCGTGCGGACCGAAAAAGTCACTATCACCATCGATGAGGCACGCGAGCTCGTCTCGACGGCGGGGAACCGGCCCTCCTCTGCCCGCTGGCGCATCATCGTGGTGGAGGACGCGGACCGGATGGCCGAACGCACCACCAACGTGCTGCTTAAGGCCATCGAGGAGCCCACCCCTCGCACCATCTGGATGTTGTGTGCCCCGTCCCCCGCCGATGTGCTCGTTACGATCCGTTCCCGCTGCCGGCCGGTGGCGCTGCGGCTTCCGCCGCCCGCCGACGTCGCGGCCCTGCTGGTCAAGCGCGACGGCGTGGACCCGGCCGTCGCGGAACGTGCGGCCCGCGCTGCGCAGAGCCATGTCGGGATCGCCCGCCGTCTCGCCCGGGATCCGGATGCCCGGGCGCGCCGGCTCGAGACAGTGCGGTTCCCGCTTGGCCTCCGAGGCGTCACGGCCGCTGTCCTGATGGCGGAAAAGCTGGTCAAGATCGCCACCGCGGAAGCCAACAGCTCCAACGATGAGCGCGACGCCGCCGAGAAGGTCGCGCTGCTCGCCACCCTCGGGGCGCCCGAAAGCGGCGCGCTGCCGGCGGCCATGCGGGGCCAGGTCAAGCAGCTGGAGGATGACCAGAAGCGCCGCGCCAAGAGATCCGTCACGGATTCCCTCGACCGCACCTTGACCGATCTGCTGTCCTTCTACCGTGATGTCCTGATCATCCAGATGGGGAACGCCGTCGAACTCGTCAACGTTGACTTCAGGAGCGAACTCGACGAATTCGCCCGCCACTCCACCGCCGAAACCACCCTGGCCCGCATGGACGCCATCAACAAGGCCCGTAAACGGATCACCACCACCAACGTGGCTCCGTTGCTGGCCATCGAGTCCATGGCCAGCAGCCTCATCTGATCCCCGGCCGCCCCGGTCCTTGCCCGCCGGCCCTTCGCCCCGTTCCAATCCCCAGGGAGAACCGCATGAAGTCTGCACGAGACGTGCCCGCCCGATTCCGATCCGCAGCGATCGGCGTATTGGCCGCTGCCGGCGCCGTGGCCCTGGCCCTGGTGCTTGCCTCGTGCAGCGTCTTCGGCGGCGGCGACAGTGGGGCCAAAGACTCCGCCAACCCCGATCCGGCGATCGCGGCCGCGGCCCCCGCCGAGCTCCGGAGCTTCTACACCCAACAAGTGAACTGGACCGGCTGCGAGAACGACTTCACGTGCGCCAAGATCAAAGTCCCGCTGGACTACAGCAAGCCGGACGGCGAAAGCATCGAAATCGCCGCGCTCAAGCTGTCCACCAAGGGCAACAGCAGGAAGGGCAGCCTGCTGGTCAACCCGGGCGGCCCCGGCGGCTCAGGCTACGACTTCGTCCGGGATGCCGGCGCCACCACCATCTCGGAGAACGTTCGCTCCAACTACGACATCGTCGGTTTCGATCCGCGCGGGGTGAAGCGCTCGTCCCCGGTTACGTGCCTCACGGACCAGGAGCGCGACGCCTCCCGGGCGAAGATCTATAAACTTGACACGGAAGCCGGTCTGGCGGAGGCGATTGCGGACAACAAGGTAATCGCCGCCAAGTGTGCCGAAAAGACCGGCCCCGTGCTCGGCCACGTCGACACAGCCAGCGCCGCCAAGGATCTCGACATCCTGCGCGGCGTGCTCAACGACAGCAAGCTGAACTACCTCGGCTACTCCTACGGCACTTTCCTTGGCTCCACCTATGCCTCGCTGTTCCCGGACAACGTCGGCCGGATGGTCCTCGACGGCGCGCTGGATCCGTCACTCAGCTACGAAGAACTTACCAGCGGGCAGGCCAGGGCCTTCGAGAAGGCCATCCTGGCGTACGTGAAGCATTGCCTCGGTGGCAACGGCTGCCCGCTCAGCGGCACCCCGGAGGAAGCCGTCGGCCAGATCCAGGCCATCATCAAAGCCGTGGAGGCGGACCCGAAGTCCGCGAAGGACGGCCGGGTGGTCTCCGCCGCCACGTTCGTCAGCGGCTTTATCCTGCCGTTCTATAACGATGACAACTGGCCCGTGCTCACCCAGGCCCTGGACAGCGCGTTGAAGGGCGACGTGACGCCGATGCTCCGGCTCGCCGACCTCGGCGCGGACCGGGAGCCGAACGGCAGTTACTCCGCGAATTCGACCTTCGCCTTCACCGCCGTCAACTGCCTGGACTACCCCACGGTGACGGATACCGCCGGCATGCGGGCGGATGAGCAGCAGTTGCGCCTGGACTCCCCCACGCTGGGCTCCGCCTTCGCCTATGGCGGCACGAACTGCAAGGACTGGCCGTACAAGAACGTCCGGACGCCGGCCCCGGCGGAGTACAAGGGGTCAACTGAAATTCTGGTGGTGGGGACCACCGGCGATCCGGCGACGCCGGTGGAATGGGCTGGCTCGCTGCGCAAGCAGCTCGGTAACGCCTCACTCCTGACCTGGAAAGGCGAGGGGCACACCGCCTACGGACGCTCCAACGATTGCATCGCCAAGGCTGTGGACGGCTATCTCGTGGACGGTAAGTCACCGGCGGACAACACCGTCTGTTGAGGCCCGCCGGAGGCTGTTGCGAGACCCGGAACAGCCCATTTTGACCCGGGCGCCGGGACTCCATTACAGTTATCTCTTGCATGATCCGCCCGGTTCGCCGGAATTCATGCGGTTGCTTCCTTAGCTCAGTTGGTAGAGCGTCTCACTCGTAATGAGAAGGTCGCCAGTTCGATTCTGGCAGGAAGCTCGGACAGGGAAACCCCGGAAATCAAAGATTTCCGGGGTTTCTTGCGTTGCCCGCCATTCCTGCGGTGCTGCCTGCCAACCCGGTTACCGCCGGTCCCGGAAGCTGCAACCAACGGGCAGGATGTCAGCCGAGGGCCAGAATTGAGTTGACCATCTGGGTAAGCTCGGCACTTGCCTCGGGCGTGACGGTGGCGCCGCCTTTCACCACGGTGGCGGCAAGGTTTCCCTTGATACCCGTCACCGTCAGAGCTGTCTGCGTGGCGCCGGTTGGCAGGGTTTGTTTGGTCAGGGCCGCATAGGAATCGTCCCCGGAAGTCACAGCGTCCACGGGCGTGGTCTCAGACGTGACTTTCTGGCCGCCGACGTCAATAGTGAAGCTCTTGCACTGCTCGGCCGCGGCCCGGGAAGCCTTCAGGGTGCCGGACAGGGTCTTGGCGTCCTTGAGGGCGATGACGGTTACGATGATTGCCGTTTTATCGGCGGCATTGGCCGTGGTGGCTCCGGCATACGTGCTGTCCTCCGGGACCTGGGAACTGCTGTCGACGAAGAGCTTACAGGCTTCCGGCGTGACGACGGCGCTCTTGAGTAATTCCCTGGCCTTGATGATGCCCTCATCAATTTGTGCGGCCGGGATCACGGTGAGAGGCCGGCCCTGGGAGTCCTTGAGTGTGGAAAGCAGGCCTGTCAGGTCCGCGTTGCTGTAAGTCTTCGCAGGCGTGGGGGTGGGGGTGGCAGTCGGCGGCGGAGTCGCCGTCGTCGTTGCTGGTGCGGTACCGGTCCCGGTCCCGGTCCCGCAGCCGGCCAGCGCCAGGAGTGCTGCCAGGAGGAGGGCCGCCGGTGTGGTGCGTGGATGCATGAGTGTCCCCAATCGTTGACCGGTCCGCTCCCGGTTATCGGGGGCGCGTTCCGGAACCGACCAGCCGTCGCATCTTTAGGGAGGCTCCCGGCAGGTGTGGCGTGTTGCGGCACGCCGGAAAGAGGTGGGAGGGGGCGCTGCTGCGGACGTCCGGCAATCCGGAACCCCGGTGGAACGGCCCTCTCCGACACCCCTGTCTAACACGATGTCGCCAACATATAGCAAGCAGCCCACATGGCAACAGAGGGGATGCTACCTGTTTTCAGCCGTTTTTCACCTTTCCATTGATGTGCCGGGAATCCGGCCGGCGCGCGTCAGGAGCGCTGAGCCGGCGGAATCCGGGGCGGACCTGCGGTCGCCGCGTTCGACCGCCGCGTCACCCGCACAGGAGTTGCTGCCGGTATCGTATTCTCGTTAGACGTCGCGCTGCAACGGGACCGGCGGCGTGCCGCGTGCGAACCGGCACTCGCGACGCCCGTGCGCGACACCTATACGGAATGGGCGCGTCATCGGCACGCAATGGGGGAGGACAAATGAAGGGCATCATTTTCAATTTGCTCGAAGAGGTGATCATCCAGCACCATGGCGAGGACGCTTGGGACGATCTGCTGGACGGAGCCGGATTCAGCGGCTCGTACACATCCTTGGGCAGCTATCCGGATGAGGAAGCCCTCCGGTTGCTCAGCCTTGCCGCCGATTCGTTGAATTCGACGCCCTTTGACATACTGCGGTGGTTCGGACGGGAAGCAATGCCGCTGCTCGCCGTCCGGTATCCGGGCTATTTCCGCGGACACTCCACCACCCGGCCGTTTGTGCTCAGCGTCAACAGCATCATCCATCCTGAGGTCCGAATGATTTATCCCGGCGCTGATGTCCCCACCTTCGGGTTCCGTGACGAGCCGGACGGTTCGCTGGAGCTGACCTACAGCTCCGCCCGCCGGCTTTGTGCGCTGGCCCACGGTTTCCTTGAAGGTGCCGCCGCCCACTATGGCGAAACCCTCGATTTTGACCAACTCCAGTGCATGAACCTGGGCGCCTCAAGCTGCGTGTGCCGCGTAACCTTCCACGGCGCGAAGCAGGCCTGAGCACCATGGATAGCCTGCAAGAGGCCGAGGCGGAGAACGGCAAGCTTCGACGGCGGCTCCACCGTGAACGCGCCGCCCGCCTTGAAGCCGAATCGATTGCGGAGGAAGGGCTCCGCCGGCTTTTCGCGAAGAATCAGCAACTACTGCTCCTGGAAGCCATCGCGGACGCCGCCAACCAGGCTGTGACGGTTGCCGACGCGCTTCAGTCCGCTGTGCGCTCGGTCTGCAAGTTCACCGTCTGGCAGGTGGGCCATGCCTATCTGGTAGCCGGCGACGGTTCCGAGGCGCGGCTGCTCTCTACTCCCATCTGGCACGGCGTCCAGGAGGGGCAGTTCCGGGATTTTCATCAGACCACTGAGTCCGCGGATTTCGACTCCGGCGTCGGCCTGCCAGGCCGGGTCCTGGCAGGGGCGGCGCCTGCCTGGATCGCGGACATCGCCCTCGACCCGGATTTTCCGCGGGCGGCCGCGGCCGAACGGATCGGGCTCAAGGCCGCCGCCGCTTTCCCGGTCCTAATGGGCGATGAGGTGACGGCGGTCCTGGAGTTTTTCGCTGACCGCGTGCTGGAACCGGACGAGACGCTGCTTCGCTTGATGGCAAGAATCGGTACCCAGCTCGGCCGCGTAGCCGAACGCAACCGCGCCGAAACCCGGTTGCTTCATGACGCCTTCCATGACCGGCTGACGGGCCTTCCCAACCGTTCCTTGTTTGCCGACCGGCTGGCTCATGCGGTCGCGCACCATCGCCGGCAGGGTGATGACACCTTTGCGGTGCTGTTCATAGACCTTGACGATTTCAAACGGGTCAATGACAGCCTGGGCCATCGCGCCGGCGACGACCTGATCGTCCAGTTGGCGCAGCGATTGAAGGCGTGCCTGCGGGAAGAAGACACGCTGGCACGGATAGGCGGAGACGAGTTCACGGTGCTGCTGGAGGGCGCTGCGGACGTCCATGACGCAAAGTGCGCGGCCGAACGCCTGATGGCAGCCCTCAAACGGCCCTTCACCATTGACAACGAGGAAGTTTTCGCCAGCGCCAGCATTGGCATCGCCGCCGGAACAGCGGGCCGTGAATCCGCCGATGAACTGCTGCAGCATGCGGACCTTGCCATGTACCGGGCTAAAGCCCTGGGCAAGGGCCGCTACGAAATCTACGATTCTGCCACGCATAAACGGGCCGCCGGCGGCGTCCCGTCAGGGAAATTGCTGGCGCCACGCACGACCTGACGATGAGTTGGTCCGTCATGACCAGGCGACCATCACCAGCACTACGTCCATCCGCTGGCCCCGGCGCGGGGGCATGTCCCTTCGCGCGCCGGGTGGGTCCGGCTGCGGGTAGCCAGGCCGCACCACGGGTGACGGGGGGGCATGCCCATTCTTCGCACCCGGGACTGGGCATAATGGCACTGTGCCCATCCGCTGGCCCCCGCGCGGGGCATGTCCCTGAGCCCAGCCATCCCAACCTCTGGACCCAGGCCTCAAAGACCTCAAGAAGATGCCCATTGTTTCGGAGTCGTCGGCCTCCGTCAGCACTACGAGGCGCTACCTGGCGGTCAGCACCGGGTTGACCGGAGCTTTCACGGCATCCACCTGCAGGCCCACGGTGCGCTTCTGCCCGGCAGTGATCGCCGTGGCCCACTCGGAGCCGGTGCAGGTGACCGAAACATTGGCGATGAACGTGCACTTCACACCCCAGGAGTTGACGATCCTCGTTACGTTCGGGTCCGGCCAGGTCACGGACCAGGTGAGGGCGCTCCGCAGCCCGGTGACGTCAATGTTGGCGACGTAGCCGCCGTTCCAGGAGCTGGCGAGCCGCCAGGCCGCGCTGATCGCGGGGACCGCCGTCGGGGTCGGAGCCGGGGCCGCCGTCGGGGTCGGAGCCGGGGCCGCCGTCGGGGTCGGAGCCGGGGCCGCCGTAGCAGTCGGGTTAGGAGCCGGGGTTGCCGTCGCCGTCGGGACCACGGGCGTGCCGCCCAGGATCGGGGCCAGCGCGGCCAGCTTGGCGGCCTCGGGTGTGCGCCAGTCCGCCTGGACGAGGCCGCCGGTGACGCCGCTGTTCGGGTTGAACGACCAGTAGGCAAAGCTCATGCCGTTGGTGCCCAGATAGGAGACAATCCGCTCCATCCACTGCTGATCCGACGTGGTCTGCAGGGCGCTGCCGAACTCGCCGAGCAGGACCGGGGCGATGCCCTGTTTCTGGAGGTAACCCCAGTTCTTGTCCCAGACCGCGGGCAGGTTGTTCGGGTAGTTCACGTCGCTGAACCACTTCTGCGCGTAAAGGGAGGCCGGGTAGTCGTGCGGCGAGTAGACAACGCGGTTGGGGGTGTCCAGGAGGACGGGCATTGCTCCGGCGTCGGCGAGCCCGCCTCCCCACCAGGTAGCGGCGCCGTCGCCCTGATTCTCGATGCCCTCGACCAGGATCAGCAGCTTCGGGTTGGAGGCCAGGACGGCGTTGCCGCCGCGGGTGGCTGCCGCGTGCCAGTCGGTCGCTGCGGGCCCGCCCCAGCTTGCGGCCCCGGCCGGCTCGTTGTGGAGGTCCGCGCCGATGACGGTCGGATAATTCTTGTAGCGCTCGGCGAGCATCTTCCAGTCCGAGATCCACGTCGACTCCGGGTAGGCGGTGGTGTACCAGAGCGGGGACTGGTCGGCGCTGGACGGGCGGTGCCGGTCCAGGATGATCTGCAGGCCGTTGGCCTTGGCCCGGGCAATGACGGTGTCCATCAGGACCAGCGGCGTCTTGCCCTCAAGGGCGTATGCCCGGTTGGCCCAGTAGTTCAGGTTGCCCTTGATGGACGCCGCTGCGAGGCACTCGTTGGAGAACGGCAGCCGGACGGTGTTGAAGCCCATCGACTTGATATTGGCCAGGGCATCGTCGATGGTGAGGGTCCCCCACAGGCCGTGCGGCATGCAGTCGGAGGTTTCCATGCCAAACCAGGACGTCGCCTTGATCGTGTACGCGCCGTTGTTCGAGTCGCGGATCGTCCCGCCGTCGGTGTGCAGCCAGCCAGTCGCCGGTGTGGTGGATCCGGTCTCCGCCGTCATGGCGGTTCCACGCGGGCCAGCAGCCTGGGCCGAGACGGCGAAGGCTGACAGGGCGAGCGCCACGGCCACCGCGCCACTGAACAGTCCGACCGCCATCGCCTTTTGACTTCCGCCGGCATGGCGTGGCGTGTGCGCAAACAGCTTCACATTTTCCTCCGAGTCGGGTGTGCCGGCACAGTGCGGAACGGCAAACAAAAAGTATCAAGCCCAGGCGGGAAATATGTCCTTTTACGAATATTTCCTGCCGTGCCGCGATGGGAGGGCTTTGTGACTGTTGCCTTTGCACGCACCCGTCAGCAAGTCTTGGGACATGGAACTGCCAGAGCGGACCCCGGCGGGACCTTCCGGGTCGCCGGGCATGACGCGGCGGATCGTCTGGGGCCCGGTGATCGGGTTCGGCCTCGTCAGCCTGGCCGCCGACGTCGTGTCCGACGGCGCCCATCCGCTGGCGGGCCCCTGCTGGCCCAGCTCGGAGACCCCGGCTCGGCAGAGCCGTCCGGAGCCCGGCCGAGACCGTCCTGCTGGCAGCCGCCGCCAAGCCCGTCGGGCGCGGCCGCGGGTTCGCGGTCCACAAGTCCCTCGACCTCACCGGGGCACTGCTCGGGCCGCTCCTGGTCTCGGCGCTGCTAGCCGCCACTGGTCTGATCTCGGCGGCTTTCGCGGTATTGGCCACCGGCGGCGGCGCGGACATTGCCGGCCACCCGCCACCGTTGCTTACCGGAAGTTTCGCCCACTTCGCCGTTGCTGGCTTCTTCTGGAGTGCGGGGCTGGTGGCCTTCGGCGTCATCTCCTTCCACCTGACGACGACGGTGGCCGTCCCCGTCGCCGTGGTCCCGCTGATGTACGCGGGGGGCGGCGGCGGCCCTCGGCGCCCTCGCCACCGGCGTGCTGTACGACCGGGCCGGCGCTGCCGCGCTCCTCGCGCTTCCCCTGCTGATCGCCGCCGCACCGGTGCTGGCGCTGGCCCCGGGGCGCTGTACGGCGCGCTTTTTGACTCCCGGCCGCTGCTGGTTGCGGCAGTGGCCATCCTGCAGCTCTCCGCCTTCGTGGTGATCCTGGTGATCCTGCGGAAATCCCGCCGGCCCTAGCCTCCGGCCGGGATGCCCGACGACGCCGACGTGGACAAGTGTGCTCTCCTCCTCCCGAACGCGCACATCCGCATCGGGGCGGCACTCCGCGGTGGAAGGGGCCGCAGCTTCTATGATTCTTGCATGGGAGAGCTGGAGCTGGCGGACATTGCGGCACGCCTCTATGCCCTGCCATTCGACGAATTTGTGGCCGCCCGGACGGCCGCCGCCAAGGCCGCCGCCGGCACGAACACTGCCGGCACGGACACCGCCGGCACGAAGCAGCAGCGGTCCTTGGCAGCGGAGGTCCGTTCCCTTCCCAAACCGTCCATGGCGGCATGGACGGTGAACATCCTGGCGGCACAGCAGCCGGGAACCCTGCGGGAGCTCGCCGTCCTGGGGCAGTCGATGCGTGCCGCGCAATCGGCCCTCGACGCTGCCGAGCTTCGCCGGCTGGGACGGGAGCGGCGGCAGTTGGTTTCCGGTGCCGTCCAGGCGGCGCGGCTTCTCGCGGAGCAATGGGGCCGGAAGATCAGCGGCACGATTGCGGCGGAGGTTGAAGAGACACTGCGCGCTGCAGCCGCCGATGAAGGTGCGTCGGTCGCTGTGCGGAGCGGGCGCCTGCTCCGCGGGCTCTCCGCCGACGGAGTCGACGCCGTGGATCTGGCAGGTGCCGTGGCCCTGCCGATTCTTTCGGCACCATCGACACCGGCGGCACCACCGACACCATCGGCTCCGGCCGAAACGGCTCCGACACCCTCAAAGCTCCCCACCAGCACTCCCGGCAGCACTTCCGCCGGGACTTTTTCCACAGCCGCCCGGACGGCAAGACCGAAACAGCCCCGGCTGCGGGCGGTGCGGCAGGAGCACCGGACGCCGGCGCCGTCGGCGCTGGAACGCGCCGCGGCCGCGCTGCAGGAAGCCGAACAATCGGCACGCGAAGCCGCTGAGAAGGCCGGCCACTATGAAGTGGAGCTCGTTGAGTCCGCCAGGCTGGCAGCCCGGCTGGCGGGAGCCGTGCGCACCCTCAGGGAACAGCTGACGCAGTCTGAACTTGACCTCAAAGCCGCGCGCAGACAGCAGGAGCTGTCCGCCGCCCAAGCGCAGCAGGCCGCCCGGGCAGCGGCCAAGGCACTGCGCAAAGAAGACTTCGCCCGGGAACGGGTGCTGCGGCTTGGCAACACACCGGACTGATCGACCATTGCTGTCGGAGGCCGGCTGCACACTTAAGCCATGGAAACGAATCAGTACTTTGAAGTGACGTATCTGGACACGGACTGCGGCCGCGTCCGCACCGAAAGCTTCAGTGATGCTGCGGACGCGGAACGATTCGCCAGCCGCCGCATCGTGGCTGAGGACGGGTGGGCCATCATCGACGCCGTGCCGCTGCGGCAGGGACGGGAAGCTGCCTAGCCCGCCCCGGGGAAAACCACGCAGCAGAAAGGGCCTCCACCCGAGCCGGGTAGCGGCCCCTGCTGCAGTCTTCCGCCGGAAGCAGTCCGGCTAAAGCAGCGCAGTCCTGCAGAAGCGGAGCTTAGGCGAAGTCGGAGACTGCCGGGTCCGGGCCGATGCGTCCGGCATCCTCTGCCGAGTTGTCCAGGCCGTTGATGGCCTGCACATCGGTTTCGTCGAGGCTGACGTCCAGTGCCGCGAAGTTCTCCCGGATGCGGGACTCGGTCACGGACTTGGGGATGACCACGTTGCCGATGGCGAGGTGCCAGGCGATAACTACCTGCGCGGGAGTGGCGTTGTGCTTGTCGGCGATGGCCGCGATGATCGGGCTCGCCAGCAGTTCGCCGCCCTGGCCCAGCGGCGACCAGGCCTGGGTGAGGATGCCCTTGGAGGCGTTGAACTCACGCAGCCCGGCCTGGTTGAAGAAGGGGTGAAGTTCAACCTGGTTGATGGCCGGAACAACGCCGGTCTCGTCGATCAGGCGTTGCAGGCCTTCCTTGCTGAAGTTCGAGACGCCGATGGTCTTGACCCGGCCCTGCTTCTGGAGCTCGATAAGAGCCTTCCAGGTGTCCACGTACTTGTCCTGCTTGGGCTGCATCCAGTGGATCAGGTACAGGTCCAGCGTCCTGACGCCAAGCCGTTCCATGGACGCCTCGAACGCCTTCAGCGTGGACTCGTAGCCCTGGTCCGAATTCCACAGCTTGGTGGTGATGAAGGTTTCCTCCGGTCCGAGGCCCGAGCGCTCGATGGCGCGGCCCACGCCCGCCTCGTTGCCGTAGATCTTCGCCGTGTCGATGTGGCGGAAGCCGGCCTCTAACGCCTGGCCCACCACCTTTTCGGCCACGTCGTCTTCAACCTGCCACACCCCGTAACCGAGCTGGGGAATGGTGTTTCCGTCGTTGAAAGCCAGTACCGGTGAAAGAGTCATCCCTCTATCCTGCCCACGTCCCGGCCGTCCGGCCAGCGCAGGCGCACGGCTAAGCTACGCGCGTAACGGGGAATTTCCGTCACCGGCGGCTTACCGTGGTTTTCAGTCCGCGTCCGAGGCCTCGGCCAGCCGCCGCTCGGCGTCGCTGACTTGCGCCAGCACCGAGTCGGCGCGCCGCCGCACCGATTCTGTGCCTGCGGACACGGGCCCGACGGCGAGCCGCAGCATTGCGGCGGCCTCCGCCGTCGTCGCAAGGGAGTTACCCGCCGTGGACAGCGCCCGGTGGACGCCGCCCAGCACGCCGGGGACGTCGAGTCCGTCGCTGGGTGAGCGCCGCTGGGCTTCCACGCAGACCCGCCGGACCCGCGCCGAGAGCGCGGACAGTTCATCGGCGATCTCCAGGAGACCGGCGTAGAGCGCTTCATCCTCCACCCCCTCAAGGATCTGGTGATAGCGGTCCAGCCCGCGGGTGAAACGGTCATGGGCACGCCGCCAGAGTCCCCTGCCGAGCTCGGCGTCGTCTTTGCGGCCCTGCCGGGCGTCAGTAAAGAATCCCAAGTGCCCTACAGGTATTGGCCGGGGCCGTGGTCAGGATCGGCGGGACCCGGCGGCTGCGCGGGCTCCGCGCCGGGCTTCGGCGCCGCCGCCCGCTGAGGCTCGCCGGTATCCCCGATGATGACGCCGGGCGCAATCACCGTTCCTGGCGGCAACTGCCGGAGCTGCAGTTGGGCCATGGCCTGGTCCCGGGCGGCGTGCTGGGCAGAGAGGGCCATCTGGATGCCATGAAAAAGGCCCTCGAGCCAGCCGACCAACTGGGCCTGGGCAATGCGCAGCTCCGCATCGGAGGGGGTGGTGTCCTCGGAGAAAGGCAGGTTGATGCGCTCAAGTTCCGCGACGAGCTCCGGCGCAAGGCCGTCCTCAAGTTCCCTGATGGAGCGTTCGTGGATTGCGGCCAGTCGCAGCCGGGCGGCGTCGTCCAGCGGGGCGGACTTCACCTCGTCCAGCAGTTGCTTCATCATGGTGCCGATCCGCATGACCTTCGCGGGTTCGTCCACCATGTCCTGGAGCTGGCCGCCTTTAGGCCGGCCCGCGGCGGGTCCGCGCTCCTGCGACGGCCCGCCGTCGTGAACGGGGTTGCGGTAGGGCGCAGTCCCCCCGGCGGAAACGTCTTCGGCAGGCTTTACAGCGCTTGGATCGCTCATGGCTTCATACTCTCACGAGCCGGGAGCGGCCCACCGGACACGTAGCACAGCCGGGAAAGCCACGGCAGCATAGCCGTTGCGGGCACAAAAGGCGGGCGACGCCGTCGGGCACCCAGGTGCCCAACGACGCCGCCCGAAAGCCGCATTCCACGGCACAGCCGCAGATCAGCGGCCTCAGCTCAGCGGCGGCTGATCAGCAGCACCGGCTCTGCGGATTGCGGTCCTGGCGGTCCGTGTGGTCCCGCCAGAACTCCCGCGCGGTCATCGGCGGCCCGTCGTGACCCGAGGCTGCGTGGTGCTCCAGGTACTTCGTGTAGGCATCCGCGCCCATCACCCCGCCCAGGTACCGGGCAAGACCCCGGAAACCTGCAACTACCACGTTCATTCCCGGCTCCGCATCAGTGGTGAGCGGCCTTTTCAAGCCGATTCCCAGCCGGCAGTCTGTCCCACTCAGCCCCGAGTTCGCGCTCGGCGGCCGATGGGACCGCACCCGCCGGGGCGTACACGCGGGACGGCAGGGCCGGGTCCTCGTTGTCGGTGTTAACCACACCCGCCCTGGCATTGCGGAACGCCTTGTAGGTGGCGATCAGCGCCGCCGTGATGACAATGATGCTGAGCACCACGAAGATGACCGAGAGCCAGCCCTGGATTGCGGTGTTGCGGACCACGGCTTCCATGGCCGGGACGGTCTTGGCCGTGCCGAAGGAGGTCTTGCCGTCGGCAAGGGCCTCGGAGAAGGCTGCGTTGTTGGCGAAGTAGCCCACCGCCGGGGTGGAGGAGAAAATCTTCTGGTAGCTGGCCGTTATGGTCACGACGGCCGCGAAGGCCAGCGGCAGCGCCACGATCCAGAGGTACTTGAACGAGCCCTTCTTGGCCGCGATGGCCAGGCAGACGGACAGCGCAATGGCTGCCAGCAGCTGGTTGGCGATGCCGAACAGCGGGAACAGCGTGTTGATGCCGCCCAGCGGATCGGTAACGCCCATCAACAGCACAGCACCCCAGGCACCCACCATGACGGCGGTGGCAAGCCAGGCGCCGGGACGCCAGGAGTGCTCCTTGAACTTGGGCACGAAGTTGCCGATGGAGTCCTGCAGCATAAAACGCGCCACCCGGGTGCCGGCGTCGACGGCTGTGAGAATGAAAAGGGCCTCGAACATGATGGCGAAGTGGTACCAGAAGCCCATCAGGGCCGTGCCGCCGATGAACTGCTGCATGATGTGGGCAAGTCCCACGGCCAGTGTGGGCGCGCCGCCGGTGCGGGAAACGATGCTGGCTTCACCGACGTTGGCGGCCGTTTCCGCGAGCATGTTCGGGCTGATGTTCACGCCGGAGAGACCCAGGCCGTTGACCCAGGCGGCCGCGGTTTCCACCGTGCCGCCGGTGAGGGCGGCCGGGGCGTTCATGGCGAAGTAGAGCCCGCGGTCGATGGAGATCGCCGCGACCAGGGCCATGATGGCTACAAAGGACTCCATCAGCATGCCGCCGTAGCCGATGTAGCGGGTCTGGCGTTCCTTCTCGATCAGCTTCGGCGTGGTGCCGGACGCGATCAGGGCGTGGAAGCCCGACAGCGCACCGCACGCGATGGTGACGAACAGGAACGGGAACAGCGCTCCCGGGAAGACGGGACCATTGTCGCGGCTGGCGAATTCGCTGAAGGCCGGGACGGAGATTTCCGGGCGGACCACGATGACGGCGACGGCCAGCATCACGATAACGCCGATCTTCATGAAGGTGGAGAGGTAGTCACGCGGGGCCAGCAGCAGCCAGACCGGCAGGATTGCGGCGATGAAGCCGTAGACGATGAGGGCCCAGGCGATGGTGACCTTGTCCAGGGTGAAGAACGCGTCGCCCCATTCGGTGGCGGCGACGGCGCCGCCGCCGATGATGGCGGCCATCAGCAGGACAAAGCCGATCAGGGAGACTTCCATGATCTTGCCGGGACGGAGGAAGCGCAGGTAGATGCCCATAAAGAGGGCGATCGGGATGGTCATGCCGACGGAGAAGACACCCCAGGGGCTCTCGGCCAGCGCGTTCACGACGACGAGGGCCAGGATGGCGACGATGATCACCATGATCAGCAGGGTGGCAATCAGGGCAGCGGTGCCGCCGATGACGCCGAGTTCCTCGCGGGCCATCTGGCCGAGGGAACGGCCGCCGCGCCGCATGGAGAAGAACAACACGACGTAGTCCTGGACTGCGCCGGCAAAAACGACGCCGATGATGATCCAGATAGTGCCAGGCAGGTAGCCCATCTGGGCAGCCAGGATGGGGCCCACCAGCGGACCGGCGCCGGCGATGGCGGCGAAATGGTGACCAAACAGGACATTGCGGTCCGTGCGAACGTAGTCCTTGCCATCGGCCTTGTACTCGGCGGGGGTGGCCCGGCGGTCATTGGGCTTGAGCAGGTAACGCTCAATGACCTTGGAGTAGAAGCGGTAGCCGATCAGGTAGGTGCACACTGCGGCAAACACGAACCAGATGGCGTTGACGGTTTCGCCGCGGACAATCGCGAGCATGAACCAGGCAACGGCGCCCAGCAGGGAAATCGCTACCCAGAGCGCGATCTTGCCGGGCGTCCATTTGCGCTCTTCGGCTCCGCGGACGGCATCGTCAACAGCTGCCGGCGGCAGTGCCGGATCCGGCGTGAGGCCGTCCTCAACCTGTAAGTCTTTTGGCGTGCCATCTGGCATTGTGCCCATGTCTCCTCCTTGAGAAACCCCAGCTGGACAAATCCACTCGACAGATCTGCCCCAAGGCACCCTACCAACGCGGCATCCAGATGGGTATGGCTTTGCGCCAGACGGTACGGGAGCAGCGACGAACGGCTGCAACGAACGGCGGGAACGGTGCCGCGGGCCACCCGGGAGGAGTGCCGGTTTCGCCGGTTAGACCGGCGGATTGGCGAGCTGCATCAGCCGGGCCTCGCAGAGATCCAGCCAGCGGACCTCGGCTTCGGTCTGGAAGATCAGCGAATCCAGCACCAGGAGCCGCGCGGTGTCGGCCGGCCGCTGCTGGGCGGCGGTGTCGCGACGGGCCTTTGTGTAGTCCTGAAGCGCACGGATGGAGACAGCGCGCTGGGCCTGGATGGCGGCGCCGACGTCCACCCCGGGAAGCGTCAGGCCGAGCGCGAGCTTGATGGCCAGCTCGTTGCGCGGCGGGTTGCTGCGGGGAACCGGCGACGTAAACCAGTCCCGGACTTCGGCCTGGCCCGCCTCGGTGATGCTGTAGATGACGTGGCCCTCGCCGTCGGCCTCATCCTTGCGGACCAGGCCATCACGTTCCAGGCGGTCAAGGGTGGTGTAGACCTGCCCGATGTTGAGCGGCCAGGCCGACCCTGTGCGGTCCTGGAATTCACCCCTGAGCTGATAGCCGTAGCGGGGCCGGTCCTGCAGCAGTGCGAGGATGCTCTGGCGGATGGACATGGGGCTCCCGGCGCTAGCGGCACGACAGCATACACGCGCCCCAAGACGCGTGTATACCGCGTATGGAATTACATTACCGGCATTCGGGCTCCCGAAGCAATCGGCGTATGCCCTATTGGGTATATGTGCCCGTGCGCCGGGGCTACATGACCAGCAGGATCTTGCCGACGTGGTCGCCGCCGTCGAAATACCGGTGCGCGGCGCGGACTTGGTCCAGCGGGAAGGTCTTGGCCACGAGAGGGCGGATCCGCCCGTCGGCCAGCAGCGGCCACACCGCGTCACGGACCGCGTCCATGATGACCGTCTTTTCCTCCACCGGCCGGGGTCGCAGGGCCGTGGCGATAATCGCGGCCCTTTTGCTGAGCAGTCTGCCCAGGTCCAGCTCGCCCCTGGCGCCGCCCAGGAGCCCGATCACCACGAGCCGCCCGTAGTCGGCCAGGGCATCCACGTTCTGGGTGAGGTATTTGGCTCCGACGACGTCGAGGATGACGTCCGCGCCCTTGCCGCCGTTCTGCGCGCGCAGGCTCTCCGGGAAGGCTTCCTCGGCATAGTTGATCGCGATGTCCGCGCCGAGGAAGGCTATGGCGGTGCCGACCTTCTCCGCCGTACCCGCCGTCGTGGCCACGCGGGCGCCGATGGCCTTCGCGAGCTGGATGGCCATGGTGCCGATGCCGCCCGTGGCGCCGTGGATGAGTACAGTCTCGCCCGGCTGCAGCTGCGCGGTCATGATCAGGTTCGAATAGACCGTGGCGGAGACCTCCGGCAGGGAGGCGGCGGTGACCAGATCGACGCCGTCGGGAATCCGCAGAACCTGCCCTGCCGGGACAACCACCTGCTCGGCGTAGCCGCCGCCGGCCAGCAGGGCAACGACCTTCTCCCCAACCGTGAACGGCCTGGTGACGCCGGGACCGAAGCCCGCGATCCTGCCGGAAACCTCCAGCCCGGGAATCTCGGAAGCCCCGGGCGGTGGAGGGTAGAAGCCCCGGCGTTGTTGGACGTCCGCGCGGTTGAGCCCCGCGGCGACGACGTCGATCAGCACTTCGCCGGGGCCGGGCACCGGGGCCGGAACCTCGCGGATCTCCAGGGCCTCGGGCCCGCCGGGCTTGGAGATGTAAACAGCCTTCATGGAGAACTCCCGATTTTCTAACGTACTTGGTGCAGGGATGCTCCTGCGGCACACCACGTCCGGCGGCACCTCATCCCAGCGTAAGTGGAGTAGCCGCGCCCTTCCGCGAGCGCCGCCGCGTTTTTTGTGGCTGCCCACCGGCTATGGAACACTACTCGTTAGGGAAGGTTGTCCGAGCGGCCGATGGAGCTGGTCTTGAAAACCAGTGTGCGGTAACCCCGTACCAAGAGTTCGAATCTCTTACCTTCCGCGACGAATGCCCCCGGCTCCTGCGCCTGCCGCAGTGCCGGGGGCATTTTGCGTTCCGTGGCTGCGTTGATGCCGTCCCCGCGCGGCCGGGTATTGTAGCGGGCACGCACCTTCGCCGCGCGGGCAGTTCAGGGCGGATACGGTCCGACTATTCGCCCTGAACTGCCCCCGCGGCGCTGTCCCGAGGCAGCGACCGCCGTCGCCTGTTCATCCGGGCCAGCCCTGCGCCCGCAAGGCCTGCCGGACCCGCATCAGCACCCAGCCCTCGCCGTTCCTGAGGTCGAGCTTGTTGACTACCAGCTGCCCCCACCCTGCACCGAAGGTTCGTGTGTTCCGCAGCGCATTGGACCGCTGCTGGGCCGGTGTCAGGTGGTGGCCGCCGTCGTACTCCACCGCCAGGCGGTACTCCGGGCAGGCGAGGTCCACCCGCAGCGGCGCACCGTGGCGGTCCAGCAGGATGAAATTCGGCTCGAAGGCCGGCAGGGCGGAGCGCCCTAAGAGTAAACGGAGGCGGGTTTCCGGCGGGGAGTCGACGCCGACGCGAACCAGGCCGAGTGCCTTCCGGAGCAGCCGAAGGCCTGACCACGAGGTCCTCCAGGCTCATGACCCCGGTCCCGGCCAGGCCCAGCAGCGTCCGCAGCATGGAAGTGACCGGGACCCCGTCGAGGATGACGACGTCGTCCGGCGTGAGCGGGGAGCGGTGGCCGATGGCCCCTTTCCGGCGGGGCGCGGCGGTACCGCTGCGGCTCAGGTCGAGCAGCCTGGCCGACGGCGGCAGCCGCCCGGACGCCAGCCGACTGGGAAGCTTGAAGGAGTGGACTTCGGCGGCGGAGAAGAAGCTGACGGTGTCCGGCGTTCCGAGCCGGGTGTACGGCCGGGCCCTGGCGAGGAGGGTCTGCTCCCGGGCGATAGGCACGCGGATGCCGCGGATGGGAACGTGGAGATCCTTGGCCTTGGCCCGCCAGGGAGAGATGCCGCCCAGCCTGGCTTCGCCGATAGTGAAGGAGCCTGCGGCGAGGTCCGCCGGCCTTGGTTTCGCAGTCGCCATCCGCCCATTAGGCCACAGGACGGGCCGGGACGGGCCGGGTTATCCACAGCCTGCGGACTTCGGCGCTTGGTGGCGGCATTCTGTTACCGCTTTGTGGCGCGAGTCTCCGGTGGGCCGGCCCCAACTCCCGGGGCGGGGAGGCGATGCGGCGAGGCACCGCGATGGGACGCTATAGGCGGCGGATAAATGGATGACATGGTGATCTCTTCACCGTTCGTGATCAGCCTGTCCGGCGCCGACGAAGCCGTGCTGTCCGCCCGCGCGGTGTTTGCCCGGGCCCCGTTGCGTGACGTTCTCCGTGCACGGATCGTGCTCCTCGCGGATGATCATTGCCTCAGTGCCCATGCGGCTAACCCAAAAGCTCACGGGCGGATGCCATCCGGTCCTCCGCTGCTCAGCCGTCCCGGTTCCTTGGTTCTATTGGGGTCCGACGAGACTCCGGCGCGGAACGGCGTCGTTTGTGCATGTCAGGCGCCGTAGGGCGTTGCTCTAGCGTGAGCCACAGGTGTGGGCCTAGTGGTTACTCCGGGTCTGACAAGGGGGTTACTTGCTGTCGCCGGCTCGTTGAATGGCCCGGTAGACGGTTGAACGCGCTACCGAGAAGAGTTCGGCAAGTTCCACCGTCGTGTGTGTTCCTGCCCGGTGAACGGAGACCAGGTGTGCTTCCTGTTTTTTCGAGAGCTTGGGCTGCTTGGGCTGCTTGCCCCGCAGGCGGCCCTTTGTCTTGGCGACCGCCATTCCTTCACGGGTTCGGGCCCGGATCAGGTCGGCTTCGAATTCAGCGACCATGGCGAGGACGTTGAAGAGGAGCCGGCCCACGGGATCGGTCGGGTCGTGGACGGAGCCGCCGATGCTCAGCTTGACCTCGCGCCGGGTGAGTTCGTCGACGATGTCCTTTGCATCGCGCAGTGACCGGGCCAGGCGGTCGAGTTTGGTCACGACCAAGGTGTCCCCCGCCCGGCAGGCGGCCAGCGCTTCCCGTAGTCCCGGCCGTGCCCGGTTGGCGCCGGTCAGGCCCTGGTCGGTGAAGGTCTTCTCCGACGACACCCCCAGAGCGGCCAAGGCATTCTTCTGCGCGGTGAGGTCTTGGTCGTTGGTGGATACGCGCGCATATCCGATCAGCAGTCCGGTCATGGTCCTGAACGTACCGTTTATCCCCCCGTCACCGGGCATTTTCTCGGGCGGGTCTTACGGGAATCGGGCGGCCACGGAAACGCGGCGAATCTGTCATTTTCCGAAGTTGTCTGCACAAATGTCCAAAGTCATCTGCACAGACCCCGCTACATGCCCAGAAAGGGATCGCTGACTGCGACACCTTGGGCTGTCCCGGACTTTGAGACGTCGGTATACGCCGGGCTCTTCCAACGGTTACTAAGACACACCGGTGAAACGTTGCCCCTATGTATGCCCGAACCAACCAAGGCAACCACAACTCGTCCCACGTCAACACGTCCCGCTGCCAGTCCAGCGGCAGGCCAATAAACCAATCTGGTGCTGTTGCATCCCAAGATCGACACCCAGATTCCACTCGAATCGCGCGAAGTTTCCCCCAACCCATTGCGAAAACCGACACAGCAGGTCATGCTGCTTACACGTTTGTCAACAAACGTGAATTAACTGTCATAAATTCCTTTGGGGGGGGAAACATGTCTATTTAGCGTCTTATTGCATCAATTGCGGTGGCCCTGTCCGTAACGATGGGCTCCATGAGCCCGGTACAGGCGGCACCGCCTGTGCCGGATGTTGTGTCCGTCGGCGGGGACCAGGCCACTCCTGACTTGGACCCGGGTACGATCGCGCTCTGTAACTGGGGCTACGGAGATGTCAGCGTAGCGAACTTCAACGCAGCGTATCTCGGCACAGTTGATCTTCGCTGCGGGGATTCCGCCTCGGGGTACGTCCACATTCGGGCTAATCACCAAGGCCAGTGGCAGAATCGAATCAATCAGGTGGGTACCGGGGGCCTGTGGGACGATCTGATGGTCTGGGCGACGCGACAGGCCGTAGAGTATCCCGCGGGCGGATATCCGCGGAGTGTGGGCGGCGGAAAGCTTTGCTACACAACGCCGATACTCATGTCCGGCCCATACGGCTCGATCCAGTTCAATCCGACGGTCATAGTCTCCGAAACCAACCGAAAAATCATAACCTCATACCCGTCGACCAGCCCCGGCTGCTGAGGATAGAGTCGTATTGTGGCCACGCCTTCACAAGATCCTCGACCCGAGATCCTTATCGACGTCGATTACGGGTACACCTGGCCGATGTCCACCATATTCTGGGCGCTAGAAGATGTGCCTGATTGGAAGAGCGAACTTCCAGAGGCTCTGTACGAGGATCTTGTGGCCTGGGCGAAATTCTTCAACGAACATGCGAATGAAGAGACAGGGATGTTTGGGACTGAGGAACGCCGCAAACACTTTGACCTGGAAGGGGTCCGCCTCCGAGATGAACTCGAAAAAGTTCTCGGAGATAGATTTCGCTTCCGTCTCCGGCTGTGGTTCTAGATAACAGTCAAAGGATACAACCTTTCTTGCGCACTCCGCTCGAGCAAGGACTAGGAGTGGCCGGGGCTGCCAAGGGCAACGCAGAAGAGGGCGCCGACTAGCTCGACGCCCTCTTCTCCTGCGTTCTAACGACCCGTCGGCTGAGTGGGAGGCCTTCGCTCGGTGGGTGCGAAGCTCACCTACCCGGCCGGCTCGATCAGGGGACCACACCGTCCAGGAGATGGCACTGGTCGCCGAGCTCGCCTGCGTCCTGACCGTCAGCGAACACGCCGCCGGGGCCCTGCTGGGTCAGAGCCAGGCCCTGACAACGCAGCTGCCGCTGACCCTGGGAGCCTTGCAGACCGGGACGATCTCCAGGGCCCACGCCCGGATCATGGTGGACGAAACCACCGGCCTGGACCCGGCCGGGGCGGTGGCGCTGGAGGCGCACTTCCTGGACCCCGGCGCGCTCAACCCGGCCCGCGGGTGCCCGGCCGGGGAACTCGTTCCGGGACGGTTCCGCGCCAAGGCACGTACGTGGCGCGAAGAGCGTTCGATCCGGGTCTGGCGCGCACCGAGCCAGTCCATGGCCCGGTAGAGATCGTCGCAGCTCACCGGGCCCAGATCGTGTCCGAGGGTGGTGTCGGCGAACCAGGACAGGGTGCCCAGCTTCGAGGACGGCGCGCAGATCCGCGCGGCGAGCAAGGCCATGACCAGGTCCCGTTCCAGGCAGGCCGGCCCCAGCGTCGATTCGAAGCCCGGCCCTTTGGCCATGGCGTAGACGGCCTCGATATGCCCGTGGGGCAGGGAGCGGGTGACCTGCAGGTGAGCGCCGGCTTCCACCATCGTCTTGCCGGCCAGGGAGGCCCGCAACGTCTCAATCGCGGGATCAGGCAGCGCGGAGAGGTTGGCCAGGGTTTCGTGCTTGACTTTGCCTTCCTCCCGGTAGGTGCGGCGCAACAGCACGGAACGGTACTCGACGTCCCGGCCGGACTTATTCGTCCGGCGAGACGTGTTCACGCCTACACCGCGTGGCTCGTCGCCGTGTCGCTGCGACGTTGCAGCCCGGTGGCGGGTGTTGTCGAGGCATCCGCGATGGGGGTCAGGCCGCACTCATGGCCGCCGCACGGCACGCGGGATGAACCGGGATTCCCGCGGTCAGGCCTGCGCGCTCCCGCCTGATCGGCTGAATACGGCTCCGACGCGGATCAGCAGGTTGCGCGCTGCGATGCCGCGGGAGGTCGCGGGGACGATGAAGCGTGATGCCACCCCGAACCCGCGCACGTTGGGCGCGACGACGCGCCGATGGCGTCGCTCGTACCGCGCGAAGGCCGCGGCCCAGTCGCCGCCGGTCCCACGCGCCGCGGCGAACTCCTCTGCGAGGGTGGCGGCGCCGACGATCGCGGAGCTCGAGCCGTCGCCGAACAGCGACAGGCTCGACGCGGCGTCGCCGACGAGGCCGACGCGACCGGTCGACCACGCCGGCATCCGTACCTGGCTCACCGCGTCGAAGTAGGTGTCGTCGCTCTCGGCGTACCGCTCGAGGAGTTCCTGCGAGCGCCAGCCCGCCCCGCCGTACCGGTCGCGCAGGAGGGCGAGCTGCCCGTCCCGGTCACGGTGGTGCACCTTCTCGGTGCTGCGGAAGATGAATCCGGCCATCGGATGCCCCGTGGCGGGGTGCACCGTTGTCGAGATGCCGGGTTCGTTGTAGAGCAGGACCTGGGTCGGATCCGCGGGCGACTCGTCTGTCCGTATCCCTGCCAGGTACATACCGAGGAACCGGACGTAGTCCCCCTCGGGGCCGAATGCGAGCCGGCGCACCCCCGAGAGGAGCCCGTCGGCGCCGACGACGAGGTCGAAGCGGCGGGGTGCCGCCTTGGCGAATTCGACGTCGACGCCGTGGGCGCCGTTCATCACCGCCGTGAGTTCGTCGGAATGGAGCAGCTGGTAGTAGTCGGCACCTGCGCCCGCGAGGATCGCGGCGAGATCGGCACGCGGGAGTTCGATGTGGCGCCGGTCTCGTGCGGCGTTGATCCGCATGCGCGCGACGGGATTGCCGACGGTATCGACGATCGTCAACTCGCGGGCGTCGGTCGCCGCCGACTGAAGGCGGTCGATGACGCCGAGCGACTCGGCGACCGCGTACGCGCGACCGTGCACGTCGACCGGGCTGCCGCTCGAGCGTTCGCCCGCGGCCCGCTCGACGACGGTGACGTCTAAACCGGCACGCGACGCCAGTACGGCGAGGGCCGAGCCCGCGATGCCGCTGCCTGAGATGAGCATCGAAACTCTCTGCACGAATGTAAGCATAGTCGGCGCCCTCGTCGACGCCGCGACCGCGCCCCTGCCCGGTGCCGCGACTGTGCGGCCCCGCGGTTCGCAGCGGCGCTGTGCGCCGCCCCAAGCAGCACCTGTCCTGGTGAGGGTTCCTCCTGCGAACATGTAGTGCGCCGTGCAGACGACTTCGGAAACTGACACCCACAGGTGAGGGCCTAGTGGTTGCTCCCGTCGGGGTGTGGCCGGTTAAGCCGGGTCATGAGCTCGCGGTTGGCTGCCCGTGCCGCGTCGAGCTCGTCGTCGCGTTCTGAGAGTTGCCGGCGTTGTTCTGTGGTCTGTTGTTCCAGCTCGGTGACGCGGCGGTGCAGACGGTCGACATCGTCGGGAGCCCCGAGGCCGGACTCTCGCCACGCTTGTTCACCGAGATGCTCGGACAGGCGCTGGCGGAACTGGGCGTTTTCGTGGGATAGCCGTGCGATGCGGTCATGAGCGTTGGCCAGGTCGGCTACGAGGGATGGCCGGCTGACGCCCGGTCCTCCGGCCTTGGTGGTGGTCGGTTCGGCAGCCCTGAGAAGCACCGCGGCGTGAAGGTCGCGGTGGCGGTAGAGGAAGCTGCGGTCGACGCCGGCGCGGCGGGCGATCGCCGAGATACTGATTTCGGTGCCCAGATGGTCAGCTTGCTCGAGCGCGTCGAGGACACGCTGGCGGCATCGTGTGCTGTGGGCTTGCCGGGCCGCGGCGATGCCGTTGGTGTTGCTGTTCACAGTTTCTCCGGTCCCGCGCTGGTGTCGAGCTTGCCCCTGATCGCGGGCATGCCCAGGCTGGTCACTTGGCGGGTGCGGCGAACGGCCGAAATGGCGGCGGCGATGTCGGCTTGTTCGGCGGGGGCGAGCTGTTCAAGGTGTTCCCCGACCCGGTGCACGAGTTCTTTCACGCGGCGGATTTCTTCCTCTGAGGGTAGAGCTTCTGTTCTGGCCCAGTTTTCGAGATCGGTGGTGGCCAACACGCGTTCGCGATCGCGGAGCAGGTCGTGCAGGTATGCCTTCAACTCTGGCAGGTGCGAGGGATCGGTGTGGAAGTGATCGCAGCCGACGCAGCGAAACCGGAATGGGCAGGCGCTACCCCCTGCCTGGACGTTGGAGGGTTCGTGACAGTTGCCGTAGGGCACCGATACCTGGCCGAGTGTGTGGCGTGCGTGCTCGTCGTCGAGTAGAGCCTGGGCGTCTCGCCAGAGGTGGTTGCCATGCCGATCGAACCGGTGGTCGGCCAGCCGGTCGACCGCGTCACGTCGGCGTTTCTCGCCGACCTGGTAGTAGGCCTGGGTCGAGCTCAACAGTTCGTCGCCCATCAGCTCGGCGAGTACATCGAGCGCGACGCCGGCGTCGGCGTCGGCATGCCGTTGCGCGTAGGTGTGCCGATAGGAGTAGGGCGTGATCGTGGTCAGGTCGTAGCTGCTGCCGTCGGAGCGCCGGAGAGGAGAGGGCAGGGAAGCGAGCCAGCCGCGGTGGGCCCGGCCGATGCGATGCCGGGCCATCGGTCGCCGACCGTCCGGGTCTTCGTCTGAGGGCAGCAGAACCAGCGAGGCCGGGTTGCTGTCGGGGAACCGGTCCCGGATTGCCTTCTGTTGGGTGGTGATTAGCTCGGCGGTCGCCTGGGTGATCGGAAGCCGCAGGCCCGGCCTGTTGTTCTTGAGGTCGTCGTAGACCAGGACATAGTTCTCGTCGTGGTCGCGGTCTATGCAGCCCCAGGGCAGGTTCAGGATCTCGCCGGGCCGGCGGCCTGTGTCAATGAGCAACTCGATCGCAACGGCCAGCTCGTCGGGCACGCGGCTGCGCAGCAGCGGCAGGGCATCGCAGAGCTGGGCAAGGATCTCGGGAGGCAGCGACCGGTTGGGAATTTGCCGGTCGGGGCGCCGGGGAACGTCCTCGCGGCGGAACGCGAAGTCATCAGGCAGCCCGCTGAGAGGGTCACTGGCCCGTGTCAGGCCGAGCAGCCGCATCTGACGCAGCGCATGATGGGCCTTTCGACAGCTCAGGGATCGGGACAACGCGGTGATCTTCCCACAGTGCTCCAGATAGGCGAGCCGTTGCAGAAACAACTCAATGTCGGGGCGGCCGAGGTCACGGATGATCAGGCCGCGGTCGTTTCGATGAGCCCGCAAGCTCTCTGAGAGCGCCGCCATTGCCGCCACGTGGGCCCTCAGCACCGTGGTGGCGCCCTCGCCCCGACGACGTATCAGGTCGTGTATCGCCCACCGTTTCGCACCCTCTCGTAACCAGGGTTGGCTGATCGCAGTGAAGTCCAACCGCCCGCTGTGGCCAAACAGGGACATCGCCCAGATGTCCTTGGCCTGTTCTGCTTCCAGCTGGTCCTCGCGCGTCGGCGTGACCAGAGCACGGGCTGGCATCGCGGTCACCTCGTCACGTTCCCGGTGACGTGGCGGTCCGGGCTACCCGCTCCACCGCTGCGCGCAACCTCTCCGGTGCCGGATGGAGATACACCTGGCTCGAGCTGATCGAGGTATGGCCGAGTAGCTCCTGGACCTCGTCGATACTCCCGCCGGCGTCCAGTACGTTGCTGGCAAATCCATGTCGAAGCGCATGCGGGTGCACGGCCGGATCCAGACCCGCGCGGTGGGAGGCCGCGGCCAGGAATTCGTTTACCGCAGCGGGAGTCATCGGCGCGCCGATGGGGGCCCGGAACAGGTTCACGAACACGAAATCGCTCTCACCTGCCGCGGGATTCATGGCTCTCTCGGTGAAGTACTGGTCGTGGGCATACACGACCAGAGAATCCACCGGGACGATCCGGGAGTGCCGCGATTTTGCCCACGCGCCATTCGTGTTCTGCCTCCGCACCATGTGCAGGTGAGATCCGGGGAAGCCACAGCCCAAGGACGATGAGTCGACCAGGAAATGGACATCCTCACGCCGCAGCCCCACCAGCTCGCCGCGGCGCAAACCCGCCCGCGCGAGCAGTGTCACCAGGAGCCGGTCACGCGCCGAGAGGCATGCCCTCAGCAGTGCGAGGACGTCTTGGTTGCTGGCCCGGTCAGGCCGTCGTCTGATGGCCGGAACCCGGTGCCGGGCCTTCATCCGCAGCCTCCAGGCGCCGTCCTCACCGCGCGCCTCAGCCGGCAGATCCTGGCTATTGGCAAGCTCATAAAGATGGCCAAGCACGCCTCTCGGAGCGTCGCCGTGATCCACCGCAAAGGCCAGGAAGCCCCGCACCCCTGCGAGTACGCAGTTAATCCGCCGCGGTCCTCGGACCGCAGCCTCGACCGGACCGCCGGTCGTTGTCCCCGGCTGCGACGGGGAGTGGCGGAGCCACAATACGAACGCCGGCATCTTCCCCGCAGCGGCCCGCCAATCCTGCCCGGTGGCCGCGCACCACGACAGATACAGTGCGACCGCGCCCGCGTAGGTCTTAGTCGTCGACTCGGCAGCATCACGCCCGAACCGTAAATACCGCAGATATGCATCCGCCACAGACATGACCAGCAGGTCCTCGCCGATCACTGTCCAGTAGCGCATTCCAGAAGGCATCTGGACCGGAAAATTTCGCGTAGTCATCTCCTATGCCAATCATGGCCGCCAGGAAGATGAACACCTGACCGACACACGGAGAGAACCCGTCGTCCACCAAGCCAGCGACCCAGCTTGTGCCACAGTCCACTACAGGCGATCGGACTCCTATAGAACCAAAGAAGCGGGACGCGCAGGCCGGACGTCCGACAACGTTATTTTCAGGAGTCTGTAGCTTGCAGCGGTATTCGGCGGTGTTCTGCAATCGCCAATTGGCGGATCCTGGTCAAAGCGGAGCTCTGGCAGCTTGGCTGAGCTGGACCCTTCAGTCGTGCAGGACCAGCTGGTAGAGGTTGTGGTCTTGCCATTCTCCGGCAATCTGCAGGTATCGCGGGGCCATACCAACTTGCTGGAATCCGGCCTTCTGTAGCACCCGCTGCGAGCCAACGTTGTGCCGAAGTGTGCTCGCCTCGATGCGGTGCAGTCCGAGTTCATCGCGGGCCAAGTCGACTATCCTCTGGACCGCAGCAGACGCCAGCCCGCGGCCTGCATAGTCGCTGTCCACCCAGTACCCCAGCCCGGCGTTCTGGAACGGACCGCGCACGACTCCGGCCACGTTGAATCGACCGACGAGTGTATCGCCGGCAAACAGTCCGAGCGGATACCCCTCCCGGGCTTCATGCGCAGCGAGGCGGTTGGCAATGTCGGAAGCCTGCCAAGCCTCGGTGTAATACTCCTCGGGCCGGACTGGCTCCCAGTGTGCAAGGTATGACCGGTTGCGCACGTATGCGGCGGCAAGCGCTCCCGCATCGCTCAGGTGCAGTACGCGCATGCTGACGGTCTCGCTTAGTGGATGCGATTCAATCATCGGTCAACATTAGTCCGAATCGCCGAATCCATTCACGCTCGGCCGTCCGATCAGCGACCCCGCTGGGCAAGGTCTGATAAGCCTGCCCCCAATTCCTGAGTTCCGAAAAGTTGGGAGCACATACGCGTTTCCCAGGCCGCCTCGGCTTCTCCCGGGCAATCGCCGCAATTGAATGCATCACCCGCGGTAAGTTCCGGCTCCTCGAGCGGCTGTTCCCTCAAATCACCCGCGTCCTGAAAACCAACCAGCTCGAAACCATCATCGACGACGGCATCGAAGCTGCCGCGAACATCCTCGTCATCGGGGAGTATCGGTCGTCGCTCGGGCAGATCAGGGCGGATGCCGGGTGCTGATTCGCCCTGATCTGCCCGCGCGCTGCGGCTGCGGCGAGGGTGGCCCGCGCGCTGCGGCTTCGAAGTCGTCGCCGAACCCGGCGTTCCGACCCGGGAAGACCCGGTAAGACCCGAAAACCCGAAAAATCTTCAGCAAAAACTGAGGAAACACTTCAAGAGAATTGCTGCAGGAAATACCGGACAGCCCGTTCCGCGTCGGATACCGGCCGGTATTCTGTTGGAATGCCCGGAACCTGAGCGGCCGCGCATAGTTCTACTGACGCACGTCAGAAGCTCCGCCAACACCGTCTCCGGGGTCGCCGTTGGGGTCTCCGTGCCGGCTGTGACACGTCCCGCTGGGGGACGTCTCGCCGAATGCACGCGCAATACACACCGCGTTCATTCAACTCTGTTTTGCTGTGCCGGAAACTGCTTGACCAGGAGCAAAGACCGGCCGGTCCGCGGGTACCACCCGGACACATTCCACCCAGCCCTTACCCGGGCACCCTAATGAGAGTTAGAGCGGATGAAACACATACCTTGGAAAACAGCGCTGGGCACAGCACTGTCCGCGGCGCTCGTCGCGGCGCCGCTGGCAGCAGTGCCGGCGTTTGCCGTGGAGGTCTCCCCGGCAGTGGCCGGCACATCGCCGGTCATCATCAACGAGGCATACCTCAGCGGCGGCAGCGCCGGAGCGGCCTTCAAGAGCAAGTTTGTGGAACTGTACAACTCCTCGGACGCCGCGGTGTCGCTGGACGGCTGGTCCCTCCAGTACCGTTCGGCCGCCGGCACGGCCGCCCCCGGAAACGTGGTTCCACTGACCGGCAGTATTGCCGCCAAAGGGTTCTACCTCATCAAGGCCGCCGGCAACTCCCCGGCATCCACGGCCCCGGATCTGCCGGCGGCAGACCTGGACGCAGGAACCAAGTTCGCCCCCAGCGGCACCACCGGCACCATCGTGCTCGCCAAGCAGGCAACCGCCGTCAGCCCGTTGGCCACCGGCTCGGTCATCGAGCCCGCCGGCGTCGCTGACCTGCTCGGTTATGGCAGCTCCAACACCTTCGAAACCCAGGCAGCAAAGGCGCCGTCGAGCACCACCGACGTCAAGAGCATCAACCGCAGCAACGGTCCGGACGGCAACAACAACTCCGCGGACTTCGCGCTGAACGCGACGATCACCCCCAAGGCCCCCAACGGGGCAGCCGCCCCGGTTGACCCGCCCGTCGATCCCGGCCCGGTCACCCCGCCTGCAGTCAAGACCATCGCCGAGATCCAGGGCACCGGGACCGCCAGCCCGTTCGTCGGATCCGCAGTCACCACCCGCGGCAGGGTCACCGCCACGTTCCCCACCGGCGGATTCTCGGGCTACTACATCCAGACACCGGGCACCGGCGGCGATCTGACGCCGGCCAACCACACGGCGTCGGACGCTGTCTTCGTCTTCTCGGCTGCCACGGCCGGTTCCGTCCAGATCGGCGACTACGTTGAAGTGACCGGCGCCGTCAGCGAATTCTTCGACATGACCCAAGTGACGGTCGCCGCTGCGGCGGACTTCAAGAAACTCGCCGAGGCCGCCCCGGAGGTCAAGCCCACCGGTTTCGCCCTCCCGGCCGAGGAAGCCTTCCGCGAGTCCCTCGAAGGGATGCTGCTGACCCCGCAGGGGCCCGTGACCGTCTCCGACAACTACTCGCTGAACCAGTACGGCGAGATCGGCCTGGCCGGCGGAACCACCCCGCTGGAGCAGCCCACCGCCGTCGCACCGTTCGGCTCCGCCGAATACACCGCTACCGTCGCCGCTAACGCCGCACGTGGCATCAAGCTCGACGACGGCGCCACCACCAACTTCCTTAAGGACGCGGACACCAAGGCCCAGGTGCTCCCCTACCTGACGACGTCGGATCCCGTCCGGGTCGGTGCGCCGGTGAGCTTCAAGACCAACGTTGTGCTCAGCTACGCGAACAAGTCCTGGAAATTCCAGCCGCTGACCCAGCTGACCGCCGCCAATGCGGACGCGGTCCAGCCGGCAGGCTTCGGCGCCACCACGCGCACGGAGGCTCCGGCGGCCGTGGGAGGCAATCTGAAGATCGCCTCGTTCAACGTGCTCAACTACTTCCCCACCACCGGGGACATGCTCACGGGCTGCAGCTACTACACGGACCGCGCCGGTAACCCGGTCACCGTCCGTAGCGGCTGCGACGCCCGCGGCGCCGCCAACGCCGAAAATCTCCAGCGCCAGCAGGACAAGATCGTGGCCGCCATCTCCAAGTCCGGCGCCGACGTCGTATCCCTCATGGAGATCGAGAACTCGGCAAAGTTCGGCAAGAACCGGGACGATGCCCTGGCCAAGCTGGTCGATTCCCTGAACATCGCTACACCGGGGATCTGGGACTACGTCCGCACGCCCGCCAACGCTCCCCCGCTGGCCGACGAGGACGTGATCCGTACCGCCTTCATCTTCAAGAAGTCCGCAGCGGAGCCGGTGGGCGAGTCCATCATCCACAACGACACCGTCGCTTTCGCGAATGCCCGCAAGCCGCTGGCCCAGGTTTTCAAGCCGGTCGGCGCCGCCGATGACAAGACGTTCATCGCGGTCGCCAACCACTTCAAGTCCAAGGGCTCGGCCGCAACGCCGGACGACACCGACAAGGGGCAGGGCAACTCCAACCTGGCCCGCACCGCGCAGGCGAAGTCCCTGCTCGCCTTCTCCAACGAACTGCAGGCGTCCAAGGGCACCGACAAGGTCTTCCTGATCGGCGACTTCAACGCCTATGCCAAGGAAGACCCGATCAATGTCTTCACGTCCGCGGGCTACATCAACCAGGACGAGAAGGCCAGGAACGCCGACGGGTCCGCCAAGCACTCCTACCTCTTCGGCGGGATGGCGGGCTCGCTGGACCACATCCTCGCCTCACCGGGCGCCAATGCCGTCGTCACCGGCGCGGACATCTGGAACATCAACTCCGTGGAGTCCGTCGCCCTGGAGTACAGCCGCTTCAACAACAACGTGACCAACTACTACGCTCCGGACCAGTTCCGGGCAAGTGACCACGATCCGGTGGTGGTGGGACTGAACTTGCCAGTCACCCCCGCCAGCGTTGAGCTGAACCTCCTCGGCATCAACGATTTCCACGGCCGCATCGATTCCAACACCGTGTTCTTCGCGGGAACCATCGAGAAGTTGCGCGCCGCGGCTGCCCCCGGCGCCACGGCCTTCCTCTCCGCCGGCGACAACATCGGCGCCTCGCTGTTTGCCTCGGCCGTTGCCAAGGACCAGCCGACCATCGATGTGCTGAACGCCCTCGAGCTGCGGACCTCGGCCGTGGGCAACCATGAGTTCGACGGCGGCTGGGCGGACCTGCGTGACCGCGTCATCGCGGGCGGGGCCAACGCCAAGTTCCCGTACCTTGGCGCCAACGTCTACAAGAAGGGCACCACCGAGCCGGTCCTGCCGGAATATACCGTGCTCGACATGAACGGCGTCAAGGTCGCCGTGATCGGCACCGTCACCCAGGAAGTACCCTCGCTGGTCACCCCCGCAGGCATCGCCGACCTCGAGTTCGGCGACGCCGTCGACGCCGTCAACCGCGTTGCCGCGAAGATCAAGGCGGGCAAGCTCGCCGACGTGATCATTGTGGCGAACCACGACGGCGCCGGTTCCGGCGCGCCCGAAGGCTCCACCCTGGCGCAGGAAGTCGCCGCCGGCGGCCCCTTCGCCAAGATGGTCACCGGGGTCACCCCGGATGTCGCCGCCATCTTCAACGGTCACACCCACAAGCAGTACTCCTGGGACGCTCCGGTCCCGGGTGTTGAAGGCAAGACCCGCCCGATCGTCCAGACCGGCAACTACGGCGAGTTCATCGGCCAGATCCAGCTGACCATCGACACAAAGACCATGTCGGTCACCGGCTACAAGGCCGGCAACGTCAAGCGCACCACCTCCGCGGACCAGCCGGCAGCGGACCTCGTGGCGAAATACCCGCGGGTCGCCGCCGTCAAGACCATCGCGGACAAGGCCCTGGCCGACGCGGCAGTGGTCGGCAACCAGCCGGTCGGGAAGGTGACCGCGGATATCACCACCGCGTTCACGCCCGCCACCGCCACCACCCCGGCCTCACGTGATGACCGCGGCAGCGAATCCACCCTGGGCAACCTTGTCGCGGATTCCCTTGTGGATTCACTCAAGGCTCCCGATCTCGGTGCTGCCGAGGTCGGCGTCGTCAACCCGGGCGGCCTGCGCAACGAGCTGTACTACGCGCCGGACGGGATCATCAGCTACGCGGAGGCCAACGCGGTCCTGCCGTTTGTGAACAATCTGTGGACCACGTCGCTGACCGGTGCGCAGTTCAAGACGCTCCTGGAGCAGCAGTGGCAGACCAACCCGGACGGCACGGTCCCCAGCCGCGCGTACCAGCAGCTGGGCCTGTCCAAGAACGTCAACTACACCTACGACGCCGCCCGCGCCGCCGGTGACCGGATCACCTCGATCCGGATCAACGGCGCGGTGATTGACCCCGCGAAGTCCTACCGGATCGGTACATTCAACTTCCTGGCAACAGGCGGCGATAACTTCCGCATCTTCAAGTCCGGCACCGGAACCAAGGACTCGGGGCTGGTGGACCGTGACGCGTGGATCAAGTATCTGCAGGCCAACAACCCGGTCTCGCCGGACTTCGCGCGCCGCTCCGTGGCCGTCGTCAACACCACGGCCGCCGAGGTCAAGCGCGGGGAGTCCATCACCCTGGCCCTCTCCAAGCTGGACCTCACGTCGCTGGGCAGCCCGGCCAACACCTCGCTGCGCGCCGAATTCGCGGATGCCAAGGGCGCCGTCACAGCGCTGGGCACGGTACCGGTTTCCGCCGGTGCGGCCGCAGTGGACGTGAAAGTTCCCGCCGGCGCCTCCGCCGGCACGGGCACCGTGGTGCTCACCGCCGTCGAATCCGGCACCGTGGTGAAAGCAGAGGTAAAGGTCGCCGCCAGCACCCCGGTCCCGCCGACGTGCACCGCGCCGGTCCCGCCGAAGAAGTGGTACGACTTCAAGGGCTGGATCAAGTACACGATCGCCTGGTTCCAGTACCAGAAATGCCTCAGGGGCTAGTGTCTTAGCCCTTGCGGCCCCGCACCGGTGAGCATGCCCTCCCCCGGGCTGCAGCGCTGGACATATAGCCCATATGTCCGTCGCTCAGCCCGGACGGAGGGCATGCCCATTTTCCGCGGGGCGGGCGTAGCGGCCAAGGATGGCGCGGGCAATCTCATCGGCGTCACGCAGGGTCCGCTGGCCGCTGCGGTAGACGGGTCCGTCCTTCTGCCGGGCTTCGGCCGCGATGGCGGTCCCCCATTGCGTGGCGGAAAGCTGCAAACCGAGGGCGTAGAGGCCGTCCGTCACCGAGCCGTTCGCGCCCAGCGGCCGGTACGGGTGGGGAGCGACGTCCAGGCCGGAGGTCTGCACCGGGGTGCCTTCCGCGGTCATCATGAGGCGCGCGCGCACCAGCCCCTCGGCGAGCAGTTGTTCGAGCAGTGGTGACTCGTTGACTGCCAGCCGGTTGGCCGGGGCGAGCGCCTCGATCATGGCCACGGCCGCCACGGCATGGTCGTGGGGGTCGGCATGGTCGTGGGGGTCGACTTCAGGGCCGCCGGACCGGCCCGCCCCGCCGCCGCCGACCCACGGGGACACCGCTGTGAACGTCCCGGCCTTGCGGTCCACACCGAATCTGGGGTCCGGTCCCACAAAGCGGACGACGCCGGCCCGCACCAGGGCGGCGAGCTGTTCGGCACGAAGCGCGGGCGGTCCGCTGGCGAGGCCTTCGACAAACGATTCGAACCAGCCGCGGAGCCCGGCCACCCAGGACTCGTCAGTGATGCCGCCGTCCGCCACGGCCGTCTTGAGTACCGCGCGGCCATGGTGCAGGGCACCGATGGCCATCTTCACCGGGTCGTCCTCCCCGAGAGCGGAACGCCGGGCGTCATCGAGCAGATACTCCACGACGGCGGCATCCAGTTCGGCCCGGGAAGCGAAGGACCGCCCGGCGAGGGGCGCCGCCAGTCCCAGCAGGTCCAGCCGGTACGCGGCAAGGACGTGCACCTCGATCACGGAATCCACGCCGTCCGCCCATTTCGCCGTGGTGTGCGCGTGCGGGTGCAGTGACTCCTCCAGAGCCCACAGGAATTCGTGCGGGTCCGTGCGGATCGCGCCCGGCTGCGAGCGCACCAGTGTTGAGTAGTAGGCCCAGAGGGCGTCGCGGTGCAGGAGCGGCCACAGATCGTGGTCGAAGGCCGGCCGGATCCCTGCCGCAGCGAACTTCGCCAGCGCACTCCCGGTGAAGTAGCGCAGCGTCACGGCCGCGGGGTAGTACCCGGTGAGGGTGGCCTTGGCCCGGTACGGGGTGCCGCGGCGCGAGGCGGCGATGATGAGCGGTTCGCGGCCGGAGGGGAGGTAGCTGAGGCCGCCGTCGTCCCCGGCCAGGAAGCGCCCGCCGCGGCCCTCGGTCAGCTGGCCCATGGCGTCGAAGAAGTTCAGGCCCATGCCGCGCACCAGCACGGGTTTGACCGCCGGCACGCGGGACCAGTCGACGTCGGCCGGGGCCGCCGGGGGCAGGTACAGCAGGCCGAGCTCCTGCGCGGCGGAGCGCAGCTCCCGCTGTTCCGGGTTCAGCCGGGATTCAAGGTGTCCCAGGGCCAGCACCACAGCGTTGACGGTGAGCACCGCGCCGTCCGCAAGTTCGACGTCGAAGATCGTTCGTCCGTCCTCCCCCGCGGCAGCAGCATGCCGGACTGACGCCGCCGTCGTCGGATGGAAGACGACAGTGACGCCGGCGGGCAGGCGGCCCATCAGCTCCTCGACGGTGGAGCTGAGGTAGCGCCCGTACAGGGCTCGGCTGGGGAAGTCCGCGGAGCCCAGCCCGGCGAGCTCGGCGCGTTCCTCTGCGTTCAGCGAAGGATGCGGGGTCTGCTGCTGGAGTTCGCGCCAGCGGTCAAAGGTGTGGCCAGCCAGCGGCGGCGCAAGGTCGGGGTCCTCGGGGATCACCGTGGGATAGAAGGACTGCGTGTTCATCAGGTACAGCCGGGACTGGCCAGGCTGCCAGACGTGTCCCGGACCCGCGGGGTAGGGATCCACCACGTCGATGTGCAGGGTGTCGCCGGGGCCGGCCGGGGCCCAGTTGGCGAGCATCCGCTCCAGCACGCTGGTGCCCCGGGGGCCGGCGCCTATCAGTGCCGTCCGGATGCTCTGCGATTTACCCACGGCATCCAGAGTATCCGCATGCGGCCCGCGCACCGGACGGGCGGCTTGACTTGCTACCGGTATGCAGATGTTGCTTGGATGGGAAAATGACCACCACTGAAGCTGCTCACCCGCCCGCGTCCGGCCGCCCTTCCGGCAACGCCGCGGATCAGGAAACCGCCCCCGTACCCGTCGACGAGAACAGCTGGCTGGAGGACATCTACGGCGGGCAGCAGCTGGCCTGGGTCCGTGAACAGAACGCCCGCACAGAGGATCTGCTCGAGGACGCGGAGTACGCCGGGCTTGAGGGCCGGATACTGGAGGTCCTCGACTCCACCGACCGGATCGCCATGGTGGGCAAGCACGGGGAGTGGTACTACAACTTCTGGAAGGACCAGCAGAATCCCAAGGGACTGTGGCGCCGGACGGGCTGGGAGAGCTACCGGGGCGGATCCCCCGCATGGGAAACGCTGCTGGATGTGGACGCACTGGCCGCCGCAGAAGGCGAGGAATGGGTCTTCCACGGCGCCAGCTTCCTCCGCCCGGCCGACGGCGGGCCGCACCGGCTGGCGCTGCTGGCCCTCTCCCCCGACGGCGGCGACGCGAACCGCTACCGGGAGTTCGACGTCGGGTCCCGCAGCTTTGTGGACCCCGCCGCCGGCGGCTTTGACCTCCCGACGGCGAAGGGCAACGCTTCCTGGCTGGACGAAGACACCCTGCTGGTGGCCAGCACGGCAGAGGGGCTTCCCAGCACCACGTCGTCCTATGCCCGGACCGCCGTGAAGCTGCGGCGCGGCGGCTCCCTGGCCTCGGCTGAGCGGCTGTTCGAAATCCCCGCAGACCACATGATGGCGCTCGTGGCCCACGACTCCACCCCCGGTTTCGAGCGGACCTTCGCCGTGGACTGGATCAGCTTCTTCGAGAAGAGCACCTCGGTGCTGCGCGACGGGGAGTGGGTGCAGTTCGACGTGCCCGCGGACGTGAACCTGAGCTCGCACCGCGAATGGCTGCTATTCCGGCCGCAGCAGGACTGGACCGTCAACGGCACGACGTACCCGGCGGGCTCGCTCCTCGCGGCCGATTTCGAGGCCTTCCTGGCCGGCAGCCGGGAGCTGTCCGTGCTGTTCACCCCGGACGCCCACACCTCCCTGCAGTCCTGGAGCTGGACGCGGGACTTCCTGCTGCTGAACCTGCTCCGCGACGTCTCCTCGGAGATCCGGGTTCTCGATCCGCAGCGCCCCGGCACCGATACCGCCTGGGCCTCCACCGCGCTGGACGCCTGCCCGCCGCTGCACGATGTCAATGCCTACGCGGTGGACGACGAAGACGACGCCGGGGACTCCGGTGACGACGGCACCGGTGGGTCCGCTTCGGTGTCCGAGGCCGGGGCCTCCGGCGCGGGAAACGACTTCTGGCTCGTGGCCACCGGATTCACCACACCAAGCACGCTCACCCGGGGCACGCTCACCCGTGCCGACCCCACCGGAACTGGCCCCGGAACTGGCAGCGGGGCTGGCAGCGGCGTGGCCAGCTCGCATGAGGTGATCCGGACCTCGCCGTCGTTCTTCAACGAAGCGGACTACGAGGTCCTGCAGCACTTCGCGGTCTCGAAGGACGGCACCCGTGTGCCGTACTTCCAGGTAGCGTCCTGCGACGTCGCGCTGGACGGCCAGAACCCCACCCAGCTCTCCGGCTATGGCGGCTTCGAGATCTCGCGGACCCCGGCCTACAGCGGCGCGATCGGCCGCGCCTGGCTGGAACGGCGCACCGCGGAATCGGCCGGCCAGGAGGAGGATGCCCTGCACAGCCGCGGCGGCGTCTACGTGGTCGCCAACATCCGCGGCGGCGGCGAATACGGGCCGTCCTGGCACCGCGCCGCGCTGCAGGAGAAACGGCATAAGGCTTACGAGGACTTCGCTGCCGTGGCCCGGGACCTGATCTCCCGCGGCGTCACCTCCCGCGAGCGGCTAGGTTGCGTGGGGGGCTCCAACGGCGGACTGCTGGTCGGCAACATGCTAACCCAGTACCCCGAGCTCTTCGGCGCCGTGTCCTGCGGGGTGCCGCTGCTGGACATGCGCAGGTATACAAAGCTGTCCGCCGGGCACTCCTGGATCGCCGAATACGGCGACCCGGACGTGCCCGGGCAGTGGGATTTCATCAGGACGTTCTCGCCTTACCACCTGCTCCGGGACGGCGTGGACTACCCGGAGACGTTCATCTGGACGGCAACATCGGACGACCGGGTGGGTCCTGTCCAGGCCCGGAAGATGGCCGCCCGGATGCAGGCGATGGGCATCCCCAACGTCTGGTTCCATGAGGCACTCGAGGGCGGCCATTCGGGGGCTTCGGACAACCGCCAGGCCGCGGCCCTGCAGAGCCGCAGCCAGCACTTCCTGTGGCGTGCGCTGGCCGGCCGCGGAGCCTGAGGCCGACCGCCCCGCGGCCAAGCAACGCGGGGTCACTTCGGGCCCATCCGGCGGCCTGACATGGGCGCGATGTGACCCCGCGTTGGCCGTTTTGCGCTGCATGCCCCCTTCTGCGTATTCTTGGTGGGCTGGTTATCAGCAAATGGAGACGTGCCAGAGCGGCCGAATGGGCTTCACTGCTAATGAAGTGTGGGGCAAAACTCCACCGGGGGTTCAAATCCCCCCGTCTCCGCGTTTGGCCCCGGTCCCTGGACCGGGGCCTTCTGCATGTCCGGCGCACATTCGCCCTGATCTGCCTCCGCGGCGCGGCAGTCGCCGTGGCCGTCGCCGGCTGGCAGGATAGGCCCATGCGTAGCAACCCCAAGTCGAGCACCAGCGCGTTTGACGCGATCATCGTCGGCGGCGGCCACAACGGCCTGGCCGCAGCAGCGTACCTGTCCAAGGCCGGCCGCAAGGTCCTGCTGCTGGAAAAGCTCGGGCACCCCGGCGGTGCCGCAGTGTCAGCCCAGGCGTTCGACGGCGTCGACGCCCGCCTTTCGCGCTACTCCTACCTCGTGAGCCTCCTGCCGCAGCAGATCGTCGACGACCTCGGCCTGCAGATCCGGCTGGCACGGCGCCGCTATTCGTCCTATACCCCGGACCCGAACAACGGTGGCCGGGCCCTGCTGATCGACAACGAGGATGCCGCCGCCACCGCCGCGTCCTTTGCCGCCGTCGGCGCTCGCGACGGCGAATTCCGCGCCTTCACCGAGTTTTACGCCGGGTGCCGCCAACTCACCGAGGCCCTCTGGCCCACCATGACGGCGCCGCTGCGGACCCGGTCCGAGGCCCGCGCCCTGGCAGTCCGGGCCGGCGCGGCTGACGCTTGGGAGGCCGTGATCGAACAGCCTATCGGCAAGGTGATAGCCGACGAGTTGCAGCACGATCTGCTCCGCGGCGTGGTCCTGACCGATGGTCTGATCGGCACCTTCGCCCGGGCGGACGATGAAGACCTCCAGCAGAACATCTGCTTCCTCTACCACCTGATCGGCGGCGGAACAGGCGACTGGGACGTTCCCATCGGCGGCATGGGCGCGGTGTCCGGGGAACTTGAACGCGCCGCCCGGGAGGCCGGCGCAACCATCCGGACCTCCGCGGATGTCACGGCGGTCCGGCCGGGCGGGGTGGTCGAGTTCCGCCACGACGGCGCGGACCACACGGCCACGGCGCAGTGGGTCCTCGCCAACGTGGCGCCGGTGGTGCTTGACCGGCTCCGGAACTCCGGCGCCCCGGCAGGCTCCCCCGCGCCGCGCACCACGCAGAACCCCAACCATCTGCGCGAGGGAGCCCAGGTCAAGGTGAACCTGCTGCTCAGGAGGCTTCCCCGGCTGCTGGATGAAACCGTGAGTCCGGAAGCGGCCTTCGGCGGGACGTTCCACATCAATGAAGCCTGGTCACAGCTCGACGCCGCCTACCTCAGTGCTGCCGCCGGAACCGTGCCCGATCCGCTGCCGTGCGAAATCTACTGCCATTCCCTCACCGACCCCAGCATCCTCTCCCCGGAACTCCAGGCCTCCGGGGCCCAGACCCTCACGGTCTTCGGACTGCATGTCCCGGACCGGCTGATCACGGCGGACAACAACGAGGAACGGCGCGCGGAGCTTCAGTCCGCCGTGCTGAAGTCGCTGGACTCGGTGCTGGCCGAACCCGTCGAGGAGCTGTTGCTGACCGGCCCGGACGGCCGGCCCTGCATCGAAACCAAGACCACCCTCGACATCGAGCGGGCCGTCGGCATGCCCCGGGGCAACATCTTCCACGGCGGGCTCGACTGGCCCTTCGTGGAGGACGATGCTCGTCTGGACACCCCGGCACTGCGCTGGGGCGTGGCGACCGATGACCCGCGAATCCTGCTCTGCGGCTCCGGGGCGCGGCGCGGGGGTGCCGTCAGTGCCATCGGCGGGCACAACGCGGCGATGGCGGTGCTGGAATCAGACCCGACGCCAGGCTCCTGAGCACCATGCCCGTTCACGCCCTTCCCGCTGCAGGGGCCCAGCCCAGCGCGGGCGCGTCCTGGCTCAGTGCCGGGCTCAGTGCCGGGCTCAGCCGGCTTGGCCAAGCACCAGCGGCAGCACCGCCCCGGCGCCCGCGAGCCTAAGGGCCCGTCCGGCGACGGTCACGGTCCAGCGGCTGTCAACCAAATCGTCGATGAGCATCACGGCCTGTCCCTGGATTCCGGCCAGGGCCGCTTCCAGTTCCGGTCCCACCACGAGCCGGTCCCAGACCCCGGCAAGCCGGTAGGCGCTGTTTCCGCCGCGCCCGCCGGTCGGTCCGCCGTGTTCGAGCTGCAACTGCCCCAGGTACGGGATCCGGCCGATCTCCGAGATGCCGCGCGCCAGCGAATCAACGAGCGCAGGTTTACTGCGCGACGGGATGCTGATAATCGCTGCGGGACGGCCTGCCCCGCTCCAGCCCGGTGTGCGTGCGTCTCCGGTGCCCCACTCGCGCAGGACCTGGACGCAGGCCTGCAACATGCCGTGATCCACTGTGCGGTCCGGTGCTCCGGCGGCGAAGGATTCGCGCAGCGCACCACCCCAGCCGAGGTCCGTGAGCCGCGCCAGCGCCCGGCCGGTGGCGAGGCTTTCCTCGGGCTTGATCTTGCCCTTCACCGGGACCCCCAGGCGGTCCATGCCGCTGGGCCACAGCAGCCGCGGTTCCAGCGGCACGCCGGCGCGGCTCAGCGTCTTGCCGGCGGCCTGCGTGGCGGAGGCGGAGATATCTGCCGGGAACCACTGGCCGGAGCAATTGTCGCAGCGGCCGCAGGCGTGCGCGGTCTCGTCATCCAGGACCGAGGTGATGTACTCCATCCGGCAGCCCGCGGTGTCCTGGTAGATCACCATGGAGTCCTGCTCATCCACCCGGGCCTCGGCGATCCGACTGTACCGCTCGGCGTCGTAACTCCACGGCCGGCCGGTGGAGCGCCAGCCGCCGCCGACGCGTTCCACGGCCCCGTCCACGGCCAGTACCTTCAGCAGCAGCTCCAGCGGTGTCCGGCGCAGGTCAACCCGCGCTTCGAGCGCCACCGTGGACACAGCGGCGCCCGCTTCGGCGAGGGCCGTCAGCACGGCGGCGGCCTTCTCCTCGGAGGGCATGGACGCCGTGGCGAAGTACTGCCAGATGTCGCGGTCCTCGGAGCCGGGCAGCAGGAGCACATCGGCGTTGGCCGCGCCGCGGCCGGCACGACCGACCTGCTGGTAGTACGCCACCGGCGAGGACGGCGCGCCCAGGTGCACCACGAAGCCGAGGTCCGGCTTGTCAAATCCCATGCCCAGGGCGGACGTGGCCACGAGGGCCTTGACCTGGTTGTCTTTGAGGAGCTGCTCGGCGCGTTCGCGGTCCGCCGGGTCGGTGCGGCCGGTGTAGGCGAGCACCTCGTGCCCTGCCTCGGCCAGCAGCCGTGCGGTGTCCTCGGCCGCGGACACGGTGAGGGTGTAGATGATGCCGCTGCCGGGCAGATCCGAAAGGTGCGTCAGCAGCCATCCCAGCCGGTCGCGGGAGTCGGGCAGGGTCAACACGCCCAGGCGGAGTGACTCACGGCCCAGGGCGCCGCGGATGGTGAGCACGCCCGTGCCCAGCTGCTCCTCGATGTCGTGGACCACCCGGGAGTTGGCGGTGGCGGTGGTGGCCAGCACCGGAACGGAATCCGGCAACTGCGTGATCAGGTCCGCGATGCGCCGGTAGTCCGGGCGGAAATCGTGCCCCCAGTCCGAGATGCAGTGGGCCTCATCGATCACCAGGAGCCCGGTGCGGCGGATCAGTTCGGGCAGCTGGTTTTCGCGGAAGGACGGGTTGGTGAGCCGTTCCGGTGACACGAGCAGGACGTCGACTTCGTCGGCCGCGAGCTGTTCGCGGACGGTGTCCCAGTCCAGCTGGTTGGCGGAATTGATGGCCACGGCGCGGACACCGGCCCGGGCGGCGGCCGCCACCTGGTCGCGCATGAGGGCCAGCAAAGGGGACACGATCAGGGTGGGGCCGGCTCCGCGGCGGCGCAGGAGCAGGGAGGAGACAAAGTACACGGCCGATTTTCCCCAGCCGGTGCGCTGCACAACGAGGGCCCGCCGGCCGCCGTCGACCAGCGCCGCTATGGCCTCAAACTGGCCGTCGTGGAACTCCGCGCCGGGGTGCCCCACCAGCTCACGCAGCACCTCCTGGGCCTGTTCCCGTGTCCCGGCAACCCCGGCGGAACCGGAGGCATGAGCTGGGTTGGCGGCGGGAAGGACGGCAGCATTCAGGTTATTGGCCATTGCTCCAGTATCCCAGCCCCCTTCGCCAGCAACGAAGCCCGGTGCCCGGACATGTGGACAATCACACCGGCATTGCTCCCCCACACACCGGCGCTGCTCCCCCACAGGGCAGGACGGCTTCAACGTACGATAGGAGGCGTGACTACGGAAAAGACAAAAACTTTTGACCTCTCGGCCTCCTTCAAGGCCTACGACGTGCGCGGCATTGTGGGCGAATCCATCACCGCCGAAATCGTCGAGGCAGTCGGGGCCGCGTTCGTCGACGTCCTGCACCTCGAGGGACAGACGGTGCTGGTGGGCGGCGACATGCGCCCCTCCTCCCCCGAGTTCAGCAAGGCCTTTGCCAGCGGCGCCGCCCGCCGCGGCGCCAACGTCCAGCTCCTGGATCTGATCTCCACCGACGAGCTGTACTACGCCTGCGGCGCCCTCAACGCGGCCGGAGCCACCTTCACTGCCAGCCATAACCCGGCCGAATACAACGGCATCAAGATGGCCAAGGCCGGCGCCGTCCCGATCTCCTCCGAAACCGGGCTCGTGGAGATCCAGGCCCTCGCCGAGCAGTACCTCAATGCCGGGTCCATCCCTGCCGCCGCCAGCCGAGGCCTCATCGGCGTGCACGACGTCCTGAAAGACTACGCCGAGTACCTGCGCAGCCTCGTGGACCTCCGCGGCACCCGCCCGCTCAAGGTGGTGGTGGACGCCGGCAACGGCATGGCCGGCCTCACCACGCCCGCAGTGCTGGGCGACACCCTGCTGCCCAAGCTGCCGCTGGAGATCATCCCGCTGTACTTCGAGCTCGACGGCTCGTTCCCGAACCACCCCGCCAACCCGCTCGAACCGGAGAACCTGCGCGACCTGCAGGCCGCCGTCGTCAAGCACGGCGCGGACATCGGGCTGGCGTTCGACGGCGACGCGGACCGCTGCTTCGTGATCGACGAAAAGGGCGACGCCGTCTCCCCCTCGGCCATCACCGGCATGGTGGCCCGCCGCGAGATCGCCCGCGCCCAGGGTATCGGCGAGGAAAACCCCACCGTCATCCACAACCTGCTGACCTCCCGCGCCGTCCCCGAACTTGTGGAACGCCACGGCGGCCGGGCGGTCCGCACCCGCGTGGGCCACTCCTTCATCAAGGCCGTGATGGCCGCTGAAGGCGCCATTTTCGGCGGCGAGCACTCGGCCCACTTCTACTTCCGTGACTTCTGGAACGCAGACACCGGCATGCTCGCGGCGATGCACGTTCTGGCGGCCCTCGGCGAGCAGGACGGGCCGCTCTCCGAGCTCGGACGCGAATACGAACCCTACAGGTCCTCGGGGGAGATTAACTCCGAAATCGAGGACAAGGCCGCGGCCGTCGAGCGGGTCCGGCGCGATTTTCAGACCGACGACGTCGAGGTGGACCATCTGGACGGCAGCACCTTCATCGCCAACAACGGCAGCTTCTGGTTCAATCTGCGGCCCTCCAACACCGAGCCGTTCCTCCGCCTCAACGTTGAAGCCACCGACACCGCCACCATGGAGCGCGTCCGCGACCGCGTCCTGGCGCTGGTCCGGGGCTAAGCGGGATGCCAGGAGCACCGTCTGAAATGCCCTCGGAGATGCCCTCGGAAATGACCGAACCTCCCGCTGGCTCCTGGCGCGGCTCGGTCCCCGAGTCCAGCGCCACCGATCTGGAGAACCTGCTCGGCACCGGAGTCGGCGCCGCCCAGGAACAGCTGGAGCGCAACGGCGGTTTCCTGCCGTTCGCCCTCGTGGTGGAGAACGACGGCGAGGTCCGGCTGGTGGCCGTGACCCCCGCTGACGCGGCCGAGGGTAGCGATGCTGACTTTGATGCCGATTCGATGATCGGCGACCTCACCGAACTGCTGCGCCAGCACCGGGACGAGTTCCGTGCCGCCGCCGTAGTCTGCGACATCACGCTGCTCGAGGAAGACTCGGACGCCATCCACGTGGCCGCCGAACACCGCGACGGTTCGCTGTTCGCCGCCGTGCTGCCCTACGCGGCGAACCCCGCGACGCGCGGTCTGGAGTTCGGCGAGCTCTCAGCCGATTCGAACGAGCCCGGCGTCTGGGTGGACTAGACCGGCCGTAAACTGGTGAGATGAAGATCAACGCCTTCGCGGATGTCAGCCTGCGCGCCATGATGGTGCTCGCGGCCGCTCCCGACGGCAGCCTCCTCACCACCCAGAGCATCGCCGACGCCGTCGCAACGCCGTACAACCACGTCAGCAAGGCGATGGCAAAGCTGCGCGAACTGGGCATGGTCGACGTCGAACGCGGCCGCCGCGGCGGCTCCCGGCTCAGCAGCGCCGGCCGGCATGCCACAGTGGGCCGGCTCCTGCGCCAACTGGACACCCGGGCCGACCCGGCGGACTGCGTCAGCGCCGCCGGGGCGTGTCCGCTGATCAACGAATGCCGCCTCCGCGGCGCCCTGTCCCGCGCCCGGGAGGCCTTTTACAGTGAACTGGACGACATCGTCGTCGCATCCCTGCCGACATCGCGGCAGATGACGCCGGTGTTCGAAGCGATCGGGCTGCGCCCCGGTCTCTGAGCCGGGCCCGGATCGCCGGAGCCGGGCCTCCCGTTCGCCCAGCCCGCCACGCCCGGGAAGTCCGCCGATTTGTACAACTTTTCTACTCCCTGTAGAACTGAAGTATAAATACTCGTATTTTAAATGCAGGTATTTTCATCGGTCCGGCAGCAGACCCACCGGGCCCCTATCTCAGGAGTCAGCATGCTCTCGGACAAATCCTTCCCCATCATCGAGGCCACCCTGCCGCTGGTCGGATCCCGGATCGGGCACATCACGCCGAACTTTTACGCCCGGATGTTCGCCGCCCACCCGGAACTCATGGACGGGCTCTTCAGCCGCTCCAACCAGCGCTCCGGCAACCAGCAGCAGGCCCTGGCCGGAAGCATCGCAGCTTTCGCCAGCCACCTGGTCAGCAACCCCGGCACCCTGCCGGAGACCGTGCTCGCCCGCATCGCCCACCGCCACACCTCGCTCGGGATCACCGAACCGCAGTACCAGGTGGTCTACGAGCACCTCTTCGCCGCCATTGCCGAGGACCTGGCCGAGGTCATCACCCCGGAGATCGCCGAGGCCTGGACCGAGGTCTACTGGCTCATGGCCGACGCCCTGATCAAAATCGAAAAGGGCCTCTACGCCGCGCAGGCCAACGACGTGATGTGGACAACCTGGAAGGTCGCCGCCAAGGTTCCCGCCGGCACGGGCTCACTGACCTTCACCCTGGAACCGGCCGACGACACCCCCATCACCCCCGCCCTCCCCGGCCAGTACGTCAGCGTCAAGGTCGCCCTGCCGGACGGACTCCGCCAGGTCCGGCAGTACTCCCTCTCCGGCAACGCCGGCACCAGCCGCAGCTTCACCACCAAGATCGACGACGGCGGCGAGGTCTCCCCCGTGCTGCACAACAGCGTTGAGGTTGGCGACCTGCTCGAGATCTCCAACCCTTATGGCGAGATCACCCTCAAAGAAGGCGACAGCCCCGTGGTCCTGGCCTCGGCCGGCATCGGCTGCACGCCCACCGCATCCATCCTGCGCTCCCTCGCCGAATCCGGCTCGGACCGCCAGGTCCTGGTCCTGCACGCGGAAAGCGACCTGGAGTCCTGGGCACTGCGCTCCCAGATGACGGACGACGTCGAACGCCTCGACGGCGCCGACCTCCAGCTCTGGCTTGAGCGCCCGGAAGCCGGCGCCAGACAGGGCTTTATGTCGTTGCGTGAGGTCGATCTGCCTGCCAACGCCTCGCTCTACCTGTGCGGTCCGCTGCCCTTTATGAAGAGCATCCGCAATGAGGCCATCAATGCAGGCATCCCGGCCACGAAGATCCATTACGAGGTCTTCGGCCCGGACATCTGGCTCGCCAGCTAAGGTACTCATCGATTGCTCCGCAACGGCCCTTATGAGGGCTCAAAAGGGCCGTTGCGGAGCAATCGACGAGAGTATGACGGCGGCCCCGCACCATTCGCAAGGTGCGGGGCCGCCGTCGTTGTCAGCCGAACATGCTGGCCGCTACTGGGCCGCCAGCCGTTCCTTCAGGCCGTCGAACTCGGACCGCAGGGCCGCGGGCAGCGAGTCACCGAACCTGGCGTACCACTCTTCGATGGAAGCCAGCTCGGTGCGCCACTCCTCACGGTCGACGCGGACGGCATCTTCCACCTGGGCGGGGGTCAAGTCCAGGCCGGTGAGGTCCAGCGAGTGGCCGGCCGGGACATAGCCGATGGGGGTCTCGACGGCGTCCGCCTTGCCCTCGATGCGCTCGATGGCCCACTTCAGGACGCGTGCGTTGTCACCAAATCCTGGCCATGCGAAGCCGCCGTCGGCTGTACGGCGGAACCAGTTCACCAGGAAGATCGTGGGCAGGCGATCCTGGTTGGCCTTGGCGGAGAGATCCACCCAGTGCTTCAGGTAGTCACCGGCGTCGTAGCCGATGAACGGCAGCATGGCCATCGGGTCGCGGCGGACCACGCCCACCTGCCCGGCAGCGGCAGCCGTCGTCTCCGAGGAAAGCGTAGAGCCCATGAAGACGCCGTTGGACCAGGTGCGGGCCTGCGTCACCAGCGGAATGGTGGTCTTGCGGCGGCCGCCGAACAGGATCGCGGACAGCTCCACCCCGTCCGGGCTGAAGTATTCCTCGGCCAGCATGTCGACCTGGGAGATCGGCGTGCAGAAACGGGAGTTCGGGTGGGCTGCCGGCAGGTCCGAATCGGGCGTCCAGGAGTTGCCCTGCCAGTCGGTCAGGTGCGCCGGGACTTCCTCGGTCATCCCCTCCCACCAGACCCCGCCGTCATCGGTCAGCGCGACGTTGGTGAAGATACTGTGGCCCTTGGCGATGGCGCGCATGGCGTTGGGGTTGGTGCCCCAGCCGGTGCCGGGGGCCACGCCGAACAGGCCGGCCTCCGGATTGGTGGCGCGCAGTTCGCCTTCCTTGCCGATCCGCATCCAGGTGATGTCGTCTCCCAGGGTTTCGACCTTCCACCCCTCGATCGTCGGATCCAGCAGGGCCAGGTTGGTCTTGCCGCAGGCGGACGGAAAGGCAGCGGAGACGTAGTAGGACTTCTTCTCGGGCGAGGTGAGCTTGAGGATCAGCATGTGCTCGGCGAGCCAGCCCTCATCGCGGGCCATGACCGAGGCGATGCGCAGGGCGTAGCACTTCTTGCCCAGCAGGGCGTTGCCGCCGTAGCCGGAGCCGTAGGACCAGATGGAGCGCTCCTCGGGAAAGTGCACAATCCACTTGTCCGGGTTGCAGGGCCACGCGACGTCGGCCTGTCCGGCGGGCAGCGGGGCGCCGAGGGAGTGCAGCGCAGGAACGAAGAAAGCGTTAGTGGCGGTGATGCGGTCCAGGACCTCGGTGCCGATCGTGGCCATGATGCGCATGGACGCGACAACATAGGCGCTGTCCGTGATCTCCACGCCGAACTTGGGATCCGCGGCGTCGAGGTGGCCCATGACAAACGGGATGACATACATGGTGCGGCCGCGCATAGAGCCGGCGAAAAGGCCGCGAAGCTTCTCCTTCATCTCCGCCGGTGCCATCCAGTTGTTGGTGAAGCCCGCATCGCGTTCCTGCTGGGAGCAGATAAAGGTCTGCTCCTCGACGCGGGCAACATCAGCGGGATCGGAGAATGCCGCGAAGGACTGAGGGAACAGGTCCTCGTTCAGCCGGGTCAGTGTGCCCGCGGCGACGAGCTCGTCCGTGAGCCGCGTGTTCTCTGCTTCGGAACCGTCTACCCAGTGGATCCGGTCCGGCTGGGTCAGCTCAGCCACCTCTTCAACCCATGCCAGCAGGCCGGCATGTGTGGTGGGTGCCTTTTCAAGCAACGGCAGTCGCGCCAGATCTCCCATTACGGTTCCCTTCCTCGGGTTCAGTCGTGTGTCCTAAATGCTAGGTGCCGTGCGGGGCCCAGTTTCGGGCCCAGACATGGGATGACCCGGACCGCCGGATTCAAAAACACCGGAAAATCAACGAACTGCCCTGTCATTCTGTGTCATTCGCTGTCAAATCTGTGACTAAGGTCACGTAGACCGGTCTAGTTTGTCAGATTTCACCCCTTCGATTTGTAACTGCGGCCCCACCTCGCGTAAAGTAATTCGAGGTTCGGGGGCGAGAAGCTCCAAGAACCGAAAATGCGCCCATAGCTCAGCTGGATAGAGCGCCTGTCTACGGAACAGGAGGCCGGGGGTTCGAATCCCTCTGGGCGCACAGATTGAAGTGAGACACAGTAGGACGATCCGCACCGGTCCGCCGGTGCGGATTTTTTGTGTCAGACAACGCAGGCTCGCGGATACCATCGGAACTGTCAGTTTCGAAACAGCCGCCGGCAGCTGCTGCCCGACATAGCGGGAATTCGCCGGATACCGTCGAAGTGGGCGTTGAGTCGAAGTGGGCATTGAACAGTGCGGCCGCCAATATCTGGCCCCCGCCTCCGCCACGTAGATCACGCGGGGTCCGTGCCGCCGCTGCCGCGGGATCGACACCCCGGAGGCCGGTCCTCGGACGGTCACAGCCCGGGCGTAGGCTTTTGCCATGACGGCACAGCTTGAGCGGGAATTCGATGTCATTGTGATCGGCGCCGGCGCCGTGGGCGAGAACGTGGCGGCCCGGGTGGTCCGCGGCGGGCTCACCGCGGTGCTGATCGAGGCGGAGCTGGTGGGCGGCGAATGTTCCTACTGGGCCTGCATGCCCTCCAAGGCCCTGCTGCGGCCTGGCACCGCGCTCCACGGCGCACAGACTGTCCCGGGCGCTCAGGAGGCCGTCACCCGGACCCTTAATGTGGCCGCCGTCCTCAAGCGTCGCGATTCCTTCACTTCAAACTGGCAGGACGACAGCCAGGTCACATGGGTCGAGGAGACCGGGATCGAGCTGATCCGCGGCCACGGCTGGATCACGGGGCCGCGAAAGGTGGAGGTCGCCGGGCTGGACGGCAACAGCTACGCGCTTTCCGCGCGGCACGCCGTCGTCGTGGCGACCGGATCCACCCCCACCATGCCGCCCATCGACGGGCTGGCTGACGTCGAGTACTGGACCACGCGGGAGGCGACGTCGGCCCGCGAGATTCCCGCACGGCTGGCCGTGCTCGGCGGCGGCGTGGCCGGCACCGAACTGGCCCAGGCCTACGCGCGGCTGGGCGCCGCGGTAACACTCGTGGCGCGCGGCGCGCTGCTGGGGATGTTCCCGGCGGAGGCCGCGGAGCTGGTTGCGGCGGGCCTGCGCGCGGACGGCGTCGACCTCCATCTCCACACCGGCACCACGGGCGTCGGCGAAAACGACGACGGCTCCCTCACCCTGACCCTCGACGGCGGCCGAACCGTCACGGCGGACAAGCTCCTCGTCACCACCGGCCGGCACCCCGCTCTGGAAGGGATCGGGCTGGAGAGCGTAGGACTCGCCGCCGCAGACGGCAAGAACCTGTTGCTGGACACCGATTCCACCGGCCTGGTATCCGGACCAGCGGTCAACGGGACACCAGCCTCCGGACCTAAAGGCACCGGAACCACAGACGACGGCCACTGGCTCTACGCCGTCGGCGATGCCGCGGGGAAGGTCATGCTGACCCACCAGGGAAAATACGAGGCGCGCGCCACCGGCGACGCCATCGCCGCCAGGGCCAAGGGCGAACTCGACGGCGAGCCGGCACCCTGGAGCCGCTACGCACAGACCGCCGATGACCACGCCGTGCCCAACGTCGTCTTCACCGACCCGGAGCTGGCCAGTGTGGGCCGGAGCCCGCAGCAGGCGGAAAAGGACGGCTTCCGCGTCTCTTCTGTGGAGCTGCCCATCCAGGTGGCCGGGTCCGCGCTGCACGCCGATTACTACGCCGGTTGGGCCCAGCTGGTCATCGACGAGGACCGCAGGGTCCTGCTCGGTGCCACCTTCGTCGGCCCGGACGTGGCCGAACTGCTTCACGCCGCGACCATCGCCGTGGTGGGCGAGGTCCCGCTGGAGCGGCTGTGGCATGCCGTGCCGTCCTACCCGACGATCAGCGAGGTCTGGCTCCGGCTGCTCGAAGAGTACGGTCTCTGAACGGCCATTGACGCGGCGGCTGCCGTCTATCCGGTGGATCCTGCCGTGTCCCGGGGCAGCTTGGAGATTGCCATCATAGGGGCTGTTTGGTGGTCGGCCTGGACCGGCAGACCTACAACCCGGAGCGGACCCGGCAACAAAGTGTCACCGCGATTGTGGCGTCCATGCGCGGCTGGCTCGTGAAATAGCTCTTTTCGGGGATGATGGATCACATGCGCCACATGGGTATCAGCGGCAGGATTGCCATCGGGGCGTTTTTCGCTGCCCTGGCACTGCTGGCGCTGGCCGGCATCACGCTGCACGGGACCGTGGGCCTGTGGTTCCTGGCTGCCTCCGTTGCGGCGTACGTGGCGTGCGTGTCCGAGGTGGTCATCCGCCGGCGGCACACCACCCTGGTGGCCAGCGGGATCGGCAGCGTCCTTTTCATTGCGTTCGGCATCGCGTTCCTGCGGCAATGGGGGCTGGCGTTCAACGCCGATCCGGATGCCATGTCCGCCCGGGTGGATTCCGACCAGCCGGACCTGTACTTCTACCTGGCGGCGGCATCCGGCGCCGCCACGCTGCTGCTGCTCTTTGCCGGAACGGTGCTCCCGGGACGGCGTCCGCGCGGCGCCGCCCCCGCCCCGCGGCGCCGCCCGGCGTCGACATCCAGGGGCGCCGCTCCCCGGAGACCCACAGTCCGCGCGTCCTCATCCCGCCCGGCATCCCCGGCCAGGGCTCAGTCGGCCCGGGTACCTGCTCCGCGGGCGGCATCCTCCGCGGCCAAGCGTCCGGCGTCATCTGCCGGCGGCGCATCCGCAGCCAAGTCTCCAGCCAAGTCCCCCGCGACGTCCCCGGCACGCCGTTCGGCGACGACCTCGCCCCGGCGCTGAGCCCGCGGTCCCGGCGCAGGGCCGGCGCGGGGGGCCCGGCCCCCAAAGCCCAGTACCGCCGTCGCCACCCCGGCGAGAAGCAGGAGCCCTCCGGTCACATCGGCCGGAGACGGCACCTCGCCCAGGACCAGCCACGCCGTCGTCATCCCCACCACGGGGACCAGGAGCGTGAACGGCACCACGGCGGAGGACGGGTAGAGCCCCAGCAACCGGTTCCAGATGCCGTAGCCCACGAGCGAACCGAAAACCGCGGTGTACAGGGCACTCAGGATGGTCACCGGCTGCACCTCCACAAAAGCCTGCGACACCGCGGCCGGGCCGTCGACCAGCAGCGACAGGCCCAGCAGGGGCAGCGGGACCACGGCGCCAGACCACACCACGAGGCTCAGCCCCGAGGCAGCCCTCGCCTTTCGGACCACGATGTTCCCGGCGGCCCAGGACAGAGCAGCGGCCAGCACTATGATGAGCGGCAGCACCGGGGCCACCAGGCTTCGTCCGACCGCAACGACGGCCAGGCCGGCGACGCCCAGCACCACGCCGGCAAACTGCCGGCGGCTGGGCCGTTCGCCGAGGAAGCCGGCCGCCAGGAGCACCGTCAGCAGCACCTGCGCCTGCAGGACCAGGGAGGCGAGGCCGGCGGGCATGCCCAGCGCCATGGCCAGGTAGAGGAGGCCGAACTGTCCGGCGCTCATCAGGAGTCCGACGCCGACGACCGCCTGCCAGCTGACGTCCGGCTTCCGGATGAAGAAGATGCACGGAATCACCACCAGCGTGAAGCGCATGGCCACGAAGAGCAGCGGGGGCATCTCTGCCCCGTCCGGGTGCAGGCCAAGGTCGATCGCAACGAAGTTGACGCCCCACAGCACGGCGACGAGCAGGGCCAGGGCGGAATGGCGAGGGTTCACACTGCCACTATGCCGGTTCCGGCCGCGGCCTGCCCCTGCGACGCGGGTTCAGCCCGACGTCCAGGGCCGGAGCCCAGGGCCGGCCTGGAGGTCAGAGGTTCCGGGGATGGTCACCCCGGGGCTGGTTGTCTCCGGAGTTGGGGGCAGGGTCGCCCGTGACGGGGTTCCGTGTGCTGCGGTCCCGCCGGAGTTCCTCGCCGCCGCTTCCTTCCGGGGGCGCGTCCTCCGGCGCCCGGGTATCACCGTGTTCGCCGGTAACAACGTCCGGATCCAGCTCATCGGCCTTCTGGAGTTGCTCGTGGGCGCCGGCATGGCCCCGGTCCGCCTCTTCCTGGCGAGCACGGGCTTCTTCGCGCAGGCGTTCCGCGTCGACTTCCGCCTGCTTCGCGTCCGCTTCGGCGCGGGCAGCCTTCGCCTCGCGTTCCTTTGCGCCGAGCTCGTCCGCACGGGCGTGCTCGCGCATCTCCACAGCCCGGTTGCGGTCCTCGGCCATCTTGCGTCTGCGGCCGAACATGACCGCCACGGCCACGATCGCGAGCACCACAACGACGCCGACGATAATCCCTATGAGCTGTCCTGAATCCACGATGATCAACCTCTTCTCTAGGCCCGACTGAAAACCATGAGTACACAGGATCAGTAAACAGCGGAATCGCCGGAATGACTATGCGTTCGGGGCTTCATCCGGGCACGAGGCGGCGCCGTCAAGCCGGCTACTTGGACCGGGGTATCTGGAACTGCGTGAGCCGGGCGTCCTGGCCGTCCAGCTCGGCCCAGGACTTCTCGGTCTCCAAAACGGTAAGTCCGCTGGTGGGGTACCTGGTGGCTGCGTCCATGTAGGCATCGTGGTTGGAATCGCGCGAGGCCAGATGCATGGCGAGATCCTGCACGCCGGGCATATGCGAGATCACCATGAGAGTGGTGACGGTGTCCGGGACATGGTTGATGACAGCCAGCATCCGCAGGGCCGAGGTGGCGTAGAGCCCGTCCTCAAGTTTCGGCGTGGGTGCCTTGTCGCCGAGTTCGCTGCACACCCAGGTGCAGGTCTGGCGGGTCCGCAGGGCACTGGAGCACAGGATGAAGTCGGGAATCACGCCATGCTTGAGCAACCATTTTCCGGCCAAGGGCGCATCACGGTGACCGCGTTCTTCCAGCGGACGGTCATGATCCGCGACGCCGCCTGGCCAGTCCGCCTTGGCATGGCGCATGATCACCAGCCGTTTGATGTGATGCGCGCTCATGGTTCAATCCTAGTGCTGGGGCTGATCCCCGAGCGCGCATCCCTCGGATGCTCTGTCAGTCGTCGAGGATGAAGGTCACTTCTAGCACGACGTGCCAGGCAACCACCGCGCCGTCCTTAATTTCAACTTTCTGTTCCTTGACCCACGCGCCGGTCACATTGCGCAGTGTCATGTTTGCCCGGTCGATGCCCTCCTTAACGGCAGCGTCGAACGAGGTCTTGGAGTTGGCGCTCAGGGTAGTAATACGTGCAACAGACATGGTTCCTCCCAATAGTCGGATCAACGCTCCGAGCCTACGCCGCACCCCCGAAACACAACAGAGTCCAACAGCCGCCCAACAGCCGCGGAGGCACATGCCCGCCGGTCAAATTGACCGATGCGCCCGCCGCCCGACGTGAGGAGCTGCCCGGCGGAAGCGAAGCGGCTTTCCGCGTAGTGCCGCATCGCCGACTGAGGAACGAAGGAGGAAGAGAGCTGGCCGGATTCCTTGTCCGAGCTTGCGAGGTCAAGGGAGCAAGCGAACGCTAAGGCACGGCGGAAAGCCGCTGGAGCTGCCGCAAAAGCGCCCGCCCCCAGAAGAGGAGCGGGCGCTTTTCGCAGGTTCAGAAGCTAGATCGAGTATTCCGGAGCGGCCCAGACAACAACCTCGGGGTGCTCATAAAACCGGTATCCCTGGCCGCGCACCGTCCGCACCGTGTTGGCGAGGCGTCCGAGCTTGGAGCGCAGGCGGCGGATGTGGACGTCGATGGTGCGCTCGTTGGGCACCTCTTCTGCGTTGCGCCACAGGCCCTCGAGCAGCTCGTCACGGCCCACGGTGCGGGTGCCGTTCTCCACGAGGTAGTTCAGGAGCTCGAATTCCTTGAACGTGAGGTTCAGGGATTCGCCGTCGAGGTGGACCTCGCGGCGGGCCAGGTCGATCAAGACGCCGGACGGACGCGGATCCTGCGGCTGCTGCAGGCGGGCCGCCTCGGCGCGCTGGCGGGCGCCACCGGTTGGGTCACCGAAGGTGGACCGGACGACGTCGAGCGCTGAACCCGGGGCACTGGCCGGCGCAACGGCGACGGCGGCGTAGCTTTCAGCATCGGCGACAAGGGACTGGGCGTAGGTGCGGATCTCCTGGGCAAGCTTGGCAATAGATGTGCCGGCAGCCGCCGCAGTCTCTTCGTCAACACCCATGTAGAGCACAAAGCCGCGGGCAACATTGTCGGCCGGGACAGGCCGCACCGGGCTGCCGTTGCCCGGCGCAACCACGGGAGTGGGCGCCGTCGCGGGGTCGGCCGGAACGGCGCGGAGTTGACCGTAGGAACTCGGGTTGTAGCCCTGCGCCGCGTAGCCCGGGGCCGGAAAGCTGATGCCGGATCCGGTGGGGAACGACGGGCTGCCGCCGAACCCCTGGCGGATGCCGGAGGCCTGGCCGGCTTTGCTGGCGTTACGGACGGAGATATGGACGTATCCGGATGCAACTGACATGGCTTGCTACCTCAATGTGAATGGCCGTCATCGCGGCTCGAATGCTAGTTTCCCCGCAATGAAAAATGGGGAGGGGCGCCCGACTCTGGGCTGGGGCGAATGCCTAGAAACTCTTGGGGTGTAAAAGTTAGGCGTGCATTCGACAACAGCGCATCTCGGAATCAGCGGGTGCGCTGAACCAGGAAGCTGCGACTGCAGGTGCTGTTGAGTTCTTGTTCACAATTGAAGTGTGCAACGTAACAATGAAAACTTGCAAGTAACAATGCATCCCACAGTCCACGTTGTGAGACGAAAACTCAAAATGTAGTGCAGATCACAATTCTGCCCTGCCGATCAAATATCAGGTGTTGTGCATATTGCATGCCCACTTCGGCAATTCTGTCGAAGATGCTTCGGCTAGAGGGTGCACTTTTTTGAATTTATTCAGACTCGGGCGATTCGGCAAAACCGTTCGCCTACTGATCATCCAATGTCCACCGTTCCACAGAGTGGGCACCCTGACCGGCCCCGAAAATTGCCTCGCGGCCGGGTCCTGCGGGCTCCGGCAGGTTGCGGCGGCCGTCGATTTTCGTTGCTAGCTCCGGTGCCCCGGCAGCATCCAGCTCGCTAGGCTGGGATTCACAGGTGACGCACAGGATCCCCAAAGCCGCGCCTAACCGGCAGAACGGAGAGTTGTCCCATGGCCACCTCGCACTCCATGACCAATAACCTCCCTCTTCTCGCGCATCCGGACGGCTCCCCCATCCGTGCCCTTGTGGTGGACGACGAACCCAGCCTCTCCGAGCTCATGAGCATGGGGCTGCGGATGGCAGGCTGGTCCGTAGCGGTCGCGAGCGACGGACCCGAAGCGGTGAAACTCGCCAGGGAGTTCCGCCCCGACGTACTGGTGCTCGACGTGATGCTTCCCGGATTCGACGGCGTCGAGCTGCTCGGCCGGATCCGCTCCTTCGCCCCGGAGGTCCCCGCCCTGTTCCTTACTGCCAAGGACGACGTCCAGGACCGGATCACCGGCCTCGCCGCCGGAGGCGACGACTATGTCACCAAGCCCTTCAGCATGGAGGAGGTGCTGCTGCGGCTGCACCGGCTGGTCCAGCGCTCCGGTGTGGCAGCAATGGACACCGCCGAACTCGTGGTCGGGGATCTGGTCCTCAACATCGACACCCGGGACGTCACACGGGCAGGCGAGGAACTGCACCTCACGGCGACGCAGTTCGAGCTCCTGCGCTACCTCATGGAGAACCCCAAACGCGTCATCAGCAAGGCCCAGATCCTGGACCGGGTCTGGGACTATGATTTCGGTGGCCAGTCCAACATCGTCGAACTCTACATTTCTTACCTCCGCAAGAAGGTCGACGCCAGCCACCCGCCCATGATCCATACCGTGCGCGGCGCCGGCTACGTCCTGAAGCCGGCGGAGTGATCCTGCCAGCCCGCGCGGGTCGGCCAGGCGCCGATCAGCCAGGCGCCTCCGGGCGAAGCTGGCGCAACCCGTCCACGTGGCATCTGCGCACCCGGCTGGTCCTTGTCGCCATGGGCCTGCTCGTGGCGATCTGCGGTGCCGTCGGAGTGTTCAGCTATGCCTCGATGGACCTGTTCCTGACGAGGCAACTGGACTCGCAGCTTGAGCAGGCGTCCGGACGGGCCCGGGAATTCGGCCGCCCCGGACCAGGGAACGGCGATGTCCGCCGGGATCCGCTGGAAGCCCGGGGCCAGGGCGTCGGTACCCTCAATGCGCGGATCCTCAACGGCGCCGTCAGCAGCGCCGGCTTCCTCGCCGATGATGCCAGCCGCAAATCCCTCTCCGCCGGGGACAGCGAGATACTGGTGGTGCTCACACCTAACGGCGGCCCCGTGGACCGCGTTCTCTCCGCGGGTGCGTACCGGCTCACTGCCGCCCGGGCCCCTTCCGGCGACGTAATAGTAACCGGGCTGCCGCTCGCCGAGAAACAGAACACCCTGGCCTCGCTGGTGTGGACCATGGTGGTGGTCTCCGCCGGCGGTCTCGTACTGATCGGCCTCGCCGGCACGGCCCTGATCCGCCGGACCATGAAGCCGCTCGAACAGCTGTCCGAAGTGGCCACCCAGGTCTCCCGCCTCCCGCTCGACGCCGGCGAGGTGGCACTCGCGGTGCGGGTTCCGGCGTCGGCGGCGCATCCCGGCCCGGAAGTGGGAAACGTGGGCTTCGCGCTGAACCAGATGCTGGACAACGTCTCCAACGCCCTTGAATCGCGGCAGCAAAGCGAAATGAAGGTGCGCCAGTTTGTGTCCGATGCCTCGCATGAGCTGCGCACCCCGCTGACCGCCATCCGCGGCTACACCGAGCTGATGCGGATGACCGAACACTTCACGCCGGACGGGGAGAAGTCCCTGGCCCGGGTGCAGAGCCAGTCCCAGCGGATGACCGCGCTGGTGGAGGACCTGCTGCTGCTGGCGCGCCTGGACGAGGGCCGGCCGCTCAAGTCCAGCGACGTCGACCTTACCCAGCTGGCGATCGAGACGGTCAGCGACGGGAAGGTCATGGCCCCGGACCACCTCTGGCAGCTGGAGCTCCCGGAAGAGCCGGTGGTGGTCCGCGGCGACGCGACCGCGTTGCACCAGGTGCTGGCCAATCTGCTGTCCAACGCGCGCAAGCACACCGGGCCAGGTACAGCGGTGGTCACCGGAGTGGCGCGGTCCGCCGACGGGAGCGCCGTGGTGACGGTGACGGACAACGGCAGCGGGATCGCCCCAGAGTTTGTCGGCAGGATCTTCTCGCGCTTCACCCGGGCCGACGCCGCCCGCAAGAACCAGGCAGTCACGACGGCGGCAGATGCCGGCACCGGGGCATCCGGCAGCCCGGGAGTGCCGGCCGCTCCGGGAGTGCCGGGGGTGCAGGCGGCTGAACCCACGGCCGAGGGGACCAGCGGGCTAGGCCTCTCCATTGTGCAGTCGATTGTGGAGGCTCACGGCGGGACCGTCGAGGTCATCTCCCGGCCGGGCCGCACGGAGTTCACCGTCCGGCTTCCCGCGAGCCCGCCGGGCGCGCCGCTTCGACGGTTCCCTGCCGGCTAGACGCTGCTTAGCGTCGAACCCGCCGGGAACCATCGAAACGGGGCGCAGGCCAGGCCGCGGAAGCACAAGGCGACGCACCGCCGTCGACCTGCTTGTTACCGAAATGTGACTTTTGTTTCCGGCTCCTGTACCGTTTTTAGGGTGCGGCCGCCACAGGGCCGCGCATCCGGACGGACGCCAAACTCTGCCGCTTCCCGGATTCCGATCGACCAGGCAGAGGCGGGGAACCCAGAGTTCCCGGGCATTCTGCATCTTTGCACCCTTGGGGTGAAGCCGACACGTGAGGTTCCGTGCGGCCGGATATCGCATCCGAACCCGACAGCTAACTCCGCAGGCGTTGAGAGGCGATCATGACTGAATTCAAAGTACCAACGCGCCACAAGAGCGCCCAGCAGGCAACCCGCTCGACGGCTTCGCGCCACCGCGCGGCGGACACCAATCCAGCGTCAACCCGGTCCCGGTTCACCGCGGGCCTCGGATCCACCGGCCGTCGCGCCGCCCTCGTTGCCACCACCTGCGCGGTGCTCGTCGGGATCGGGGCTGCCGGGCAGGCCGCCGAGACTGCCAACCGCAACGCCAGCGCCGGCAGTTCCAGCGGGGCTTCGGCCACCACCGCCGACCCGCTGACGCACTTGGACTTCGAACGTGTCCGCGTCGATTCGCAGTCGGCCCTTCCCGGCACCGCCGGCGTCGGGCCCCGGGCCGAAGAGGTGAATCCCGCCGAAGCTCCCGCCGCCGCGGCTCCCCCGCCACCCGCCGCCGCGACTCCCGCACCGGATCTGGCACCCGAGCCTGTACCGGCACCTGAGCCGGCCAAGCCCGTTGCCGTCGACGACCCTGCCGGCGCGCAGGCCTACGCCGCCGCGCAGCTGGGAACGCATGGCTGGGCTGCCAACGAGATGAAGTGCCTGCAGAAGCTGTGGACCAAGGAATCCGACTGGAAAACCACCGCCACCAACCCCAGCAGCGGGGCATACGGCGTGGTCCAGTCCCTGCCGGCCGAGAAGATGGCCAGCGCGGGCCCGGACTACCGGACGAACTACCGGACCCAGATCAACTGGGGCCTGAACTACGTCAAGGAGCGCTATGGCTCCCCCTGCGGCGCCCTGAACTTCCACTACGCCAACAACTGGTACTAGACCGCCGGCACGGCCAGTCTGAAGCACGGCCAGGCGAGGAGCCCCGAATGCACAGGATCCAGTCCATGCGGGTCAGGTGAGGCCGCGCCGGTGTTTTCCGGAACCCCAGCCGCCTCCGGCGTCAGAATCGACGACGGCGAGCTTAGCCGGCCACGCCGTAGAGGCGGTCGCCGGCATCGCCCAGACCCGGAACGATGTAAGACTTTTCGTTGAGCTTCTCATCTATGGAGGCGAGGACGATGGTCACATTGGCGTCGGCAAGCTCCTCTTCCAGCTTGGCCAGGCCCTCCGGGGCGGCCAGCAGGCAGATGCAGGTGACGTCGGAGGCGCCGCGCTTAAAGAGGAACTTGATGGCCTCCCGCAAGGTGCCGCCGGTTGCAAGCATCGGGTCCAGCACGAAGATCTGCCGGTCCGTGAGGTTCTCGGGGAGTCGCTCGGCGTAGGTGATGATGTCAAGGGTTTCTTCATCCCGGGCCATGCCCAGGAAACCAACCTCGGCGGTCGGGACCAGCTTGGTCATACCCTCGAGCATGCCGAGCCCGGCGCGCAGGATAGGGACCACCAGCGGGGTGGGCTTGGTGAAGGCGGTGCCGATCGTGGTGCTGACCGGAGTCTCGATGGTCACCGGCTCGGTGCGGACGTCGCGGGTCGCCTCGTAGGCGAGGAGCGTAACGAGTTCCTCGGTGAGCTGGCGGAAGACCGGGGAAGGGGTGTTCTTGTCCCGCAGAACGGTGAGCTTATGGGCGACCAGCGGGTGGTCCACAACGAGAATGCGCATGGGTCAAAACTATCACCCGGCGGCAGTTGACCCGCCCGTCGAACCGCGGGTCAGCCGCCCGTCGAACCGCGGGTCAGCCGCCCGTGGGGCCGCGGGCGCCGAGCCCGTCCGCAGTGGTGTCTTCGTTCCCGGCCGCGCTCCCGGCAGCACCCGTATCGGGGCCGGGGCCCGCGCCATTAGCGCCGCCTGGGCCCGCGCCGTCGGGGCGTCCGTCCATCAGGTGCGCCGGGTGGTCGAAGGTCGGCGCCGGGCCCGCATGCCCACGGTGCCGCAGCACATGGAACAGCCGGTGGGCCAGGATCACGATGCCCAGCCAGGCAAGGCCGAGGAGCCACGCGGCGATCACATCCGTCATCCAGTGATGCCCCAGGAAAACCCTACTCAGGCCCATCGCCGCGACGAAGATCACACCGGCGGCGATCACCGCGACGCGGGCCGAGGTCTTCTTGAGCTGGAGGCAGGTCAGATAAACCAGCACACCGATGACCACGGTGGAGTTGAGTGCGTGCCCGCTGGGGAAGGATGGGGAGGTTTCGTAGGGCGGCACGGCATGGACAAAATCCGGGCGGGCGCGGCCCACCAGGTTCTTCCCGAACGTGGTGGCCGTGATGGACACAGCCGCGGCACCGCAGACCAGGATGATCGGCCGCCAGGTGCGGTTCAGCCAGGTGAGCCAGGCGGTGAGGATGCTCGCCAGGATCGGCATGCCGATGCTTCCGCCAACATTAGTGAAACCTGTGGCGGCCGAGTTGATCTCCGGGGTGCGCAGGTCTTCGGCGAGGGCCAGCGCAGGTCTGTCCAGATTCGCGAGTCCCGCCTCGTCCACCACGTTGTCGTATACTTCGGCGCCAAGCCATGCCAGCGCCACCACAACAACTCCGCCGGCCAGCAAGGTGAGCCACAGCGCAGCGTAGGGGACCACCCATTTACCCCAACGCTCTGCAAAGGTCTTCACGGCCGTCTCCTCAATCCTTTGCTTTTCACAGCTGCCCTTTCGTCGAAACTATCATTGAGCAATGACTTCTCCGGAGCCTCGCCATACAGAGTGGATGAGCCTTGCCCTCGCTGAGGCGCGGGCTGCGCTGGCCACGGCGGACGTCCCGATTGGCGCCGTCGTCATCGGGCCCGACGGCGCGGTGCTCGGCTCCGGGCGCAACGAACGCGAAGCGCTGGGGGACCCTACGGCGCACGCCGAGATGGTGGCGATCCGTGAGGCCGCAGCCCGGCTGCGGCAGCGAAGCGTCCTGGCCGGCAGGCCCGGTGACGGCTGGCGGCTGGCGGACTGCACACTGGTGGTGACGCTGGAGCCCTGTGCCATGTGCGCCGGGGCGGTGGTCCTGGCCCGCATTCCGCGGGTGGTGTTCGGCGCGTGGGACGAGAAGGCCGGGGCGGCCGGCTCCGTGTTCGACATCCTCCGCGAACGACGGCTCAACCACTGGGTGGAAGTGTATGCCGGGGTCCGGGAACAGGAATGCGCGGCCCTGCTGCACGACTTCTTCGCCGGGCACCGCGGCAGCTGAACCTCGGTCATCACTGCTCCCCCTCTGTGCCTGATTCGCCTGGCCGGCGCGCTATTTTCCCGCGGAGGCTGCCGCGGATGCCGCCAGCGCGTCGATCCGTGTCTGCCGGGTGGCCGGTGAATCGAGGCTGAAGGCGCGGAAGTCGGCCAGGTCCTCCCGGATCCAAGCCTCCACTTGGGCGATCCGCCGGGTCACCGCCGGAGTTGTGGTGTGAAACAGCCAGGGCACGATCCGTTCCTTGCCCGGCTCGTACTGCCATAGCCCGATGATCCGGCCGCGGTCCAGGATGGGGTGGTCGGGGAGGTCGGCCTGCAGCCCGAGCGGGGCCATCACCTGTCTGCCGGTGTCGCCCCTTTCAGCGCCGTCCTCGTCGAGCATCTCCGCGGCGTTGCGGCGCAGCAGCACCAGCGAATCCGTCCCGGCGAGCAGCTGGATCTGCTCTTCGGCAGGTTCCTCGAACACGGCGAGGAGTTCGACGTCGTCGGGCAGCATCCATAGCCCCCCGCCCCCGGCGGTGGTCACCTCGACGGCGCCGACGGCGGCCAGCGCCGCCCTGCTCTGGGCCACGGTGAAGGCCGTGAACCACTGGGACTGTTTGAACGTGGCTCCGCCGGTCCAGCCGAGGTAGCGGCGGATCAGCTCGGCCCGGGATGCGTCGTCGGCGAGCGGGCTGGGCGGCAGGCCCCAGAGCTCGTAGGCGTAGCGCTGCTGGTCCAGGCGTCCGGTGGCCGGCACGCGGCGGATCCGTCCCTGTGATTGCAGGATGCCGAGGGCGGTGGGCAGGGTGGTGGTGGCGCCCTTCTTCCTGCCTTCTTCGCCGAGGTTCCGCACGGAGTCGCCGAGTTCGTCCTTGAGCTGGCGCGGATCCAGCGGCGCGCCGGCTTCGGCGAGGATGTGCAGCACCTGCTCCTCGAGCAGCGTAATTTCGCCGCGGTCCACGCCGAGCCGGCCCACCACCTTGAACGTTGCCTCGGCTGCGTCGCGCCCGAGCTGCAGCGCCCAGGCGAAGTCGTCCCGGCCAAGGACGTACGTGCAGCCGCGCGCGGTGGGGAGTTCGAGGATCCGGTGCGCGTGGACGTCGGCGTCCACCTGTTCGCGTCGGATGCCTGCGCGGGCGAAGAGCGTGAGGTAGGGGTTGGCGCCGCCCACGGAGCGCGCCCAGCCGGCCCGGGCAAACACCTGTTCCGCGGTGCAGCCGGCGAGCGAGCCGTCGAGGCCCTGTCGGTGCCAGGCCCAGGCGCGGAGCCGTGCGGGGGTGAGGGTCCGGGCTGGCGGCGCATTCGCGGCGAGTGTGTGGGTGCTGAGGGGCTCGGGCGTCATGGGGTCATTGTCCACCAGCTTGTGCGGCAGGGGAATCGTCTGCGGCGGTCTGGTCGTGCGGCTTGGCTGCCGGGCGCCCTACCGCCGGGGCGCCGCCCGGGTCGCTGTCCGGGTGCCTGCCGACTGGGCGCCGTCCGGGTCGCCGTCGAGGGCCGCCAGCACCGTCAGTGCGGTGGCGTCCCAGCCCGGCAGGCGCTCCCGCGCGGTAATCGCGGCCGCGCGCCAGCCCGTGCGGAGCGCCGGCTCGGTGAGCCAGCGGCGCAGGACTTCGGCCAGCGGAGCGGGGTCCGTGCCGAGGGCGACGGCGGCGCCCGGCAGGGTGGTCTCCCCCGGCCTGGCCCCGGCCGCGAGCGCTTCGACGGCACCGGTGCCGGTCCGCACCACCACCGGCACACCACGGGCGATCGACTCGGTGACCACAAGCCCGTAGGTCTCGGCCCGGGAGATCAGCAGACTGAGGTTGGCCGCGGCCCGCTCGGCATCCAGCGCCTCGCCCCGCAGTTCGCCCGGGATCCGGATCCGGTCCTGCAGCCCCAGCCGCTGCACCGTGTCCCGAAGCCGGGCCGCATAGGCAGGGTCGGCGGAATCCGAGCCGACGAGGGCGGCGGTCCACGGCAGGTCCGTGAGCCGGGACAGTGCGGCGATCAGGAGCGACTGGTCCTTGTTCGGCAGCAGCGCGGCCACGGCCAGCAGGTGCGGCGGCTCCGATCCGGCGGCCAGCGGGGCCGCTTCGGTGCCCGGGAGGGCCACCCGGATACCCTCCACCCCGTGCCTGGCCCGGATGCCGGCCGCGGCCGAGCCGCTGGTGCAGATCGCCCCGGCCGCTGCCCGCAGCGCCCGGCGTTCCAGCCCGGTTTCATCAGCCCCTGTTTCATCCAGCAGCATGTGCAGCAGGATCCAGGCCGGGCGCCCTGCAGCCGCGGCGGCCGCCAGTTCCTCCGGCGCCCCGCACGCGAGCATCCCATCCACCAGGGTGACTGTGCCACCGGCTCCGGCCGTCAGCAGGGCACCCAGCCGCCGCCGGTCCGCCGCGCTGCCCACCGGCCAGTCGCCGTCGAGCGGGCACGTCTCCACGGCGGCTCCCAGGGTGGACAGCTCCCGGGCGAGGGCCGCGTTGTAGGCGTTGCCGCCGGAATTGTGGCGCACGTTGCCGGGCACCACCAGGCGGATGCGGAGGCCGGACGGCTGCACGGGGCTTCCTAGCGGGCGTCGAAGTCAAGCGAGTAGCTGGCCCAGGCGTCGGGTGTCTCGCGCAGGGTGACGTCCAGCCCGGCGAGCCCGTGCCCGTCCTGGCCCCCGCGGATCCGGGCGGCCACCGCGTCTGCGATGTACCGGGCCAGAGCCTCGGTGGTGCTCAGCTTCCCGGCGAAATCGGGGTGCTCATCCAGGTTCTTGTAGTTCAGCCGCTCGAGGATCGAATCCAGCACCCCGCCGGCCTCACCGATGTCCAGCACAATCGAGTCATCGTTCAGGGCCCGACGGCGAAAAGTCACCTCCGTGACGAAGGTGGCACCATGCAGGCCCTGGGCCGGGCCGAATGCAGCACGCGGGAGGCTGTGGGCGATCATGAAATTGCGGCGGACAGTCAGGCTGAACACGGTCTAGTACCTCGGGTCTTCTGTTGTGGGGGCATCAGGGGCGGGGTATGCAATGACTGGATATTCGATGACGTGGCAGAGCGCGTCCAGGGTGCCGTCGGAGAGCCGCTGGACGACGTCGGGAATCTCGTCGAAGCCGGAGGACCCGGTAAGGAACACATCAAAGGCGGGATCGCTCAGCAGCGAGACGGCGAGCCGGAGCCGGTCCGCGTTGGTGCGGCGGTGGCGGCGGGCGCGGGCCACCACGCCCACCTGGCTGGCGCGGATGGAGAGCCGGCGGGCATGGAAGTCCTCCCCCAGCGGCAGCGTGATACTCCGGTCGGCGTACCAGGACATTTCGATGACGTCGCCCTCGTCACCCACGAGCTGCAGGCTCCGTTCCAGGCCTTCCTGCGAGGCGGAGCAGTGGATCACGATGTCGCAGTCCGGCAGGGCGTCGTCGGGGTGGGTGAATACGACGCCGAGCGTTTCGGCGAACGCGCGTTTGGCGGGATCGACGTCGATCAGCTGCAGCCGGCCGAGCGGGAAAGTGCTGAGCAGTTTGGCCACCATGCCGCCGACGAGGCCGGCGCCGATCACGGCGACGCGGTCACCCAGCCGGGGCCCGGCCTCCCATAGTCCGTTGACGGCGGTCTCGACGGTTCCTGTGAGGACGGCGCGGCGGGCCGGAACGCCGTCGGGAACCAATGTGAGTGACTCGACCGGAACGATGTAGCGGTTCTGGTGCGGGTACAGGCAGAAGACCGTCTTCCCGACCCAGTCCGCGGGGCCTTCCTCGACGATCCCGACAGAGAGATAGCCGAATTTCACCGGGGACGGAAAGGAGCCTTCCTGGTTGGGGGCGGCCATTTCCCCGGCCACGCAGTCAGGGACGTGGGCGTTGTGCACCACCAGTTCGGTGCCCTTGCTGATGCCCGAGTACAGCGTCCGCACGAGGGCTTCGCCGATGCCGGGGGCGGGCAGCGCCTCGCACCGAAGTTCCCCCTTCTCGGGGCCGACGGTCCAATATGCGGTGGCCGTGGTCTGCCGAGCCGTCTTCTGGTCTGCGTTGCTCATCTTGCTGACGAATCTAGTCCCCTGCCTACGCGCGGGGAAGAGCCGCGCAGCCCGGGCGCGCCGTGTTGAACTGCCCGTTTTGTGGATGAGCGCTTTGCTCCGGTAGCCTATTCAGGTTGGTGACGTGTCCGAGCGGCCGAAGGTGCAACACTCGAAATGTTGTTTGGTGAAAGCCAACGTGGGTTCAAATCCCACCGTCACCGCCAATGAGAAAGGCTCCGCTTCCCTTGCAAACAAAGGGAAGCGGAGCCTTTTGTTTTGTCTGGCAGAGGCCAGCGGTAACGTAGCAGTAACAAATTTCCCGCGGCGCTCTGTGTTCAGCCACGCCGGGGCAACGTGTCGTCTGCGAACGACACGCATAAGGCCGGCCCGATCGCCGCTTCAAAGAAGCTCAGCTGAACGCTGTCATTTACGGCTGCCGGCCCTCAGCGTGTAGGTCTTCTCAATGACGCCGGAGCCTTCCTGGCCACGAACTTGCCAGCCCCACCAATACGTCCCCACCTGCTTCCCGAGCAGCGTCGCATCTTCGGTGAAGGTCTTGAAGTGACCGCGGGCAAGATGGCGTCTGCAAGTACCGTCGCCGGCGCCACTACTTGCTCCTGCCGAACTCCGGGCGGTCCCATCAATCACCACCTCGTGGAATGCGTCCCCAGTTGGTCCGGGCCCATTCGCCTTGCTGGAGCCACGTTCCCTCAAAGTGACGTTGCGGCAATTCATGAGGGCCAGCGCAAAACATCCTGTTCATCGCCTCAACAGCGGGGGCCCGACCCCCCTCGGCATCGAAGCCACTGGTGAACATGCTCTTGGTGTCCCCGAACGGGCCACCGGGACGAAGCACGCTCCGGTACACCATGAACTCCATCCCAGTCAGGAATCCGCGGTCATTGAGCCGGAACCGGACATCCTGCTCCAGCCGGTTCCGGAACGCGTCGACGAACCGCACTGTTCCATCGTCGAGCGGATACGCGCCTTCCGGCAGCAAGTGCAGGACATCCGGGCAGAGAACGTCGGCAAGCCTCTGACCGCCCTGGACAAGATGCGCATGCGGGCTTCCGGGCGGCCCGGAGGACCACCACCTCCGGAACCCAACGAGGTCTACCTCGTCCTGTCGGCCATGGAATGCTTCGTCGCAGATCAGTATCTCGGTGGAGTTTCACTGGTCGTGAGACACGACTTCCTGAACGCCCTTGGCAGGCCGCACCCCGCGGACGACGAGGAGTCGTACCTTGCTTGGCATACCAGGTTCATGAACCTGGCCGCCCTCTTCACGTGTCCTGGCGACGTGCTGGAAGCCCTGGACGCCCAGCCCTGGCAGGAGATTCAACTGGCGTAGCAGTACCCAGCTGGTGCTTCAGAGCGTGCCGATGCGGCGAAGGAGGCAGGAGGGCGCGGAGGGGTATGACCAGGCCCTACCCGTTCCGGGGCAGCCGAACATACAGAGGGCGGAAGCCGCGCGTTCCTCCTGGGTGCTCGAACTGTTCCCAGCGAAGGCGCCTCCCCCAGAAGCCGTCAGCGTCCTCTGAGTAGGCGAGGAACGCTGACCTCGAACCCTTCAAGGTTGCTGGCCTCAACCGTTACATCTGTTCGAACTGTTCAAGCGTTCTTACAATCTCCTCGAACTCTTCAAGGTTGCTGGCCCCAACCCTGACGGGCTCGCTGCTGGGCCTTACAGTCTTCGATAACTCTTCAAGGTTGCCGGCGGTATCCTTGAAGAGTGGACATCAAAGCATTCGAAGGATCCCCGAACGGAAGACTCGTTCCCGTTTCGGGCACCGACACAATGAACGACCAGCCGTGGGCGCACTACGCTTACATCCCAGACCCGCTCCCCTCAGTGATCTCGCTCTCGCCGGAGGCCCAGATTGCTCTTGGCGAAGCCGATCGGGCGCTGGGGGCATTAAACGCGTACCTCACGCTGATACCTGAACCCCACCTACTAGTAAGACCTGCTCTTTCGAAGGAAGCCGTCAGCACTTCGGCCTTGGAAGGGACATTCGCCTCTCTAGAAGAAGTGCTCGAAGCGGACTACATCGACGAAAAGAAGTCCACAGCTCAAGTAAGAGAAGTGCGAAACTACCTTCGAGCAGCCGAACGGTCCCTCGATTCGTTGAAGACCCGTCCAGTCTGCCGAAGTGTCTTGGAGGAGTTACAGGGAATTCTGGTCAAGGGAACCAGAGGCGAAACATATGATTCAGGCCAACTGCGCAAACGACAGGTCTTCATCGGCAATCACGGCCGCCCAGTCTCAGAGGCCCGCTTCGTCCCGCCACCACCAGGAAAAATCCTCGAAGAGGGATTCTCCGACTGGGAGAAGTGGATCAATTTGGCCGATCGAGTTCCACTCCTGATCCGTGTCGCCTTGGGCCACTATCAGTTCGAAACCCTGCACCCGTTCGCGGACGGCAATGGCAGAATAGGGCGTCTCGTCATATCCCTGCAGCTGATCGAAAGCAAGGTCCTCGACTACCCCGTGCTGAACATGGCCTCGTGGCTGGAACCAAGGCGGGAGGAATACATTGGTCATCTACTCTCGACCAGCCAAACTGGGAACTTTGATCCTTGGATTCGATTTTTCATGCAAGGCGTTGCCCAGCAGTCCCTTGCGACGACGAAAGCAATACGCGAACTACTCCACCTCAAAGAGTCGATGCAGCAACAACTTCGTGGCGCGAAGGACAAGAGCATCGCGACCGCTCTGGCCGCGGATCTCATTGGGACTCCAGTGTTCGACGTGAGTAGCGTCGCGCGACGCTTTGAGGTTTCGCATCAATCCGCCAACAACGCCGTCAACAAGCTGGTAAAGCTGGGTCTTGTGGATCAAATTGGAGAGAGAAGCTACGGCCGCCTATTCATGTGCACGAGGGCATTGCGCATCATGCACTCGTTCTAGGGAAGGGCAACAAGGCCCACCACGCCCACACATCCGACGTATGAACAGGTGATCTCGGTGATGAAAATCCCCGGAATCTAGGGGCTCCGCATGCCATTCACGGCGCGGGAGAAGTTTCAAATCCCAGTGCCACGGCCAATAGCGAAACCGTCGCTTCTCTTTAGATAGAAGGGAAGCGGGCGTTTTTGACCGCGCAGTGATGCACCGGTAACAAAATTCTTGGTGCCGCTTTCAGCTCAGCTATGCCAGGGACAACGCGCAGGTTGCTATCAACACGCTCCGGTTCCCGGGCTATACGCTCCTCGACCCTGAGGATTTGTCGGGCATCCGTAGAGTCGGAACCCTGCTCCCCCGGCCGCCGTATTTTGCGGTCTGGAGCGTGGACGAGCTCCTCAACCGAGACGCGGCCGATGCGCTCCCGGAACTACGCGCAGAGTTTGCCGATCTCCCCGGCGAAATGTTGGAATACCGGTTCGCCGGGGTAAACATGACAGCGGAGCAGCCCGAATCAATGATCGAGAAAGGACAGACCGATGAAAAACAGCAGCAGTAACGACTCGAGCCTTCAATGCCCATCAAGCGGCAAGAACGTCGGGCGGATGGTCGAGACCCCCGGCTCAGACGACTGGTACATCAAATGCCCCACGTGCGGTTGCACATGGGCGGGCGGTAGTACGGTGCTCGTTAACCACGACGACTGTCGTTAGAGGTTCTTCAGGGGAGGTTACTCTACGCCGTCGACTCGGCCAGCCGCTCTTCCGTGTCCATGCTTGCGACACGACACGACACGACACGATGCGCTGCAGGAGCGCATCGTGTGCCTTTTGCAGGGTCTCTGCCCGTGCCTCGGCCGCTGTTAGCCTGACCCCGGATTCCGCTGAGTTTGTGCGGGTCTGGAGTTCGGCAATCCTGAATTGCGCCAAGTGTTCCATCGTGTTCACAGAGGGTAAAGCCAAATCACATCTCGTCGCAGGGAGGTTAGGCGTATTATAGCGACCGAGAGATTCAGATCCGCCTCCCTAGAATCTCCAGCCATACTGGTGAGATCCAGCCACACTGAGCGATATTGTTTCAGGAGAGAAGGACTGCAGAGCTTCCAGTCTGAACTGATGTGGAACTCTCAGACTTTGCAGCCACGCGGACGCGTCCAGCATCCCCGCGTAGGGGTTTGGCGCCAGGTCGTGGAGTTTGGTGTTGGGCAGCGCAGCTGGCTGCTTGAGATAGCACTCAGAGCCCAAGATACCTCCGGGTACCGTTCCTTGGGGACCGGGCCGCAGGAGCCCTCTAACCGTGTGCGGGCCGGGACCGGTGCCGGCACCGAGACCACCGGCCAAACCTCCGATCGCTGCATCAACCCCGACCTTGCTCAGTCAACAGATCCATTCTGGTACTTCTTGTTATGCGTCGCAGTGTTTGGCGGTGTGGGCGTCTTTGGGCGTGACGAGAAAGGTTTTTGCCGCGGGGTCGTGATTTAGTGTCGTCGGCGGCGTCAGGCTGACGATGACCGGATAGGACGGATGGCCCGGCGTGAGGTTCGAGGGTTCACGCCGGACCGTTATAACGCGTGAAGCCCGCGCGGACTAGTAGCTCAGCTGCGGCGTGACGGTAATTGTGTCCGCACCGACGTCCAGGCGTGCATTAAAACTGAAGTCGACAACCACATCCAGATCCGAAAATCCACCGCTAAAATTGTCCTGTTGCCTGGCCGTGACACGAGCCTTCCCAGCGAGCGGGGCAATTGTCCACTGTCCATCGAATGCTTCGATGCTTACCGCCGGATACTCGGTGATTGTCCAGTTGATGGTTCCGTCTTTCACCAAATTGCCCGTGGAATGGTAGAACGGGCAGCCCGGCTGGAGTCGCTGCTCTTTGACGGCCTCCGCCGCACACGTGTCGAGATACTCCTTGACCTTGGAGGCTACCGTCTGGTTCAGTTCGTCCGTGGCTTGGGTCAGAAGAATAAGTGGTGGTACGGGAGAGTCGGTCCCTGACACAATCGCACGGGTCGCAGGAGCGGAGAAGTAGTCGCCATTCAGGGACGCCTCGTACTCTCCGGGGTAGAACACGGCAAACTTGTTTCTTCCGCCCGGCATGTTCACGGGTACACCGTTGACCGTAGCCTCGCTCGAATTTACGACGGTTACTTCCACAGTGGGCAGGGGCGCAGGAACAAATGCCCATTTACTGAAGACCAGCCATTCCGTCCCCGAACGTTCCAGCAGAAACTCACTGCGCTGCTGCTGTCCATCGATCGTGTAGTCCACTGGCACCATGACTCGGTTGCCTCCGCGCGGTTCCGTATCGCCGATTTCTACATTCGAAATCCGAGCGGCTGATGTCTGCAGCGCGGAACCGTCGAGCATGGCAGCGTTCGACTGCGGGACAGAAGCCCGCAGTATCCCGAGCGCCCGCCCGCCCTCGCCATCTCGGAGGGCTTGCAGATACTCGCGCACGGGCTGTTGGGGGCTTGCGAGCGAGTTATTGACAAGGGCGACCGACACTATGGCCGCCACGACGGCCAGCATCAACAACAGCAGCCACCGGGCCGCGATTCGGACCACTGCCTGACTCGTTCTCACACACCCACGTTACCTGCACTAAGGAAAGGACTCAGACGAACAGCTACTTCGTGCGGCGTCAAGGGCCGCGCCGCACCGGGCTTTGGCGACGTGAGCTACACGCCATGCCCTCCAGCCGCCGCCGGCCACGCGCCGGAACAAGCGCGTCATTGGCGAATGCGCCGCTCCCCCTGGAGGACAATGCGTCTATGACCAACGACGCTCCCCGCCCGGTTTACTTCCTCTCGGACAGTACGGGCATCACCGCGGAAACGCTCGGCAACACCTTGCTGACGCAGTTTCCCGAGAACGACTTTGACCGCCTTACCGTCCCCTTCATCACCACCGTGGACCAGGCCCGGGCGGTGGTCAACGTCATCGACGGACTGGCCGCCACGGGTCTTCGCCCCATCGTCTTCTCCACCGCGGTGACCACCGATATCCGCCAGACCCTGGCCACGTGCAACGGAATTATCGTGGACCTGATCGGGACTCACGTCGGCGTGTTGGAGCGTGCCCTGGGCACCCCCGCCAGCGGGGAACCGGGCCGGGCCCACGGCCTGGGCAATGCGGCGCGCTACCAGTCGCGGATGGCCGCCGTCGAATACGCCATGGAACACGACGACGGCCAGAGCCTGCGCGCACTGGAAAAGGCCCAGGTCATCCTGGTGGCCCCGTCCCGCTGCGGCAAGACCCCCACCACGATGTATCTGGCACTGCAGCACGGCATCTTCGCCGCGAACTTCCCGCTGGTGGACGAGGACTTCGAAAGGGAAGGTCTCCCCAAGCCCCTGCGGCCGTTCGTGGCGAAGTGCTTCGGCCTCACCACAAACCCCCTGCGCCTGAGCCAGGTCCGCACCGAACGCCGCCGCGGCTCACCCTACGCGTCGCTACGGCAGTGCGGGTTCGAACTGCGCAGCGCTGAGCGGCTGTATGTGTCGCACGGGATTCCCTACCTTAATTCGGCCAGCGTTTCCGTGGAGGAAATGGCTGCCACCATCCTGCAGCAGATGAAACTCAGGCATTAGGGAAAAGTTTCACAAAGTCGCTGTGGCGCAGCTCATGTGGAAACCCGGCCGGAGACCTGTCACTGTGGAAGAACTTCCGCCCAACACCCGGTCATTGCCGATCGCGGGGCGGCGCCCCCGCATGCCACCATCTGCAAAGGAGCAGCAACCATGACGATAGACATCCTGTGGTTCTCAGAACTCGGACTCAAGGATCTGGACCGGGTAGGTGGTAAGAACGCCTCGCTCGGCGAGATGGTGCAGAACCTGACATCCGCCGGCGTCCAGGTTCCGGACGGCTTCGCCACGACGGCGGACGCCTATCGCAGCTTCCTGGCTGACTCGGGCCTGGATCAGAAGATTGCCGACAGGCTGGTGGGGCTGGATACCGACGATGTGACGGCCCTGGCCGCGGCGGGCAAGGAGATCCGGACGCTGATGCGCGAGACCCCCTTCCTGCCGGATTTTGAAGCGCAGATCCGTGACTCCTACAAAAAGCTGGTGGACAAGCACGGCGGCGGTGACCTTTCCTGGGCCGTCCGTTCCAGTGCCACGGCGGAAGATCTGCCCGATGCCTCCTTCGCGGGACAGCAGGAAACCTTCCTGAACGTGCGCGGCATCGATAACATCCTGGTGGCCATCAAGGATGTGTTCGCGTCCCTCTACAACGACCGGGCCATCGCCTACCGCGTGCACCACAAATTCGAGCACGCCGAGGTGGCGCTCTCGGCCGGCATCCAGCGCATGGTGCGTTCCGACGTCGGCGCCTCCGGCGTGATGTTCACCATGGACACCGAATCCGGCTTCAATGACGCCGTCTTCGTCACCTCCTCCTACGGTCTCGGCGAGGCGGTCGTCCAGGGTGCCGTCAACCCTGACGAGTTCTACGTCTACAAGCCCGCGCTGCAGGCAGGCCGCCCCGCCATCCTGAAGCGCGGACTGGGCGAGAAGGCGCTCCAGATGACATACACGAGCAACCGCGAAATCGGCCACACCATTGACTTTGTGCCGGTTGAGGCTTCCCTGCGGAACCGCTTCAGCCTCACGGACGACGACGTCGAGCAGCTCGCCCGCCACGCGGTCGCCATCGAGAACCATTACGGGCGACCGATGGACATTGAATGGGGCAAGGACGGGATCGACGGCGGCCTGTACATTCTGCAGGCGCGCCCAGAGACTGTGCAGTCCCGCAGGACGTCCGGCAGCCTGAGCCGTTTCCGCCTGAACGGGTCCGGCCGGGTCCTTTCCGAAGGGCGCGCCATCGGACAGCGGATCGGCGCCGGCCGCGTGCGCATCCTGACCGCCATTGACCAGATGGCCGCCTTCGAAACCGGCGATGTCCTCGTCGCGGACATGACCGACCCGGACTGGGAACCGATCATGAAGCGTGCCTCCGCGATCGTCACCAACCGCGGCGGCCGGACCTGCCACGCGGCGATCATCGCCCGCGAACTGGGGATCCCCGCCGTCGTCGGCACCGGAGACGTCACGGACGTCCTGTCCGACGGCGTCGAGGTCACCGTGTCCTGCGCGGACGGCGAGACCGGCTTCATCTACGAAGGTCTGCTGGACTTCAGCATCGAGGAAACCGAAATCACCCAGCTGCCCGAGGCACCGGTCAAGGTCATGATGAACGTCGGCACCCCGGAGCAGGCGTTCACCTTCGCGCAGCTGCCCAACCACGGCGTGGGCCTTGCCCGGCTGGAGTTCATCATCAACCGCCAGATCGGCATCCACCCCAAGGCGCTGCTGAACCCGGACGAGCAGCCGGCGGACGTCGCCGCCCAGATCCGGGAGCGGATCGCCGCCTATGACAGCCCGCGCGACTACTACATCAAGCGCCTGGCCGAAGGCGTGGCCACCATCGCGGCGGCGTTCGCGCCCGAGCCGGTCATTGTGCGCATGTCCGACTTCAAGTCCAACGAGTACGCCAACCTGATTGGCGGACCGGCCTACGAGCCGCACGAAGAGAACCCGATGATCGGCTTCCGCGGCGCCTCCCGGTACCTCGAGCCGTCCTTCCGGGACTGCTTCGATCTGGAATGCGAGGCCCTGTCCTTCGTCCGCAACGAGATGGGCCTGACCAACGTCAAGCTGATGATCCCCTTCGTCCGCACCCTCGACGAAGCCAGCGGCGTCATCGACCTGCTCGCCGAGAACGGGCTGCGCCGCGGCGAAAACGGCCTCGAGGTCATCATGATGTGCGAACTGCCGTCCAACGCGCTGCTGGCCGACGAGTTCCTGGACTACTTCGACGGTTTCTCCATCGGCTCCAACGACATGACCCAGCTGACCCTGGGCCTGGACCGGGACTCCGCGATCGTCGCCGGCAGCTTCGACGAACGTGACCCGGCCGTCAAGAAGCTCCTGAGCATGGCCATCAAAGCCTGCAAGGCCCGCGGCAAGTACGTGGGCATCTGCGGCCAGGGTCCCAGCGACCATGCGGACTTCGCCGAATGGCTGGTCGAAGAAGGCATCGATTCCGTCTCGCTGAACCCCGACACCGTCGTGGACACGTGGCTGCGCCTCGCCGGCGCGGCAGCCGGCGCCACGGGCGCTCCAGCCAGCTGAGACCACGGAGCTAAAGGAACACCCCGGTCTTCGGACCGGGGTGTCATACTCTGACGATGGCCGTCTACTTCGAATGCACCACGCGGACACGCACGCCCAGACCGGAGCTGTTTGATCTCGCCCGCAGCATCGACGCCCACAAGGACTCCATGTCGCGGTCACGGGAGGACGCAGTCGCCGGCGTCAGGTCCGGCCTTATCTCCCTGGGGGAAGAGGTGACCTGGCGGGCCTGGCACTTCGGGGTCCCGATCCGGATGACGAGTCGGATCACCCAGATGGAGGCGCCGGACTACTTCGTCGATGAGCAGGTCAGGGGCCCGTTCCGGCGGTTCCGGCACGTCCACGAGTTCAGCGAGGATTCCCACGGAACCACCATGGTTGATCGGATCGAGTTCACGGCCCCGTTCGGCCTAATCGGGCGTTTGGCCGAGAAACTGGTTCTGGCTGTATATCTTCGGAAGCTCATCGAGGCACGCAATCGGCACCTCACAGCGGACTCCCAGGGCGGATAACGCCAACAGATTCACCCGGGCCGCGCCGCTAAACCCGGGCGCGCTGCAGCCGGCTGGCGGCGGCCCTGTCCAGAAAGAGGGTGACGTGCGGGTGGCGCTGGATCAGCGACGCCGGGAAGTCTTCCGTGACGGGCCCTTCGACGGCGCGCGCCACGGCCCCGGCTTTGCCTTCGCCATGCGCGAGCAGCAGCAGCTGGCGAGCCTCGGAAATGGTGCCCAGTCCCTGGGTGATGGCGTGGCTGGGGACGTCCGCCGCTGAGTCAAAGAACCGGGCATTGTCCAGCCTGGTGCTGGCCGCGAGTTCCACAACGCGGGTCCGGGAGATAAACGCGGACGGCGGCTCGTTGAAGGCCAGATGGCCGTTGGAGCCGATGCCAAGGATCTGCAGATCGACGCCGCCGGCGTCGCGGATACTGCGGTCAAAGTCCGCAGCCTCCCGGATCGGGTCCTCCGCCAGCCCGTCCGGGGTGCGGACCAGGGCCGGATCCAGGCCGAGCCGCTCAATCACCTCGCGGCGGATGACCCGGGCGTAGCTCATTTCATCGGCGGGGCCGAGCCCCAGATACTCGTCGAGCGAGAACCCGCGCACACGGCCCAGCACCGGGTCCATCCCGGCCAGCGCCGCATAGAGCGGCAACGGCGAGGAACCCGTGGCCAGCCCGAGGACCGCCGTCGGAGTCCTGCGGACAAGCCCGGCTATGAGCTCCGCTGCGCGTGCTCCGGCTTCCGCGCCGGTAACGGTCTCGATGATCTTCACATGCAGTTCCTTGGAGGTGGGCTGCCGGACTCGGGTCAGCCCGGCGGCGAAGGAGCCGTCGTCACGGCCGGACCTGTTGCGCGGTGTTCCGCCGCGAGGTCAGGTAGGGTTCCTGGTCCGGGAACCCCGACGGCGCCCGGAGCAGTTCACGGGCCAGGGTGAGGGCTCCTTCGAGGGAACCTCCCAGCGGCGCCCGCAGCTCGGCGTCGGGCCGGATGGCGCTGAACCGGGCAGCCAGCGGCTCCAACAGCAGCTGCCCGACGTCGAACAGCCCGCCGGTGTAGGTAGCCAGCGGCGGAACCCCGGGGGCCAGCGAGGCGGCCAGGTTGTCGGCCAGCAGCACCCCGGCACGCGTCCAGATGCCGGCGGACACGGGGTCCCCGGCGTGCGCGGCCCAGGCCACGTCTTTGGCGAAGGAGGCGAGAATACCGGCGCGGTCGTCCCGGGTGTAGATCTTCCGGGGAAGTTCCTCCGGGGCGCCCCAGCGTTCGCGCAGCAGAGCCAGCAGCGCGGGCGAACCGCCGGGCCGGCCGTCGTGGGCGGCCAGTGCGGCCTGGAGCCCGGCGGTCCCGATCCAGCTTCCGCTGCCAAGATCACCGAGGACATGTCCCCAACCGTCCACCCGGTGCCAGCGGCCGGCGAAGTCGCTGCCGAGGCCCACGACGCCGGTGCCGGCGGACACCACGGCACCGCCGCCGAGGCCGATTCCGCCCACCAGCGAGGTGACGGCGTCCGAGGCCAGGGCCACCGGGATGGGTCCCAGTTGGGCGCGGAGGGTGCGGTGCGCCTCAGCGGTGCCCGCGGTGAGGCTGAGCAGCCCGCTCATCCCGACGGCGGCGGCGCGGAGCTGCCCGCCCTGGCCTGCGACGGCCTGCAGGGCCGGCGGCAGCAGGGATTCGAGGATGGCTGCCAGCGGTATCCCGCCGGAGCGTACCTCGATCCTGGCCCCGGCGACCGTCAGCAGCGGCTCGCCGGCCGGGGCGTCGAGGCGTTGCACGCCCGCCCGGCTGCCGCTGCCGCCTATGTCCAGGCCGAGGATCCAGTCTGTCTGCATACCGCTTATTTGCTCATGCCGGCTGTGAGCCCGGCGACGATCTGCTTGGTGGCGACGAGGAAGAGCACCACCAGCGGGATGGTCGCGATGACCAGGCCCGCGAACAGGGTGGGCCAGTCCGTCTGGTACTCCCCGAAAAACGTGGTCAGCCCGACGGGCAGGGTGTAGTTCTCCTTGGAGCGCATCAGGATCAGCGGGTAGAAGAAGTCGTTCCAGATCGGCACGAAGCGGAAAACGACCACGGTGGCGATCGCGGGTTTCACGAGCGGCAGCATGATGTGCCAGAACATCGTGAAGCTGCCGGCGCCGTCGATCCGGGCTGCTTCCTCCAGTTCCACCGGAAGCTGGCGGAAGAACGACGTCAGCACAAAGACCGAGAATGGAATACTCAGTGCCGCGTAGACCATGATCAGGCCGAACTTGTTGTCCACCAGGCCCATCGTGTCCAGCAGGTAGAAGACCGGAAGGATGGCCAGGTAGACCGGCAGCATCAGCCCGGACAGGAATACGGCCTCGATGATGCTGGCCACCCGGGACTTGCTCCGTGCCAGCGCGTAGGCGGCCAGCAGCGAGACCACGGTGGAGATGAGGACGGAGCCGATCGTGACCAGCAGGGAGTTGACGAAGAAGGTCCCGAAGGATGCCTGGACCCAGGCTTTGGTATAGCTGGTGAAGTTCGGGTTCAGCGGCAGCGCCAGCGGGCTCCGCGCCATCTCGCGGGTGGTCCGCAGCGAGCTGAACACCATCACCAGCAGGGGCGCGACGGCGATCACCGCATAGACCCAGAGGAAGCCGGACACGGCGAATCTGCCGGCGGCCCCTTTCCTGGGGGCTGGCTGCCGGCGTTTCGGTGCCGGGGCGGCAGCGCCGGCGTCGGGCTTCTTCGCTGTCAGGAGACTCATCAGGAGAGCTTCCTTTCCCTGCGTCGGATGATTGATGTGAAGACCAGCGCCACGCCGAAGATAAAGAGGAACAGCATGGTAGCCAGGGCCGAGGAGATCCCGATCGCGTTCGACGCCCCGGATTCGAAGGCGGTCCGGTAGAACATCAGTGACAGGACATCGGTGGCTCCGGCCGGCGAACCGGAGGACCCTCCCATGGCGTACGGCAGCGCGAGCGCCTCCATGGATCCGATGAAGGTCAGGATACTCACCGTGCCGATGGCCGAGGTCAGCAGCGGCAGCGTGATCAAGCGGAACCGCTGCCACGCCGTCGCGCCGTCCAGCGACGCCGCCTCGGTCAACTCCTCGGGAATACCGCCGAGGGCGGCACCGTAAAGCAGGATCGGGAACCCCAGCCACTGCCAGGCCGTGACGAGCACAATAACCCAGAGCGCCGTCGAGGGCTGTCCCAGCCAGGGTTGCGCCAGGTCGCCCAGGCCCATCGCCCTGAGCAACGCGTTGACCGGGCCGAACAGCGGCGAGAGCAGCAGCGTCCACAGGTAGCCGATCACCAGCGGGCTGACCAGGTACGGCAGCGTGTAGAGCGTCTGGAACAGTCTCTTGAAGCGCCGGCGCTTGTACAGGAACGAGGCAATGGCCAGCCCGACCGTGTTCTGGAAGACCATCGCCCCGGCAAACAGCAGCAGGTTGTGCATCAGCGCCCGCGGCAGATCCGATTTGAACGGCTCGGCGGTTAAGAGCGTAAAGAAGTTCCCGACGCCGGAGAACGCACCGCGGGCGGTGCCCTGCCAGTCAAAAAAGGAATAGCTGAAAGCCGTGAGCATCGGGTAGAGCACAAATATCGAGAAAATGACCGCCGCGGGGGCGAGAAAGATCACCGTGGCCGGCCAGCCAAGCACAGTCCCCGGCCGGCGGGGACTGCGCCAGCGCGGCGCGGACCGGGTCAGCTCTTTGGCTTGAACCACTGTGCGACTCCGTCCTGGACCTTCGCGGCGACACCTGCGGCGTCCTTGCTGCCCAGGAACAGCTCCTGGACCCCGGCGCCCATCAGATCGGTGCCGGAGGGCTGGCCGTAGCGGAAGTCGACCAGCAGGGTGTAGGGGGCGGGGTTCTTCTGGTAAAGGTCCCAGATTTCCTTCATGACCGGGTCGTTGAACGAGACGCCCTCGACCGGCGAGAACTGCTTGAGTTCGTCGACCACCTTCTGTCCGAACTCCCTGGTGCCCATCCACTGCAGCAGCTTCAGGGACGCCTCCTGCTTGGGCGACTTGGCGTTGATGGCCCAGTTGCCGTCGGCATAGGCCGGCGATACGGGCTTAGGCGAGGCCGATCCGTCCCGGACCGGGACCTGGAAGGCACCAAGGTCAAGGTCCGGGTTCTGCTTCTGGAAGAAGGCGAGTTCGAAGGAGCCGCCCGGGAACATGGCGGCCTGTTCGTTGCTGAACAGCACCTGGGCGTCAGTGTAGCTCACGCCCACGACGTCCTTGGGCATAAAGCCCTGCAGGTCCTTTAGGTTCTGGATGGAACTGACGTACTTGGCATCGGTGAAGGTCTTCTTACCGGACTGGACGGCGTCGCGGAAGTCCTTGCCGCCGTATTCGGCGGAACCAAAGACGTCGTGGATGAACGGCATCATCCAGGCGTCCTTGGCACCGACAGCCAGCGGGGTCATGCCGGAGCCCTTGATCTTTTCGTTGACCTTCACAAAGTCGTCCCAGCTCTGGGGAACCTCGACGCCTGCATCTTTGAAGATCTTCTTGTTGTAAAAGATCTGCATGGTCTGGGTGGCGAACGGAACGCCATAGACCTTCCCGTCGGTCTTGGCCTGGGCGCCCGCCAGGATGGTGGGGTCCATGGTCTTCAGTCCGTCCACCTTCCCGGTGACGTCGGTGAGGTTGCCGCCGACGATCAGCGGCTGCAGGGCGCCGTAAGCACGGGCCTGGACGACGTCGGGGCCGTTGCTTCCGGTCAGGCCGGTAGAGAGGATCTGGTTGTACTCGGTGTTCTTGAAGGCCTGGAAGTCGACTTTGACGCAGTTCTTCTCTTCATAGGCCGCGAAGATCTTCTTGTAGGCGTCCACATCCTCGGGGCGCCAGGACCAGATCTTCAGCGTTTCCGGCGACGCGCACCCGGCGGCGTTGGTGCCGGCAGCTTTGTCCGCTGCGGTCGACGGTGAGCCGGGCGCGCAGGCGGTGATCGGCAACATGGCGAGCGCAAGTGCCGCGATCAGGTGCCTGGGTCGTACCTTCATTGGTTGATCCTTCTGCTTGGAGGGGCATGATGCGAGCGTGTTCGGGGTGTGTGGTTGACGCCGGCGGCTGCCGGTGGCTGCGAGCCGCCGCCGGTCAGACGGCGAGGGAGTGGACGGCGTCGCGCACGCCGCCGCCAACGGCATCGATGGCGTCCCGTGACCGGCCCGGGCCGGTTTCGGTGAGCATCGACACGAGCGCCACCTTCAGGTCGCCGTCGGACGCTGCGAGCGCGGCGCGGCAGGGCTCCTCGCCCTGCCCCGTGGCTTCCATCAGGATCCGGACCGTCCGGGCCCGGAGTTTTTCGTTGGTGGCCAGCACCGAGACCATCAGGTTCGACCAGGTCTTGCCGAGCCGGATCATCAGCGCGGTGGAGAAGCTGTTGAGCATCATCTTCTGGGCGGTCCCGGCCTTGAGCCTGGTTGAACCGGCCAGGGCTTCCGGGCCGGTGTCGGCCGCGAGCACGAAGTCGGCCAGCGGTCCGAGCTCCGGGTTCACGGCGCAGGTCATCAGTGCGGTGGGAACGCCGAGCCGGCGGGCACGGTCCAGCGCCCCGCCCACGTAGGGCGTGCGCCCCGAAGCGGCAATGCCGATGACGACGTCGCCGGCCCTGACGTCTGCGGCGTCCGCGAGGCCGGCTTCCCAGGAGTCCTCAAGGTTCTCGACGGCGCGGACCAGTGCGGCGGAGCCCCCGGCATGGTGGGCGATGACGGTACCCTCGGCCAGGTTGAAGGTGGGCATCAGCTCTGCCGCGTCGATGATCCCCAGCCGCCCCGAGGTTCCGGCGCCGAAGTAGTGCACCCGTCCGCCGTCGGCGACCGCCTGCGCCGCGGCCTCAACCAACAGGGCCATTACCGGCAGCACCTGCCGGACGGCCGCCGGCGCGATCCGGTCCTCATCGTTGAGCGCCTCCAGGATGCCGAGCGTGGTCCGCTGGTCCAGGTCCAGTGTCCGGGGATTTCTCCCCTCGGTGCTGATATCGAGCCAAGCGCTGCTCAACTGTGCGCTGGTGTGGTTCTCTGAACTCACCGATTTTCCCGTCTCTCAAAAGGCGTTCCGTGATGTGCGTCACCTGAGAACTTACGGGCTGGGTGCCTTTATGTCAATCGCTTACAACTCAGCGCTTGTTTGTGTAATCTTGTTACAAGCCATGATCGGAATCTTCCGCTGGCGCCGCGGGGCCGGCAGTGCCCCACAGCTGAAGGACGGCCTCCCGTGAGCGCAGTGACAGGAAACATTTCGTCGCGGACAGTCCTGGTCCGGATCCGGGCGGCACTGCCCTCGCTGCGCCCGTCCGAGCAATCCATCGGCAACGCTGTCCTCGCCGAGCCGGCCCTCGCGGCCACCCTGTCGATCGGTGAACTCGCCGAGAAATGCAGGACATCGACAACGTCGGTGGTCCGCTTCTACAAGAAGATCGGCTACCAGGGCTACTCGGACTTCCGGCTGGATCTGGCCCGGGAAACCACCCGTGAACAGGCTGTCGCCAATGTGGGCGCAGAGATGTACGAAGACATTGCGAAAACCGACTCACTGCAGGATGTGGTGTCCAAAATTGCCTTCAACGAGACGATGTCCATCGCCGACACCGCCCAGGTCCTCGACGTCGCCAGGCTCGCGGACGCCGTCGCCGCGCTGTCCGGCGCGAAACGGATCGACATCTTCGGCGTCGGTGCCAGCGCCTGGGTGGGCCAGGACCTGCAGCAGAAGTTCCACCGAATCGGGATGACGGCGCACAGCTGGTCCGACGCCCATTCAGCCTGGACGTCAGCGGCCCTGCTCGACGCCGGGAGTGTGGCGGTGGCCATCTCGCATTCCGGTTCGACCCTGGACACGATCGAGGCCCTGCGCATCGCCGGCGAGGCAGGCGCCCGGACCGTCGCCATCACCAACCATTCCGGCTCACCGCTGGCCCATATCGCCGAGATCGTGCTGACCACGGCCGCACGCGAGAGCCCGTTCCGTTCCGGGGCACTCGGCAGCCGGATGGCTCAAATGATGGTCACCGACTGCCTGTTTGTCGGCGTCGCCCAGCAGTCCTACGACGCCTCGATCGCGGCGCTCCGGAAGACCTACACGGCCGTGCAAGGACGGAAGGTGGCACCCGGCGTCCGGCCCTGACGTTACCTTTCGCGGCGCCGGCATTTCGCGGCACCGGCTGTTCGCGGCACCGGCTGTTCGCGGCACCGGCAGGAATTCGCCGCTAGAATCAGGGGACAGCCCGCGGACGGTAGCGCCAGCGGGCGCAACCATAGGCCGCCGCTGGTGAAGGGAGTGCTCCGTGCGTACAGCCGCAAGAGCACCGTTCCACGCCTTACGCTCGGCCATGGTGGCACTCACGGTTGTTTCCCTCGCCGCCGGCGCCCATACCCTGGCCGGCGGGGAACTCCCCGTCCCGGGAATCCTGCTGGCGTTACTGGCCCTGACCGGGCTGGCCTCCACCGCCGCCACCCGGCTGAAGCTCAGCTTCCCCGCCCTGGCGGCCCTGCTTGGCGCCGGGCAGCTCATGCTGCACGAGGCTTTCGCCCTCAGCGGGCAGGTGCCGGCCGGCGCGATCGGGTCCGCGCATCACGCTGGCGCAACCCTCGCACCGGTCTCCGCAGACCAGATCCATCTCCAGCTCCCTGCACTGGGCTCGACGCTTTCGCTGCTGATGTTTGCCGGCCACGCGCTGGCAACGCTCGCCTGCGCCCTGCTCCTTGCCAGGGGTGAGGCCGCGCTGTGGTCGCTCGCCGCGTGGCTCCGCCCGCTGCTGAGGCTCCCCGCACCGGTGAAGCCCGACGCCGTCGAGGCGCCCGTCGCGGCCGGCTGGCCCGCGGATGCCGCCCCGCTCCCCTGGCGGAACCTCCGGCGCGACTGCCGCCGCGGCCCGCCCGCCGCCGTCGTGCTTTCCTGACCTTCCTGATCGGCCGCGGCTGATCCTGCCGACGACACGGCAGGGCTTTGCCGTGCCACCCCATTTTTTGTGCGCCCGCCCGCAGTGCCGCGCGCACGCCCGAAAGGAACCCACTCTTGAAGACCTCCCAGAAACCAACCCTCTGCCGACGCACCCTCACCGCGACGGCCGTGGCCGGCGGAACCGCCGCCCTCATGCTCGCCGGCATCAGCGGCGCCTCGGCCCACGTGGGGGTCACCCCGGACAAGACCGCCGCGAACTCTTCCGCCCTGCTCACCTTCGGCATCCCGCACGGCTGCGATGCCGCCGGCACCACAAAGGTGACCATCACGCTGCCCGCCGAACTCAACGACGCCCAGCCCACGGTAAACCCGAACTGGACGGTCCAGAAGGTGACCGAGCAGCTGCCCGAGGCCAAGAAACTGGCGGACGGGACTTCCATCACCAAGCGGACCAGCCAGATCGTCTACACCGCAAAGGCGCCGTTGGAACCTGCCCTCCGTGACGCCGTCGTGCTGTCCGTGAAACTGCCCGATGTGGCCGGGAAGACGCTCTACTTTCCCACCCTGCAGAACTGCGAGCAGGGCCAGACCGACTGGTCGCAGATTCCGCAGGAGGGCCAGGACCCGCACTCGCTGAAGGCACCGGCTCCGTCCGTCGCGGTCACTGAGGCTGCCGCACCTGCCGGGCACAGCGCCCAGGCGGCCGCCGCCTCCGACACCGTGTCCGGTGCTGCGTCCGGCACCGCGTCCGGCACCGTCGCCGGCGGCGTCCCCGGCGGCGCAGCGGGCGATGGCGGCGCCCAGGCCCGCAGCTGGGCCGGACTCGTCGCCGGAGCAGGCGGCCTGGCGCTGGGCGGTGTGGCATTGCTGCGGAGCCGGAGGGACGGGCCCGTGCCGGTCCGCGCTTCGGCACCCGGCTCCGCACCCAGGGAGTAGCTGACCTCGGTTGATGCCCGGAAATCACAATCCGGACATCAATCGGGCGCCGCCGTCGTGGCGTCGTTGACTCAGGCTACAACGGGCATGAGGGTAGTGCCATGACGGCTCAGCGAATCAACACCAGACTGGTATTTACGACGGCGGCAGCAGCGGCAGCGCTCTTCCTTGCCGGCTGCGGGGGCGGCGGCGGCACAGCCCAGTCCCAGACGTCCGGCACCCCGGCGTCCTCCCCGGCCAGCTCCGCTAGCCAGCCCGCCAGCCCGCCCCCGGCCACTGGCACGGGCGCGGCAAGTGGTCCCGCTTCGTCGGCTCCCGCTTCGTCGGCTCCCGCGGCGCAGGCGACCACCCAGGCCGGCCCCATCCTCTGCAAGGCTGCCGGCCTCACCGCCGGCACCGATTCCACCGGCGGCGGCGCGGCCGGCAGCGTCTACATGCAGCTGATCCTGACGAACTCCGGCGCCGAGCCGTGCCTGCTGAAGGGCTTCGCCGGCGTCTCCCTCACCGCCGATGCCGCCGGCGCCCCGATTGGTGCCGCAGCGTCCCGTGACACGGCCATGCCGGCCGCCGAGGTGCTGCTCGCGCCGGGCCAGGCCGGAACCGCCACCCTGCGATACACCCAGGCCCGGAACTACTCCGACTGCACCGTCGTTCCCGCGGCAGGCTTCCGGATCTACCCGCCGGAGGACACCGCATCCCTGTTCCTCGCCCAGCCCAGGGACGCCTGCAGCAACGCCGGTCCCGAGCTGTTGACCATCAGCGCGTTCAAGGCCAGGTAGCTCCGCTGTCGCCGAGGTGAGGTTTTCCGCCCATGCCCGCCTGAATCATGGGCGCGAAGTCTCACCTCGCGGGGGTCTGGGCCGTCCGCGGCGGCGCCGTCCCGCAACTTCCCGCGGCGGCGGTGCCAAGTTTGCTTATGCCGCCCGGATTACCACCCGCCATTTCCTGTCGGCACCTTAGGGCATGATGGAGGAATGACGCGCCAGGAGCTCTCCGGCGGCGTACTCGCTGCCGATGCCATGGACCGGTTCAGCCGTCCGACCCGGGACTGGTTCCTGGGTGCCTTTGCCGCGCCCACCCCGGCCCAGGGCGGCGCCTGGAACGCCATCTCCTCCGGCTCGCACGCCCTCGTGGTCGCTCCCACGGGCTCGGGCAAGACGCTCGCGGCCTTCCTGTGGGCGCTGGACCGGCTGCTCGTCTCCGCACCGGCAGAGCCATCCGCCCCCGCCGAGCCGCCAGTGCTGCCGGGGCCCGGCGCCGCAAAAGTTTCCCGGCAGAAGGCTCCCAAGCGGAAAACCCGGGTGCTGTACATCTCCCCGCTCAAGGCCCTCGGGGTCGACGTCGAACGCAACCTCCGCGCGCCGCTGATCGGCATCACCCAGACCGCCAAACGCCTCGGCCTGCCCGCGCCGCTCATCACTGTCGGTGTCCGCTCCGGCGACACCCCGGCGTCGGACCGCCGCTCGCTGCTCAGCCACCCGCCGGATATCCTCATCACCACGCCCGAATCGCTCTTCCTGATGCTGACCTCCAAGGCGCGGGAAACGCTGGCCGAGGTGGACACCATCATCGTCGACGAGGTCCACGCCGTCGCCGGCACCAAACGCGGCGCGCACCTGGCCGTATCGCTGGAACGCCTCGACGAACTGCTGCCTAAGCCTGCCCAACGGATCGGGCTCTCGGCCACCGTGGAGCCGAAGGAACTCGTGGCGCAGTTCCTCGCCGGCTCCGCGCCGGTGGAAATCGTGGCCCCGCCGTCCAGGAAGAACTGGGATCTGACGGTCTCTGTCCCGGTGGAGGACATGTCCGATCTTCCCGGGGCGGCCGGGGCGTTCGATTCCGGCCCGGCGTCGGGGCTTCAGCCGCAGGCATCGATCTGGCCTCATGTGGAGGAAAAGATCGTGGACCTGGTGCTGGCCAACCAGTCCACCATCGTGTTCGCTAATTCCCGCCGGCTCGCCGAGCGGCTGACCGCCCGGCTCAATGAGATCCACGCCGAGCGGCAGCTGATGGCCGCCGGCGGAGGCTGGGGCGAGTCGGGCGCCGGGGCCCCGGACTTCGAACCGGTGCCCAAAGCGGCGCCGGCGCAAAATGCGGTGCCGGCTGCGGCGCCGGCCGCCGGCACAGCAGCGCTGCCTGCCTCCACCGCGACGCCGGCGCACATGATGGCGCAGGCCGGCAGCACCGCCGGCGCGGATCCGCTGCTGGCCCGGGCCCACCACGGCTCGGTTTCCAAGGACCAGCGCGCCCTGATCGAGGACGACCTGAAATCCGGCCGGCTGCGCTGCGTAGTGGCCACGTCCTCCCTGGAACTCGGCATCGATATGGGCGCCGTGGACCTCGTGGTGCAGGTCGAGTCCCCGCCCTCGGTGGCCAGCGGGCTGCAGCGGGTGGGCCGTGCCGGGCACCAGGTCGGCGAGATCTCCCGGGGCGTACTGTTCCCCAAACACCGCGCGGACCTCGTGCACACGGCCATCACAGTGGAAAGAATGCTCGCCGGAAAAATCGAGCGGCTCGCTGTCCCGAAAAATCCGCTGGACATCCTGGCCCAGCAGACCGTCGCGGCCACTGCCCTTGGTTCCATCGATGTGGAGGAATGGTTCTCCACAGTCCGGCGGTCCGCTCCGTTCGCCTCGCTCCCCCGCTCCGCGTTCGAGGCCACGCTGGACCTGCTGGCGGGCCGCTACCCCTCCGACGAGTTTGCGGAGCTAAGACCCCGGATCATCTGGGACCGGAACGCCGGCACCATTGAGGGCCGGCCCGGCGCGCAGCGGCTCGCCGTAACCTCCGGCGGGACCATCCCGGACCGCGGCTTGTTCGGCGTCTACATCATCGGCACCGAAGTGGAGGGGTCCGGTTCCCCCGGCGCGGCCGGCTCCGCCAGTGGCGACGGCAGAGCCGCGAGCCCCGCCGCCGCCGCGGCCAAAGGAGGCCGGCGGGTCGGCGAACTCGACGAGGAAATGGTCTACGAATCCCGGGTGGGTGATATCTTCGCCCTCGGCGCCACGAGCTGGAAGATCGAGGACATCACCCATGACCGGGTCCTGGTCTCGCCCGCCTTCGGGCAGCCCGGAAAACTCCCTTTCTGGAAGGGGGACTCCCTCGGCCGGCCTGTGGACCTTGGCCGCGCCCTCGGCGCGTTCATGCGCGAACTCGCCGCATCCGACGTCGGACCCGCTACTGAACGGTGCAAGGCCAGCGGACTGGACGAATTCGCCGCCAACAACCTGATCCAGTACCTCGCCGAACAGAAGCTCGCCACCGAGGTGGTGCCCAGCGACACGACCCTCGTAGTGGAACGCTTCCACGACGAACTCGGGGATTGGCGCGTGGTGCTGCACAGCCCCTTCGGGATGCCCGTCCACGCGCCGTGGGCCCTCGCCGTGGGGCAGCGCCTGCATCAGCGCTACGGAATGGACGGCTCCGCCATGGCTGCTGACAACGGCATTGTGCTGCGCGTACCCATGATGGAGGACGAGCCGCCCGGAGCCGAGCTGTTCCTGTTCGACCCCGAGGAACTGGAGCAGATCGTGACCGCGGAAGTCGGCGGGAGCGCCCTGTTCGCATCACGCTTCCGCGAGTGCGCCGCCCGCGCACTCCTCCTGCCCCGGCAAAACCCGGGCAAGCGGCAGCCTTTGTGGCAGCAGCGGCAGCGTTCCGCCCAATTGCTGGATGTCGCCCGGAAATACCCCACCTTCCCTATCGTGCTTGAGACGGTGCGCGAATGTCTGCAGGATGTCTATGACCTTCCCGCTCTGAAAGACATCGCGGCCTCCGTGGAACGGCGCGAACTGCGGATCGTGCAGACCACCACGCAGCAGCCCTCCCCGTTCGCTAAGTCCCTGCTCTTCGGCTATGTGGCACAGTTCCTCTACGAGGGCGATTCCCCGCTGGCCGAGCGCCGGGCCGCCGCGCTGGCGCTGGATTCAACCCTGCTCAACGAACTCCTGGGCCGGGTAGAGCTGCGCGAACTGCTCGACGCCAAGGTCATCGACGCCACCGAACGGGAGCTGCAGCGCCTCGCCCCGGACCGGTTGGTCCGCGGGCTGGAGGGCGTCGCGGATCTGCTGCGCCTCCTGGGTCCGCTGACCCCGGCGGAAGTCGCCGCCCGGCTGGAACCGATGGCCGCGTCCGCGCCCGGTGCTGAACCGGCTTCCGCGCCCGTGGCCGGTGCCGTACCACCCGAGACCCGGGAGGACGGGCCCGCACCGGTGGCCGGACCCCTTCCGGTGGCCGCGCCCGCGGACCCCCTTCCGGACGTGCCGGTCGCCGACGCCGCCGCGCACCTGGCCGCGCTCCAGCGCGTCAACCGCGCGATCAAGGTGAACATCGGCGGCGTCGAACGCTACGCGGCGGTGGAAGATGCCGCACGGCTGCGCGATGCCCTTGGCGTGCCGCTGCCCATGGGTGTCCCGCTGGCCTTCATCGAGCCTGTCGCGGATCCGCTGGGCGACCTCGTTTCGCGGTACGCCCGCACGCACGGGCCCTTCACCTCCGCCGAGGCGGCCATTCGGCTGGGACTGGGCGTCGCCGTCGTCGGCACCGCACTGAAACGGCTCGCCGCAGACGGCCGCGTGGTAGAGGGCGAGTTCCGCCCGCACGCCACAGCGCCGGAAACGGCCGTAGTCCCGGCAGCGGCCAAAGCCCCGGGAACCGGGGATCCTGCTTCGGCCGGCGGCACGGACAAGGCCGGGCACAGCATCCCCGGCGCCCCCTCGCTGGCCGGCGTCAGCGAATGGTGCGACGCCGAGGTCCTGCGCAGGCTCCGCCGCCGCTCCCTTGCCGCGCTGCGCGCCGAGGTCGAGCCGGTGGACGCCGCCGCCTACGGCCGGTTCCTGCCGGCCTGGCAGAACGTCAGAACCGCCGGCACACGCAGTCAGTCGGCGCTGCGCGGGCTGGACGGCATCATCACCGCCGTCGACCAGTTGTCCGGGGTGCCCATTCCGGCCTCGGCCTGGGAACCCCTGATCCTTTCCGGCCGGGTGGCCGGCTACCAGCCCGCCATGCTGGATGAGCTGATGGCTGCCGGCGAGATCCTATGGTCCGGTGCGGGTTCGTTGCCGGGCAATGACGGTTGGGTGAGCCTGCATCTGGCCGATTCGGCCGAGCTGACCCTCAATCCGTCCGTGGACTTCGAGCCGGGCGACGCGCAGCAGCGGCTGCTGGACCATCTGCGGAACAACGGCGGCGGCTACTTCTTCCGCCAGCTGACGGACATTGCGGGTGGCCTGGACGCGGTGCTGAGCGATCAGAATGTGGTCTCCGCGCTGTGGGACCTCGCGTGGGCCGGCCGCATCACCGGCGACACCTTCGCACCGGTGCGCGCGCTGATTGCCGGCGGCCACACCGCGCACCGGCAGGTGGGCCGGGCGCCGCGGGCCCGGGCGCCGCGGATGAGCCGGCTGGGACGCGCCCACGGCACCGGTCTGCTGGGATCCCCCGGACTGACCGGCGGGCGCTACGGTTCAGCAGCCGGCACCGCGTCGACTCCCCCGATGGCCGCCGGCCGCTGGTCCGCGCTGCCGGCACCGGAACTGGACGCCACCATCCATGCCCGGGCCACCGCCGAGCTCCTTCTCGACCGCTACGGCATAGTCACCCGCGGCTCCGTTATGGCGGAAAACATCCTCGGCGGCTTCGGCCTGATGTACAAGGTGCTGGCCCGGCTGGAGGAAGCCGGACGGTGCCGGCGCGGCTACTTCATCGAGCACCTCGGCGCGGCCCAGTTTGCCGTTCCGGCCACGGTGGACCGGCTTCGGTCGTTCGCGGAGGACACCCAGCTCACGAAACCCGAGCCCGTGGCACTGGCCCTCGCCGCGACGGACCCCGCCAACCCCTACGGCGCGGCACTGCCGTGGCCCGCCCTGAACACCGAAGCCGGCACGGGCCACCGGCCGGGCCGGAAAGCCGGTGCACTGGTGGTCCTGGTCGACGGCGCCCTCATCCTCTACGTGGAACGCGGCGGCAAAACCCTGCTGGCCTTCAACGGTGACACCGAGATCCTGGCCGCGGCCGGCGCCGCCCTCGTGGGAGTGGTCACCCGCGGCGCGGTGGACAAACTCATCATGGAGAAAGTCAACGGGCACGGCATCCTGGACACGCCCGTCGCCGCCGCCCTGGCCCACGCCGGCGCGTATTCCACCCCGAAAGGATTGAGGATCCGTGCCTGAGGGCGACTCCGTCTTCCGTGCGGCCGCGGAGCTCCATGCCGCACTGGCCGGCCAGCGGCTGCTCTCCTCCGACTTCCGGGTGCCGCGTTTCGCCACGCTCAAGCTCGGCGGCTGGACCGTGCAGGAGGTGGTGCCACGCGGAAAGCACCTGCTCATGCGGCTGCAGAGGCCTGCGGGTCAAGGGCCGGTGGGTCTGGGGCCGGCGGGCCGGGGCCCTGCGGGCCAAGAGCCGGCGGGCCGGGGCCCTGCGGGTCGGGATCCTGCGGAACCGGACCAGCTGACCATTCATTCCCACCTCAAGATGGAGGGAACCTGGCAGGTCTATCCGCCGGGCGGGCGCTGGCGAAAGCCCGGTTTCACCGCCCGGTGCGTCCTGCGCACCGCCACGGCGGACGCCGTCGGGTTCTCGCTTGGCATCCTCGACGTGGTCCGCACCTCCGAAGAAGACTCGATCGTAGGACACCTTGGTCCGGACCTCCTGGGCCCGGACTGGGATCTGGCCGAGGCGGAGCGGCGGATCCACGCTGCCCCGGACGTGCCGATCGGGGTCGCGCTGCTGGACCAGCGGAACCTCGCGGGGATCGGCAATATATACCGCTGCGAGGCGTGTTTCCTGTCCGGCGTCCACCCTGCCCTCCCTGTGTCCGCGGTACCCGATCTGGCCGGCCTCGTCACCACTGCCAAGGCGCTGCTGGAAGCCAATCTGGGCCCGGGCCGCCGGACCACAGTGATGAATCCGCGCGGCCGGCTTGTTGGCCGGACGTCGGGGCTGCCCGGCTACTGGGTCTACCGGCGGGAGCACCAGCCGTGCCTGAAATGCGGGACCCCGGCGCGCCGCGGGGTCCTGGCCAAGGCCACCGGGACGGAAGAGCGGGACATCTACTACTGCCCGAGGTGCCAGCCGTTGCCCGGTCCCGGCTAGCTGGGCTCATGACGCGGAAACGAGCCTGCGATGCGCTCTTTGCCTGACGACGCCCGAATTCCGGTGTCGAGCGGAAATCTGCGCGTCGCCAGCGATTTCCCGCGTCGCCGGCGTGCGGGCCCGCCAGGCTACGGCGCGGGACGTGCGGCGGCCGGATCGGCCGCCACCACCGGGACCTGCAGCTTCTTGAGCTCCGGCACCGTGAACCGCGGCAGCAGGAGCTGGACGAGCGGCCCGATCGCCAGGGCATAGAGTACGGTGCCGACGCCGATGGACCCGCCAAGCAGCCAGCCGGCACCCAGCACCACGACCTCGATTCCGGTCCGGGAGGTCCGCACCGACCAGCCGGTGCGCCGGGCCAGTCCGGTCATCAGGCCGTCCCGGGGACCCGGTCCCAGTCGGGCGCCTATGTAACAGGCTGAGGCGATGCCGTTGAGCAGGATGGCCCCGGCAAGCATGCCGATCTGCCCGCCGAGGTGCGATAACGCCGGAATCAGCGCCAGCCCGACGTCGGCGAACACCCCCACCAGCACGGCATTGCAGAGCGTGCCGATGCCGGGCCATTGCCGGAGCGGAATCCAGAGAAGCAACACAAGGAAGCTGACGATGACCACCACGGTGCCGATACTCAGCCCGGTCTTCACCGCGAGCCCCTGATGGAAGACGTCCCAGGGATCCAGGCCGAGCCCGGCGCGGATAAACATCGCGAGGGATACGCCGTACATGGCGAGGCCAAGGAGGAGCTGGAGGAGCCTGCGGGTCATCATGACGCCCATTCTCTCCCGAAACTGGCTTTTCAATCCATAGCCAGTTTGAGATACTGGCTCTATGTCCGGCTCACTGAACCCGAGCTCCCTCGCCCGCTTGCTGGGCGACTGGAACCTCGGCGCCGCCCCCGCCTACCGTGAGCTGGCCGACGTCGTGCGTCTGCTCGTCCTTGACGGCCGCATCCCGCTCGATGTTGCCCTGCCCAGCGAGCGGGCCTTGGCCACGACGCTGGGCAACAGCCGCACCACGGTGACCGCCGCCTATGCACGGCTGCGCGAGCAGGGATTTCTCAGCACCGGCCAGGGCAGCCGGGGCCGGACGTGCGTACCGCACCAGGGATCGCGGGGCAGCCATCGGGGCGGCGCCCTGAACCCGGGCACCGCTCTGAACCTGAGCGGCGCCCCCGGCCTGGCTGTTCCGGCCGGGATCCTCGATCTGGCCTATGCCTCGCTGCCTGCCAGCGGCGAGGTGGTGCACCGGGCTTTCGCCTCGGCCCTCACCGAGCTGCCGGCACTGCTGCCCGGCTTCGGCTATGACGCCCTCGGCGTGGGTGCGCTCCGGGAAGCCATCGCGGCTCGGTATTCGGCGGCCGGGGTGCCCACCAGCGCGCACCAGATCCTGGTGACCTCGGGTGCCCAGCACGCGCTGAACATTATCCTGCGCACCCTCACCGGCCGCTTGGACAAGGTCCTCGTGGAACATCCCAGCTACCCGAATGCCCTCGACGCCATCCGCGCCGCGGGCTGCCGCCCCGTTCCGGCTGCCATGCCCCCTGCCAGCCCGACAGGCCGATCGGGCTGGGATCTGGACGCACTCGAGGCCGCACTGATGCAGCAGCGGCCGGCGCTGGCCTATGTGGTTCCGGACTTCCACAACCCGACCGGGCGGCTGATGCCCGATTCTCAGCGGCGCAGGCTGGCCCGTGCCGCCGCCGCGGCCGGCACCGTGCTCGTAGTGGATGAGACGCTGCGGGAATTAAACCTCGACGGCGTCGCATCCATGCCGCTGGCCGCCTTCAGCCCCGCCGTAGTCTCCATCGGTTCACTCAGCAAGTCGCACTGGGCCGGGCTGCGGACCGGCTGGATCCGGGCCGGCGAGCCGCTCATCCAGCGCTTCGCCGCGGCCCGGACCACTATGGATCTCGGCGGCCCGGTAGTGGAACAGCTCGCCGCCGCCCACCTGGTCAGAGCGCTCCCGGAACCGCTCCCGGCGCGGCTCGCCTCGCTCCGCGACAACCGGGATGCGCTGCTGGAACTCATCACCGGGAACTTGCCTACCTGGCAGAGCGAACGGCCCGACGGCGGGCTGTCAGTCTGGTGCCGGCTGCCGGCTCCGATCAGCACCGCACTGGCCGTGGTCGCCCCTGACTTCGGCATCAGGCTCGCCGCCGGACCCCGCTTTGGGGTGGGGGGCGCCTTCGAGCACTACCTCCGCGTGCCGTTCACTCTGCCGCCGGAGCATCTTGAGACCGCGGTACGGGCATTGCGTGCGGCGCAGGATCGACTGGAGGCGTCGCCCCAGCTACGGCGGAACCTCGCGGCCGCGCCGGCCGCTGCCATCGCCTGATCCGGGCGCGGGCCGGGCGCAGGCCGGGCGCTGGCTGGGCACAGGCTGGGCGCAGGCTGGGCACAGGCTGGGCGCTGGTCGGCCTGATCCGGTTGCGGCCCTGTCTGGCGACGCCCATACTACCCTGCGCTGCGCAAGATGCCCGGCGACACCCGAATTCGGGTGTCGCCAGGGCATTCGGGTGTCGCCAGGGCGTTTGCGCGTCGCCAGGGCGTTCGGGTGTCACCAGTGCTAGGCATAGACCTTCGCCAGGAAACCGCGCCAGGCCGTTGCCGTGGTTTCGGAGTCCCCGCCGACGCTAAAATCGTGCACCGTCATGCCCACCGGTGCGCCAAAAGCGTTGCGGCCGAAGAAGCGGTACAACGCGTCCGCCGTCCGCAGGCCCAGGAAGTTCCCGTTGGCGAAGTCCACGTCGCCGGTGAGCCGCCCGACGCCGTCGAGCTCCAACTCCACGGTTCCGCCCGGCGCCGCACCCTCCACCCCCATCGCTTTCCTGAGCCGGTCAAAGCCGTCAGCGGCCTGCGAAGCCGCGGGCGCCTGGACGTCGGTGAAGACCACCGGCTTGCCGTCGAAATACTTAAGGTACTGGCCCAGAGTGTGCAGGTAGAACTCGGTGTGCTTGGTGGCGCCGTCGTACTGCCCGTCCCAGTTGTCCGCGAAGATGCCGCTATGGACGTAGTGCAGCTTGGTCCGGCCGCCGCCGAGGGGCGCCAGCACATGCTCCAGCTGGTTGAACCATCCATCCGCGCCGTCCATCCGGGAGACCAGGTGGGTGGGGTACTCCTCGACGGACCGCACGGCCGGCCATTCGTCCGTGGGGAACATCCAGGCCGGAGTGTCCTTGGTGACCGCGTTCCAGACCCGCTCCGGGGTGCCGGGGAGCTCGGCGTCGTAGACGATCTCGAATTTCCGTTTCTCAGTCATTGTCCTGCTCCTTTGCTGTTGGGGTTGTCATCAATTCTTGCGGGGGTGATGTTTTCGCTGATGGCTTGAGTGCCGGGTGAAGCGCGACGACGATGCGGTAACTGCGCCCGCCACCGGCCGGGGCGCCCCCTGCTGGCCCGCCACCCGCAGGGGCGCCGCGACCGCCGTCGTCGTATTTGCTCACGAGCCTGGTGACGGCGGCGCTGAACTCCTCGGCGAAGGCAGCCCGGTCCTCGGCCGTCCGGAAGGTAATCTCGCCGTCGATCGCGAAAGTGGGGAGCTTCTGCCTGGCCGCCGCAGCGCCGGCGATCAACTGGCCGACTTCCTGGACCAGCCTGCCGGCGAGCGCCAGCAGCCAGAAGGCGGAAAACCGGTCGGAGAACCGGCGCGGATCCGGGGCCACCGAAGCCAGCGCCGCCGGGGAAATCAGGTACGAGGCCGCCGTCGCCCGCATGATGCGCTCCGTGACGTTGCCCTTCCGTCGCTCCTCGACGAGTTCGACCAGACCGTGCCGCTCCAGGGCCTTCAGGTGGTAGTTCACCTTCTGCCGCGAAAGCCCCACCTTGGCCGCGAGCTGCGTGGCCGAACCTGGGTCGGCGAGCTCCAGCAGGATTAGGGTGCGGATGGGGTCCAGCGAGGCCTCCGCCGCGGCCGGGTCCTCAATCACCTCGATGTCCAACATGGCTCGAGTCTGATCTCCGACAGTTATATTTGTCAAGACCTTTTTTGCCGTCGGCTCGCCGTTTCGACGGTTTCCTTCCGGTTCGATGCCCGGAAGCGTCTAGCCGGCGGGGAATCGTCGAAACGGCGAGGTAAGGGCACGGGTGAGGGCGGGGGTAAGGGCGGGACCCGTGCCGGGCGAAGTAGAATGGGCCGGTGATGCACTCCCCCCTTCCCGTGCGCGACGGCGTCAACGCCACCCGTCTCCGCCTCCCGGACGAGGGGCCCTGGGACACCGCGATGGACTACATGATGCACCGCTGGGGCCACATCGACCCGCAGGGCATCGAGGACCGGTTCGACGCCGGGGAGATCGTCGGCGAGGCCGGCACCGCACTGGACCGCACCACGCCGCTGCGCAACCACACCTTCATCTGGTACTACCGCACGCTGCCGCCGGAGACGAGGATTCCCGTGGAACTGAACATCCTGCACCAGGACGATCACCTCCTTGTGGTGGACAAGCCGCACTTCCTGCCCACGACACCCGGCGGCACCTACATCCAGGAGTCGGCCCTGGTCCGGCTCCGGAACCAGCTCGGGCTGCCGGATCTCATCCCGATGCACCGTCTGGACCGCATGACGGCCGGAATCCTGCTGCTCTCCACCAACCCCGAGACCCGGGGCAAGTACCAGGTGCTCTTCGAAAAGCGCCAGATCCGGAAGGAGTACGAGTGCGTCGCCGCGGCCGAGCCTGCCGCCGGGCACCCTGCCGTCGACTTCCCGGTGGTGGTCCGCAACCGGATGACTAAGTCCCGCAGCTATCTGCTTGCCGAGGTGATCGGCGGCCAGCCCAACGCGGAGACCCGCATCGAGCAGCTGCGGACGTTCGACGCCGGGCCGGACGCCGGGCCCAACGCCGCTTCCGACGACACAAGCCAACGACACGCCAGCCAGGGACACGCCAGCCAGCGCCGCACGCTGTACCGGCTGGAGCCGCACTCGGGAAAGACCCACCAGCTTCGTGTGCATATGGCGTCGCTGGGACTGGGAATCGTCAACGACGCCTTCTATCCGGAGCTGCTGGACAAGGCCCCGGACGACTACACCAAGCCGCTGCAGCTCCTGGCCCGCGGCATCAGCTTCGTTGACCCCATAACCGGCACGGCCGCGGAATTCCGCAGCGGCCTGGAACTCAGCGAGGCAGGGTAGTTCCGCTGCTGGGGCCCCCTCCCGCGGTTAGGGAAGGCTGCGGCCCGTCAGGACACGGCGAACCCCGGAAGTGCGATACCTTGTGCCCATGGACTTAGGCAACGTGGACGCTTGGGGCGCCGCGATCTATTTCTGGGTGATCCCCATCGTCATGAGCGACGCCATCTTCCCGCCCGTTCCATCCGAAATGGTGGTGATCACCGGCGGCGCCCTGGCGGCGGACGGCCGGGTCAACGCGTTCCTCCTCGTGATCCTCGCTGCCCTCGCGTCCTGGCTCGGCGACATCCTGGTTTTCCAGCTCTTCAAACGTCGGCTGAGCCACGTGCTGGACCGCTGGCGCTGGGGCCGCACGTTTCATCAGGCTGTGCACAGAGCCATCGGAAAGGCCGGCCGGTCCTCCACCTACGGTGCGATCATCGGCGTCCGGTTCATCCCCGGCGGGAGGCTTGCGACGACGGCAGCTGCCGGCATTGCCAACGTCTCCACCCGCGGCTTCAGCCTCTGCGCCGCCCTCGGCGGGATCCTCTGGGCGGTCTGGTCGGTGGGCCTCGGCTACGTGACGGGAGCGGCCACCGGCCTGCCGTTCTGGGCGAGCTCGCTGATCGGCGTCGGCCTCGGGATCGTGATCGGCGTCGTCATCGGCATTGTCGTCACCCGGCGCCGGGGCGACCGCTCCCCCGTGGAGGGCCCGGAGCAGGAACTGGATTTCTGACGCCGGCTCCACCCTTCGCGGGCTAGACCGGCGCCCAGCGGCCCCGGTTGCGGCGGAGCACCGTCAGGTTTCCGGTCACCGCAACGCGTTCGACGGCGTCGCGCATCATTGCCGCCGACTCCCGCGCCTGGTTGTTCTCGCCGCTGTACGAGGTGGCTTCCACCAGGAATCGCAGACTCAATTGCGGCACGCCGCCGGCCAGCTCCAGCTGGTTCGCCTCGACATGGTGCCGCGTCTCCAGCGCCTCCACGGCTGCCGCCATCACGGCCTCCGGCGGGTTGCCCGGCTTGAGCCCGGTGATCTTGAGTCTGCTCTGGAACGACGGCATGGAACCACCCTATCCGCCCCGCCGACGCCTCTTCACCCGAGGTGAGGGCGTGCCACGGAAAGCACGGCAAAACGTGCGGGAGCGTCGAAATCGGGTGACGGTTACCCCGTGTTGCGCAGGCCCGCGGCGACTCCGTTGACGGTGATCAGCATGGCGCGCTGGAGGCGCTCGTCGATCCCGGCCCCGGATGTGCTGCCCGCCGCCTCGGCCCGCACGCGGCGCAGCAGTTCCACCTGCAGGTAGCTGATCGGGTCCAGGTACTGGTCCCGGATCTCCAGTGAGCGTTTCAGCGTGGGCTGGGCGTCCAGGAGCAGGTCCTCGCCGGTGAGCTTCTGGATCTCGGCCACGGTCAGCTCGTACTCGGCCCGGATGGCGCGGAACAGGTGGTGCAGCTCCGCCGGGACCAGGGTGGAGACGTAGTAGCCTGCGATGTCCATGTCCGTCTTTGCCAGCGTCATTTCCACGTTGGAGAGCACGGAGCGGAAGAACGGCCAGCGCTCCATCATCTCCACCAGCTGGGCCGAATTTCCGGCCTCGCGGGCTGCCCGCAGACCGGAGCCGACGCCGAACCAGCCCGGCACGATCTGCCGCGACTGGGTCCAGCCGAACACCCACGGGATGGCACGCAGGCCCTCCAGTCCCGCACCGGAATCGGGCCGCTTGGACGGCCGCGAGCCGATGTTCAGCGAACCCAGCTGCTCCACCGGGGTAGACGCCATGAAGTAGGCGGGCAGGTCCGGATCATCGATCAGCGTCCGGTACCGGGCAAAGGCGGCGTCGGAGATGGCCTCCATGACGTGGGCGTAGCGCTCGCGCTGGTCCTCCGAGGTGCGCGGAGTGCGGTGCAGCGCAGATCCCTGCATGACCGCCGCGAGGGAGAGTTCCAGGTTCTCACGGGCCAGCTCGGGCAGGGAGTACTTGTCCGAAATGACTTCGCCCTGCTCGGTGAACTTGATTTCGCCCTCCAAGACACCGTTGGGCTGGGCCATGATCGCGTCATAGGTCGGCCCGCCGCCGCGGCCCACCGAGCCGCCTCGGCCGTGGAAGAGACGCACCCGGACGCCGTGCTTCGCCGCGACATCGCGCAGTTTGCGCTGGGTCTTGTGGATCTCCCACTGACTGGTCATCACGCCGGATTCCTTGTTGGAGTCCGAGTAGCCGAGCATGACTTCCTGCACGTCCCCGCGCAGCCGGACCAGCTCGCGGTAGGAGGAATCGGAGAGCAGCCGGTCCACGATCTCGGCCGAGGCCCGCAGTTCCTCCACGGTCTCCAGCAGCGGGGCGAAGCCGATCCTGGCGTACGGGGCCTCGCCGAAGAGACTCACGAGCCCGGCCTCGCGGGCCAGCACGGCCGCGGCCAGGACGTCGTCCGCGCCGCGGGTCATCGAAATGATGTACGTCTCGATGACGTCGGGGCCGTAGGTCCGTAGGGCCCGCCGGATCTCACGGAAGACATCGTACGTGCCGTCCGCGACGCCGTCGAGCTTGATCGGGTGGCCGGAAAGCGGGCGGCGGGAGGCCAGCTCCGAGCCCAGCACCTCGAGCCGCTCGGACCGGCTCAGTTCCGCGTATCGGACGCCCGGACCGCCGAGCCGGTCCATCAGCTGTCCGACGGCGTCATGGTGGTAGTCGGCGTGCTCGCGGATGTCCAGGGTGGCCAGGTGCAGGCCAAAGGAGGCGATGGCGCGGCGGACCCGGGCCAGGGCGCCGTCGGCCGCAAGTGCGCCATGGTGGTTCCGTAGCGAGTGCTCCAGAAGTCCCAGCTCGGCCAGGAGCTCCGCGGTGGCTGTGTAGTCGCGGCCCGGCTCATGCGCCGAGCCGGCCGCCACGCGCCGCGCGGTGTTGAGCAGTTTGGCCTTGATACAGGTGAGTTTGAGCCGGTACGGCTCCTGGGCGTTGAGCTCCAGAACCCTGGGGTCCAGCCCCGGGAGGTTCTTGAGGTCGACGTCGATCGAGTCCAGCAGTTGCCGGTCCGCCCCGGCGAGCGCCGTCGAGTTGGAGAGGATGGAGATGAGCCCGTCGATCAGGCCGATGCTGATCCGGACGGCGTGCTGGTTCTGGAGCTGCAGGACCTCGCGGGTGACGGCAGCGGTGACGTTGGGGTTACCGTCCCGGTCACCGCCGATCCAGGACCCGAAGCGGATCGGTGCCTTCTCCGCCGGCAGCGTGACACCGTGCTCGCCGAGGAGGTCGGAGAGGTCGGAGAGCATTTCCGGCATCGCATCGGTGAGGATACCGGTGAGGTAGTAGATCGCGTTCCGTGCCTCGTCCACCGGTGTGGGGCGGACCTGTCGGAGCTCGTCCGTCTGCCACATCTGGTCGATCACTTCGGCGAGGTGGCGGTCCTGCCGGCGGCGCGCGGAGGTGCCGTCCTTAGTGGACTCGGCGAGGATGTCCGAGAGCCGGCGGACCTTGTCCAGCACGGAGCGGCGGGAGGCCTCGGTGGGGTGCGCGGTAAAGATCGGCCGGACGTCGAGCTCGTTGACGACTTCCTGCAGCACGGCGGTTCCGGCCTGGGCCGCGATGTCGGCGACGGCCCTGGCGAGCCAGCCGTCCTTTTCCCGGCGGTTGCGCAGCCCGCGGACGCGGTGGACCTGCTCGGCGGCGTTGGCCAGGTGGAAGTAGAAGGCGAAGGCACGGACCAGATCGGTGGCCTGCTCAAGGGGCAGGGAGCCGAGCAGCTCGCGGACCTGCGCGACGACGTCGTACGAACTCCACGGCCCGGTCGCATCGGCACCGCCCCGGGCGGCCTCCTTGGATTCCTTGGTCAGCAGGCGCACCTGTTCCACCCGGTCCAGGAGCTCGGGGCCATGCTGGCGGACAAGGGATTCACCGAGGAGGGTGGACACCCGGCGGACGTCGGCCCGCAGCTCGGAGGCCAGATCGGTGCCGGGATTCATTGCAGTGTCAGCCATGGAAACTATCTCTCGAGGGGTCGACTTGGCTCGTACACTGCGCTGGATACTGTGAGCCGGGTTACGTGGTCCTAAGGGATGCTACCCGCAGCCCGGGCAGCAGGGGAATCCGTCTCAGATAGTGTCAGGCTCTTTGACCGGGATCTCGCGGGGTGCTGAGGCCGGCGCCCCGCGGCCGGACTTTTGCCCCGGTGCCGCGGGTGGCAGGACAATCCGGCCGCTGTATGGATCGCTATGGTCCGGTCCCCTGCCTGATTCGCTCGCCTCGTGCCGCCGCTGCCTGAGTTCTTCCCTCGCGGCGGCGGACTCCTCGCGAGTGGGCGCCCCTGTTGCCGGGTCCATCATGCTCAGCACACTGCCCAGGGTTCCGGTGGCACCTTTCGGCGTGCCGCCCCGCTTCAGCACGGACATGCCCGCAGCCGCGCCCCCGGCTATGATGGCGACGCAGGCCAGTGCGGTTCCCACGACTTCGAGGATTCCGGCGGCCATGGAATCAGCCTACGCGGGGCGCCCCCGTCCGGCACCCCGTTCAGCGGGCAATCTTGAAGTTGAACTCCGCAGTACCGAGCGCGCCCCAGATCCGCAGCCAGATCGGCAGGATCATTTCAGCGCCGCGGGCGGTGGTGATGTCGCCGAGGTCGATGATGTCGCGGTGCCCGAACCCCGTGAGGAGTTCCGCTACGACGGACTTGGCAGCAGCGTCATTTCCGGAAACGAAGACCGAGTGGTCGCCCCCGGCCACCCGTTCCGGAGCCACCATCACGCCGGCCATCATCGTGTTCAGGGTCTTGACGACGCGTGCTTCCGGGAACGCCCGCTGGATCTGCTCGCCCAGGCTGTCGGTGTTGACCGGGTTCAACGACGGCGGCATACCCCGGGAGAAGTCCAACGGGTTCGCGACGTCCATGAGCACCTTGCCGGCCAGGTTCGCCGCCCCGGCCGCAGCCAGCGCCTCGAGTGATCCACCGCCGTGGGTGGCATTGACGACAATGTCCGCGCCGGCTGCGGCATCCGCGAACGTAGCGACGTCGACCGTGCGGCGGGTTTCGTGCCACTCGGCAAAGGGTGCGGTCCCCATAGCGTCCGGCCGGGTGCGCGCCAGCGTCGCCTGCGGGTCGCGTGTTCCGATGACTACGTCATGGCCCCGGCCCGCGAGCGCACCGGCTATGGTGCGCCCCACCGTGCCGGTTCCCAGTACAGCAATTTTCATGGCATCCCGATTCTCAAGGGTGGGGTAGACAGGTACGTCTACTAGTGCGCAAGACGATATCAGACAGACCTGTCTACGGCAAGAGTCCAGCACCGGGCATAAATCCACACCTGGAGGCTGACGATTATTGAAGCCTGTCAGTTGATTGCCATAAGCTCGCGCCACGACACCTTCACAGCTTGGCCCCAGCCGCGCCCTCGGTGCCACCGGTCCCACCACCGCTCCGATCGGGCTCGGCCTGATGGGAATGTCCGACCTCTACGGCCCCGCGGACGACGCCGAGAGTGTCGCCACTATCCGGGCCGCCCTCGACGCGGGCGTCACCCTGTTCGACACGGGCGACTTTTACGGCGTGGGCCACAACGAGCTCCTGCTCCGCGATGCCATCCAGGGCCGCCGCCGCGAGGATGCGCAGATCAGCGTTAAGTTCGGCCTCCTCCGCGACGCTCGCGGCGGCTGGAACGGCGTTGACGCCCGGCCGGTGGCCATCAAGAACTTCCTGGCATACACCTGTCCCGCGGCCTCATATCGGGCCACTGGCCTGCCCAGGGCGGGGGCAACCGGCGGGACTTCCGCGCCCGTCTCCCCCGGTTCTCCGGCGAGAACCTGCAGCGCAACCTTGAGCTGGCGGAGCGGCTGCGCCTGATTGCCGCGAGCAAGGACGCCACCGTGGCCCAGGTGGCCATCGCCTGGGTACTGTCCCGCGGGGAGGATATCGTCCCGCTGGTGGGCGCCCGCCGCCGCGACCGGCTGTCCGAATCACTCGGGGCCGCCACGCTGGTCCTTTCCGGCCAGGATCTCGCCGATATCGAGGCGGCGGTGCCCGCTGACGCCGCAGCAGGCACACGCTACGACGCCGCCCAGATGGCCATACTCGACAGCGAGCGCCGGTGAGTTCTGACGTCGTCGTCCTGACGGCAGCGCGCATCCTCGACGCCGCCGAGGACGTCCTCCGCCGCTTTGGCCCGGCCGGCGACACCGCCGGCCCGGCGGCCGAACGGCTTCTCCGCTGGCTCCAGCGGCTGGCGGGCATCAAACAGGCGATGGCGGCATAGACAGACTTGTCTGTGTAGCATGTAGCCATGACCCCGCCCGCCAGCAGGACACCACAGACCGTCCGGACGCCTGCCGGACAGGCCAGGGAAAGGATTCTGGCCACGGCCTTCCGGCTCTTCTACGCCCAGGGCCTCCGCGCAGCCGGCGTCGATACGATCATCGCCGAGTCGGGAGTCGCGAAAGCCACATTCTACAAGTACTTTCCGGCCAAGGACGAGCTAATCCTGGCCTATCTGGACACGGTGGACGGCGTCTGGACCGGGCAACTCCACGCCGCGGCCGAGGCGGCCGGGCCGGATCCCGCGGATCAGCTCGTGGGTCTCTTCGATGCCCTGGCAAGCGCCTGCCGGCGCGACGGCTACCGCGGCTGCGCCTTTATTAACGCCGCCGCCGAATCCGCCCCGGGCACCCGGGTGCATGAACGGACCGTGGCCCACAAACAGCACATCCGGGCCTGGATCCGCGGGCTGGCGGCGCTGGCCGGCGCCCGGGATCCCGATCAGCTCGCCCGCAGCCTCACCCTGCTGCTCGACGGCGGCCTGGCCAGCGGCGTCCTCGATGCCGACCCCGAAGCTGCCACCTCCGCCCGCACCACCGCTTCCCTGCTCGTGGCGGCGGCTGCCGGCCGCTCCCCGGCATCGCAGCCCTAAGCGGAGAGCCCATTCAGGGGCGCCCCATCCGGAGAGCCCGCGCAGCGGCCGCCGCCGGCAGGCTGGACCCGCCAGCTGAACGGCGTCCGAACCCCCGCTGAATTGCCGGGGAATCTCCGGCGCCCCGCCTTGCCGGCGCTTCCGTGGAGCATGTTGTTGACATATCTTGAGATGTCATTGACAAATACTGTCAATGACACTCGTGCCGTCACCCTCGGCGATCAGCCTGCCTCAAGGAGCCCCAATGAACGCTGCCCCGCCTCCCCCAGTCCCGCCCGTCCGGCTGCGAAGAGCGAGAGCCGGAACGGCCGGACGCAACCCGCTGCTCGCCGTCGCGCTGGTCCTCAGCCTGCTCTTCGCTTCTCTTGTGGCGCAGTCCGCGTCGGCGCCGGGATCACAGGCCGCCGCACCGCTCACCGTTGCCCAAGCCATCGCAACCCAGAACGGCTCGACGGCGGCGGTGGCCGGCTTCGTAGTGGGCCAGCCGACGGCGGCGGGCACCGTGATCCGCAGTGGCTTCACCGCGGACACGGCCATTGCGATTGCCGACTCGGCCACCGAGACCAACACGGCAAAAATCCTCTACCTCCAGGTCACCACGGCCTACCGCACCAACTTCGGCCTCCAAAGCAATCCTGCACTCCTGGACAGGAAGATCGAGGTCACCGGCCAGCTGACGGCCTATTTCTCGCACCCCGGGCTAAAAAGTCCCGGCAGCATGGCCCTGTCCGGGCCGCCGTCTCCAGCGCCCACAGCCACCACGACAGCAACGCCCGCACCGACCCCGGGCGATTACTACGGCCCGGCCGCAGGGAAAACCGGGACAGCACTGGAGGCCAGCCTGCACCAGATCATCTCCGGCCAGCGGCGCCTCAGCTACGACCAGGTCTGGGACGCCCTCAAGGACACAGACCAGGACCCGGCCAACAGCAGCAACGTGGTCCTGCTGTACACGGGCCGCTCACAGTCGAAGACCACCAATGGCGGCGGCGTGGATGACTGGAACCGGGAACACGTCTGGGCGAAGTCGCACGGCGACTTCGGCACCGCCACGGGCCCCGGGACGGACGTCCACCACCTGCGTCCCACCGACGTCACCGTCAACTCCGCGCGCGGCAACAAGGACTTTGACCTCGGCGGCACCCAGTCCGCGGAGGCACCGGGCAACTACACCGACGCCGATTCGTGGGAGCCCCGCAACGCTGTCAAAGGCGATGTGGCCAGGATGATCATGTACATGGCCGTCCGCTACGAGGGAGGCGACGGCTTCGCCGATCTGGAAATGAACAACCTCGTCAACAACGGCTCAGCGCCGTACATGGGAAAGCTGAGTGTGCTGTTGGAATGGAACCGGGTGGACCCGCCGGACTCCTTCGAACAGCGCCGCAACCAGCGCATTTATGAGGTGTGGCAAGGCAACCGGAACCCGTTCGTGGACCACCCGGAGTACGCCGACGCCATCTGGAACTGACCGCGTTCCCCGCCCCGGCCACGTAGCGGTCTGTCGGGGCGGGGCCTAGGGTTGTAGCCAACGCCGTGCACCGCTTGGAAGGAACCCGTGAACACCACACATCCCGTCTCTGACCCTCAGCTGGCCCGCTGGCAGCGCTTCCGGAACAACCGCGACACTGCCCTCGCGGCCGGCCACGGCTGGCTGACCCTGACCTCGTTCCAGTGGCTGGACAGTGAGCCCACCGCCGTCGAACCCGTCCCCGGGCTGTGGTCCACGGACGGCACGACGGCGTCCCTCACCGCCGCGGCGGCCGACGGGCTCACGCTCGTGGAGACCGGCGCCGCGGTGGACGGCACCCTCAGCGCGACCCTCGCCAACCAGGAGTCGCTGATGTGGGTGCAGTTCGGCGGGAAGGACGGCCGGCAGGTGGTGGTGGAACTGGCGATGCGGGCGAATAAGTACGCCATCCGCACCAGGGATGCGCAGTCGCCGGTATTTACCGGGTTCGACGGCGTGCCGACCTTCGATTTCCGCCCGGACCTCGTGGTGGAGGCCAGCTTTTATCCCTATCCGGAGCCCGTGGACGTACCCATCGGCACCGCCAGCCCCTTGGTCGAGGGCGTCCACCGTTCCGTGGGCGAGCTGGTGTTCCGGCTGCCGGGCAAAGACCACGAGTTCCATCTGCAGGCCGAAGAGGAAAAGTTGGGCGCCCTCACCGTCACATTCCACGATGAAACCAATGCAGCGGCCGCGCCGGGAAAGGCCACGGCCGAGTGGCGCAAGGTGTCCACCGCCCGGCCGCGGGTCGATTCTTCGGGACTCAGCACCGTGATCCTGGACTTCAACCGGGCCATCAACTACCCGAGTGCCTTCACGCCGTACGGCACCTGCCCCATGCCGGTGAAGAACAACAGCCTGGACTACCGGATTGAGGCCGGTGAGAAGGAGCCTTTCCCCGGTGATTGAGCCTTCCGACATCCGGGGTCTCCGTCCGCTCGACTTCCGTGCGCTCGACCACTAGTGGCTCGGCCACCACGCCTACACGATCGCGGAAACTCCAGTGACCGCTCGGCCCACGATCAACGTGTTGATCTCGAACGAGCCCTCGTAGGTGTAGATCGCCTCGGCATCGGAGAAGATCTTGGCCATCGCAAAGTCGGTGACGATCCCGTTGCCGCCCAGCAGGGACCGGCCCATCGCCACCGTTTCCCGCATCCGGGCGCTCACATAGGACTTCGCCAGCGCCACCTGCGGCATGTCCGCGGAGCCCTGCTCCTGCAGCTGCGCGATCCGGACCATCATGCCCATGCTCGCAACGGCGTTGCCCAGCATGGTCACGAGCTGCTGCTGCACCAGCTGGAACTTTGCCAGCGGCCGGCCGAACTGCTGGCGTTCGACGGCGTACTGCCGGGCGACGTCGAACGCGGCCAGCTGCTGGCCCACGGCCTGCCAGGCCACCATGATCCGTGAGCCGCGCAGCAGCTCGTTGGTGTCCTCAAAACTGCTGATCCCGGCGAAACGGTCCGTCTCCGCAACCAGGACATCCTCGAAGACGATGTCCGCGTTCTGCACGGTACGCAGCGCGATCTTGTTCTCGATTTTGCTCCGGGTCACGCCGGGCAGGGTCGCGTCCACGATGAAGCCGCGGATGCCGCCGTCGGCCTCGTCGCGGGCCCACACCAGCATGTAGTCGCAGAACGTTCCGTTGCCGATCCATCGTTTGGCGCCGTTGAGCACCCAGGTATCCCCGCCGTCGGCCGCTCCCCCGCGAACCCGCCGGGCCCTGGTTTCCATGCCGCCGGCAACGTCGGAGCCGTGCTCGGGTTCGGTGAGCGCAAAGGCGCCCGTGGTCCGGAGGCTGGCGGCGTCGTCGAGCAACCGCGCCTTCTGTTCCTCCGAGCCGAAGCCGTACAGCGACTCCACAAAGAGGTCATGGTGGACCAGGAAGAATGTCGCGAGCGAGGTATCTACCCGGGTAATTTCGGCAATGACCAGCCCGGCGAACAAGTTGCTGTAGCCGCGCTGGGCCGGTGCGCTGAGCTCGAGGGCCGCCAGCTTGGGCAGGATATAAGCGGGGAATTCGGCTTTGTTCCACCAATCGGTGGCGAACGGGGCCACCTCGCGGGCCAGGAATTCCCGCAGCTCGGCCATTTTTACCCGCTCGGCGGCGCTGAGCATCGACTCGAAGTCGAAGAAGTCGGCGCCCGGCAGGCCGTCCACGGACGACGCCGGGGCGGACGCGGATTCCACGGCGAGCCCGGCCCGTGTCACTTCGGTCCCATCCGGATGGCGCCGTCGAGGCGGATGGTCTCGCCGTTGAGCATGGCGTTTTCCACGATGTGCGCGGCAAGGTTCGCGTACTCGGCAGGGCGGCCCAGCCGGGACGGATGTGGCACCTGCTGTCCCAGCGAGTCCTGGGCTTCCTGCGGCAGTCCGGCCATCATGGGGGTCTCGAAGATGCCCGGCGCGATGGTGACCACGCGGACCAGCGAGCGGGCCAGTTCGCGGGCGATCGGCAGCGTCATGGCCGCCACGGCACCCTTGGAGGCGGCATAGGCCGGCTGGCCGATCTGGCCGTCGAAGGCGGCAACGGAGGCAGTGTTGATGATGACGCCGCGTTCCGGTCCGCCGAGTTCGGTGCTGGCCGGCTCGATGTCCACCATTGCTGCAGCGGCCAGCCGGATGACGTTAAAGGTGCCCACGAGGTTGATCTGGATGACGCGGCTGAAGGTGGCCAGCGGCAGCACTCCCTCGCGGCCCAGGACCTTGCCCGGGGTGGCGATCCCGGCGCAGTTCACCACGATCCGCAGCGGACCCAGCGCGACGGCGGCGTCGACGGCGGCTTGCACCTGGTCTTCGCTGGTGACGTCCGCGGGAACAAAGACCGCGCGGTTGACGGGCTCCGTCGGACTCCCGGCAACCGCGGCATCACCGGCGTCCGCGTGGGCATCGCCCCGGGCGTTGAGCCCGGCGGCAAAGGCGTCCCCGGCCGAGCCGGGCAGGTCCACCAGCACCACCGAGGCGCCGGCGTCGAACAGGCGCCGGGCCGTCGCCGCCCCGAGCCCCGAGGCCCCGCCCGTAATCAGCGCAACAGTACCTTTGATGTCCATGCATCCTCCTCGATGTGGAACCGGAACCCGCCGCGACACTGTGTGCAGCGTCACGGACTTGCAGGGAACAACAGTTAGTGAATGTTAACTGGAATACGAACAATCCGCACCTTCGGCCCGGTACACCGGAACCCCGCCGCGCCCCGACGGCCCGAAATGCCGCCGGCAAAATGCCGCCTGCATCGTCGCGACGATCCCTGCCCGGACGCACCGCCGCCACTAGGCTGGATCCATGACCCCCGCAGACACCTCCGCCGCCCCCAACTGGTCGTTCCGTGCCGACGAAGCGGCCCGCTTGGTGACCAGGCTGTTCGGGCAACGGCTGTTTTTCCTGCCGGGGACCCATATCGCGGCGATCGTGCGGCCGTCCGGCCGGATGAAGAACCTGGCCCGTCCGTGGCACTACTGGTGGCAGGCCCACTACGTTGATTGCCTCGTTGACACCGGCCGCCGCGAACTTGGCACCGAGGGCAGTCCCGGATCCAGGTTCGACGGCGAGAACCGGCCCAGCGCCGGCAAGCTCGCGTCCCGGCTGGTCACCGGGATCCGGCTGCGCAATTTCCGCACCGTCATCAATAACTACTACGACGACATGGCCTGGCTGGCCCTGTCCACCCTGCGGCTGGAGAAACTCGCGGAAGACAGCCGCAAGGCGGGCGGTCGGCGCCGCAACGCCGGAGTCCTGAAAAGCCTGACACTGCAGTTCGATTCGGCCTCCACGGATGATCTGGGCGGCGGAACTTTCTGGAGCAAGAAGCGGGACTTCAAGAACACCCCCGCCACGGCCCCGGTGGCCCTCTACTACGCCCGGACCGGCAAGACCGCCAGGGCCCAGGCCCTGCTGGACTGGCTCGACGCCCGGCTTTTCGACCCGGAACAGGGGCTGTACCGGGACGGAATCCGGATCGCCCCCGGGGGCGGCGTGGTGCTGGAGGGTGCCATCTACACCTACAACCAGGGCCCGGTCCTCGGTGCGCTGCTGGAGCTCGGCGGCGCGGCAAACCTGGACCGCGCCTCCGCCTTGGTCCTGTCGGTGGCTGGAAACCTGACCCTGCCGGCTCCGCTGGCCGGGCGCACCGCCACGGTATTGCGCTGCGAGGGTGCCGGCGACGGGGGCCTTTTTACCGGGATCCTGGTGCGCTACCTGGCGCTTGCCGCCATCGACGAACGGCTGCCTGCCGTGAGCCGCACCACGGCCGCCACGTTGGTCTACGACACCGCCGAAGCCCTCTGGGAAGGGCGCCGCATCGTCCAGGCGCGTGAACCGCTGGCAGGCAGGGGCGCCCGCTTGGTCTTTTCCGACCGTCCCGAGGTGCCGGCGCGGAGCAGTTATCCGGCCGGTGCCGGCGTCGAACTGTCCACCCAGCTTCAGGCCTGGATGATCCTGGAGGCGGCCGCGTCGATCGCCGCAAACGCCGGCCCCGCTGCGGCGGGGGTGCCCCCGCACGCAAAAGAGTCCACGGACAATTAGGGTACGAAATAGTTTCGTAATTGATGTGATCCTGAACACTTAATGGGCTTTCAACTTGGTGGCTTAGGTTTGGCTAACCTACAGTTTTGCTTAGTGAGCATGCCCTAACTTCCCCGCTCACGGGGGCTAGGGTTCCCTGACCTTCTCCTTGCAGAAAGTAGCCCCATGAAGATCCGCAACAACGCCCTGGCAGGCATCGCACTCGCCGCCACCGCCGCGCTCGGCCTTGCAGCCTGTGGCTCGGGCACGTCCACGTCCCCCGGCAGCAGCGCCGCCGCAGGCGAAAAAGACTCCGGCGGGATCACCGTGTACAACGCCCAGCATGAGTCCCTGACCAAGGAATGGGTGGACGCGTTCACCGCCGAGACCGGCGTCAAAGTCACGCTCCGCCAGGGCTCGGACACGGAGATGTCCAACCAGATCGTCCAGGAAGGCCAGGCCTCCCCGGCGGACGTCTTCCTCACCGAAAACTCCCCCGCCATGGCCCAGGTGGAGAACGCGGGCCTCTTCGCGGATGTGGACAAGGCCACCGTTGACCAGGTCCCCGCCGAGTTCCGCCCCTCCACGAACAAGTGGACCGGCATTGCGGCCCGCTCCACCGTGCTGATGTACGACAAGGCCAAGCTGAGCGAGGGCCAGCTGCCCAAGTCCATGCTGGATCTGGCCAAGCCCGAGTGGAAGGGCAAGTGGGCGGCCTCGCCGTCCGGCGCCGACTTCCAGGCGATCGTCTCCGCCCTGCTGGAGCTGAAGGGCGAAGCGGCAGCCGAGGAATGGCTCAAGGGCATGAAGGAAAACTCCAAAGCCTACAAAGGCAACAGCACGGCCATGAAGGCGGTCAACGCCGGAGAGGTCGACGCCGCCCTGATCTACCACTACTACTACTACGGCGATCAGGCCAAGACCGGCGAGAACTCCAAGAACGTCGCCCCGTACTACTTCAAGAACCAGGATCCGGGCGCGTTTGTGTCCATCTCCGGCGGTGGCGTGCTGAAGTCCGCTAAGAACGCCGCCGCGGCACAGGCTTTCCTGAAGTACATCACCGGCAAGAAGGGCCAGGAAGTCCTGCAGAAGGGCACCTCCTTCGAGTACCCGGTGGCCTCCAGCGTTCCGGCCAATGACAAACTGGTTCCGGTGAAGGAGCTGCAGGCCCCCACCGTGGATCCGGCCAAGCTCAACTCCGCAAAGGTCACCGAGCTGATGACCAAGGCAGGACTGCTCTAAGCGAAGTGCGAACCACGCTGGCCCCCGGCAAGTCCGGGGACACGACGACGGCGGGCCGGGGCAAGAGCCCCCGCCCGCCTTTCGGCGTTTCTGTTGTAGCGGTCCTTGCGGTCCTGATCGCCCTGTTCTCGCTGATCCCCCTTGGCTACGTCATCGTCATGACGACAGCCACCGGCTGGGATACCGCCGTCGCCCTGATCTTCCGGGAGCGGGTGGGCGAGCTCCTGCTGAACACGGTGCTGCTGATGGTGATCACCGTGCCGCTGTGCCTGGTCCTGGGCGTGGGCGGCGCCTGGCTGGTGGAACGCACCAATCTCAAGGGACACAAGTGGTGGGCCGTACTGCTCGCCGCCCCGCTGGCGATCCCCGCGTTCGTCAACAGCTACGCCTGGGTCTCCGCGGTGCCCTCGCTCGGCGGGCTCTGGTCCGGCGTCCTGATCGCCACGCTCTCCTACTTCCCGCTCGTGTACATCCCCGCCGCCGCGACGCTCAGCCGGCTGGATCCGGCGATCGAGCAGTCTGCCGCGTCCCTGGGCCTTGGCGCCTGGCGGGCCTTTTTCCGCGTGGTGTTGCCGCAGCTCCGGATCGCGATGACGGGAGGCGCGCTGCTGGTGGCCCTCCACCTTCTGGCCGAGTATGGCGCCTTCGCGATGATCCGCTTCGACACCTTCACCACCGCGATCATGGTGCAGTACCAGTCCACCTTCAACGGCACCGCCGGGAACATGCTGGCCAGTGTGCTCGTCTTCTTCTGCCTCATCCTGCTGCTGCTGGAAGTCCGCGGCCGTGGCAGTGCCCGTTATGCGAGGGTGGGCTCCGGCGCCCAGGCCCGCGCCCTGCGACTGCCGCTGCACGCCTACCGGGTCCCCGCGCAGCTGTCCCTGATCGCCCTGACGGCCCTGGCTTTCGGCCTGCCGCTGACGTTCGTGCTGCGCTGGATCTTCGCCGGCGGCCCGGGTATCTGGTCCGCGGACGAGTTTCTTCCGGCGCTGCTGCAGACCCTCGCCTACGGCCTCTCCGGCGCCCTCGCCACCACTGTCGTGGCGTTCCCGATGGCTTATCTGGCCGTGCGGCACCCCAGCTGGTTCAGCAAGGCCTTGGAACTCTCCAACTACGTCACGAGCTCCATGCCCGGGATTGTGGTGGGCCTGGCCTTCGTGACGGTCAGCATCCGCGTGGCGCCGGGGCTCTATCAGACGTCGGCGGTCCTGGTTGCCGCCTATGTGCTGCTGTTCCTGCCGCGCGCCCTGGTCAACATCCGTTCCGGCCTGGCCCAGGCGCCCAAGGAACTCGATGAGGCTGCACAGTCGCTCGGCAAACCTCCGCTTCTGTCCTTCCTCCGCGTCACGCTGCGCCTGACGGCGCCGGCCGCCGCCGGCGGAGCCGCGCTGGTGTTCCTCGCGATCGTCAACGAGCTCACCGCTACTCTGCTGCTCTCGCCCAACGGAACACGCACGCTCGCCACCGAGTTCTGGAGCAAGAGCAGCGAAATCGATTACGCGGGCGCCGCCCCCTATGCGCTGCTGATGATCCTGATCTCGGCGCCGATGACCTATCTCCTCTTCCAGCAGTCCAAGAAAGCGGCGGGACAGTGACCGACTACAGCCCATCCCGGCTTCCGGAACCGCGGATCGCGGCCTCGGTTGCCACCAGCACCAACAACCACCTCCAGATCGACGCGGTCACCAAGGACTTCGGCCCCCAGGCCGTCCTCAAGGGCGTCAACCTTTCGGTGGCCAGGGGCGGGACGACGGCGATCGTGGGCCCTTCCGGATCCGGCAAGACGACGCTGCTGCGACTGATTGCCGGCTTTGAGCACCCCGGCACCGGCAGCATCTCACTCAATGGCAGCAAGGTGGCCGGCGACGGCGTCTGGGTGCCGGCCCACAAGCGCCACGTCGGCTATGTGGCGCAGGACGGCGCCCTGTTCCCGCACCTGAGCGTCGGGGAAAACATTTCCTTCGGGCTCGACTCCGGCAAGCTCGCCGGCGGACACCGCGCCGTCAAGGTCCGGGTGGGCGAGCTGCTGGAGATGGTCTCGCTGGACCCGGCCATGGCCAAACGACGCCCGCACCAGCTCTCCGGCGGGCAGCAGCAGCGCGTCGCCCTGGCCCGCGCCCTGGCCCGTGAGCCGGAGCTCATCCTGCTGGATGAACCGTTCTCGGCCCTGGATGCGGGCCTGCGGGTAGCTACCCGGCGCACCGTCGGCAAGGTACTCAAGGACGCCGGCGTGACCACTATCCTGGTCACCCACGACCAGGGCGAGGCGTTGTCCTTCGCGGACCAGGTGGCGGTGATGCGCGGCGGCAGGCTGGCGCAGATCGGCAACCCGTTTATTGTCTACACCCGCCCGGCGGACCGCGCCACCGCGGAATTCCTGGGCGACGCCGTCATCCTCGACGCGTGGATGGAAGGCTCCCTCGCCACCTGTTCGCTCGGCGGAATCCCCGTGCGCCGGCCTCCGGCGCAGGGCCGGGTCCAGCTCATGCTGCGCCCCGAGCAGATCCGCATCGCCGAGGACGGCCCCATCCGCGGCGTGGTGGTGGACACCGACTACTTCGGACCGGAAACCACCGTCCGGCTCAAACTCGCCGTGCCGCCGGTCCTTGCCGGGGGAGCCGTGACCGACCATCGCTACCCCGGCGGCGGCGAAATCATCACGATCCGGCATTGGAATGCCTCCATCGCCCGCCCCGGCACCGAGCTGTGCCTGCGCGTGGTGGGCGAGGCTGTCGCCTTCCCGATGGAGGACCTGCCGCAGGACTGAAAGGTCAGGGCTCAGGGGGACGGCGGCCGCCTGGTCTGCGGGTACGGGGTTTCGTAGCGGGCCAGCATGGCCACAAATCCGGCGATTTTCTTCTCCCTGGTGGAGGCCTGCTTGACCCCGTTGGTCCGGTAGATCAGGGCGTACCGGTTCACCGAAGTCAGGACCTCGAACATCGCCCGGGCCCGCGGTTCGGCCGCGATCGCAGCGGCGAGATCCGCCGGGACCACCGCCGTCGCCGGCCCGGCATAGGCAGCTTCCCACCGCCCGTCGGCCTTGGCTGCGTCGACGGCGGAACTGCCCGCCGGCGCCATCTTGCCCGCGGCTGCGAGGCGTCCGATCCGGTCCACGTTCCGCACCGACCATACGCTCCTGGGGCCCCGGCGGGTCACGCGCTGGAAGGAGCTTCCCTCGTCCCGGCGCCGGGCCTGGCCATCAATCCAGCCGAAGCAGAGCGCCTCCTGCACGGCGGTCTCGTAGTCCAGTTCGGTCACCGCGCCACCCTTCTTGTGCAGCACGAGCCAGACACCGGGGCTGTCCGCGTGGTGCGCCTCAAGCCATGCGCGCCACTCGGCAGCGTCCTTCACCAGCAGTTCCTCGAGGTCAGCAGCCATGCTTCATCTTCTCCCGCCGTGACCGGATTCGGCGCCGTGATGGCACCATATCTTTAAGAACCCCAACCCGTTTCAGCCAGGGAGTTGCGATGCTGCGTGTCCGCCCGATCCACTACACCTCCCGTCTGGACCAGTGGGAGCGGCTCCTCGCCGCCCTGGGCCTGATAAAGACCCTCGACGATGACGGCGGCTGGCTGGAGTTCGACGCCGGCTCGGGCCGGCTGGCGCTCCACCATGCCCCGGCCGGTGCCGCGGACGACGGCACCACGTACTTCGGGGTGGAGGTGGGCGATCTGGAGGAATTCGCCCGCCGCACCAATCTCTCGGGGGCGGAATCGGGGAACGCCCCGGCCGAGCTCATCGACGCGGATCACGGCGATTCGTGCCGCGTCACCGGCAGGGACGGCTTCAGCTTCCTGGCCGATCGTGCAGCCCACGGCGCCAGGGGCGGGGACGCCGATCCGGCGCTCGCCGTCGTCGAAGGACAACGATGAGACGGCTGACTTCACCGCCAAGAATGGCGGCGTGCTGATGGTGCGCACCGGTTCCGGCCCGGCGCGGGCCGGCCTGGGTTTCGAGTACGACGGCGACCTGGGCGCCTTGCGGGACCGGCTCACCTCCGCGGGGCACCAGGTCAGCATGACGGAAGCGGCGTACGGACATTCGCTGCATGTGGCCAACCCGGACGCTGCCGCCGGCAGCGCCGCTCCGGGTTCACACGTGCCGCCCACCCTCTGGATTTCGCAGCCGGCTCCGCTCGGTTCCTGACACGCCTGGGGTCTCGGCACTATGGCATCCGCTTTGAGCTGACATCCCACGGAGGGCGCCGGGTTCGGTCGGGGATGGGGTAGAACTTAACCATGAACGTTCGCACTCCTGACCCGAATCCCGGCTGGCTCTCCGACGACGACTTGTTCGAGGCACGCGGCCGGCTGCCCATGGTCTATGTCGAGGCCGTGCCGGTCCGGCTGGATCCGCTCGGGTTTGTGAACGAGGTCGGCACCCTGCTGCAGGCCGATGAGGACGGCGCCATGGTCCGGTCCCTGGTCTCCGGCCGGGTGCTCTACCGCGAGACCATCCGCGCTGCCCTGCTGCGCCATCTGGAGAAAGACCTCGGCCCGCTGGCGTTCCCGCAGCTGCCCATCAGTCCGGTGCCGTTCACGGTGGCCGAGTATTTCCCGTCCCCGTCCCACACCGGTTTCACCGATGACCGCCAGCACGCCGTGGCGCTTGCCTACGTCATCCCGGTCACCGGCGAATGCTCGCCCCGGCAGGACGCCCTGGAACTGACCTGGATGACCCCGCAGGAAGTCATGAGCTCGGACGTCCAGCTGGAATTCAGCGGCGGCCGCGGGGCCCTCATCCGCCAGGCACTGGCCTTCGCCGGCGTCGGGAACTGAGCGCCGCCCAACCAGCCGGATCGGGAACCGGAACGCTCCATGCTTCCCCTGCGTCCCCGACTTCACGCGCCCGCCTTTGTAGACTGGTGTGCGGACCGCAAGAGAACCGAAGGACTCCAGATGCCCCACCCCCCAGCCTCCCGGAACTACAGCGAGCAGCAGGCTGGAGCTCTGCAGGGCGGCGACCGATTACTCCTGCCCGACGGCGACCGCTCGGCTGAGATCCAGCGCATCGACGTCGAAGCCGACGATTTCGGCACCCCGGCCATGGTGCTGGCGACCCTCACCGGCGGCGGCGTGCTGCGCATCGCGGCCGGCTCCATGGTGCGGATCGCCGCGGCTGAGACGGACCCGGACCCCCGCGCCGTGGAAACGGCCCCGGGCGCTGCTCCGGACACCGCTCCTGACACCTTCGCCGGTGTCGGCTCGCCGCCGCCGGCCGGCGAGCACCTCCCCCAGGGAGACGGCAGCCAACGGGATGGCAGCGAGGCCGGCGGCGCCACGGCGCCTGCCGCCGTCGTCGTCCCTCCGCTTCCGCCCGCGCCGCCGGTGGTGAGCGGCCCCAGCGAGGAGGATCTGGCACTCATCCCTGCCCTTGAGGGCACCCCCGAATCCGTGGTGGAAGCCGTGGCCGAGGCGCACCCGGAATCGATTGGCGTGCAGCTGCTGAGCGAGCGGCTGGCCAAGGGCATCAACACCAAGTCCGGCAGCTGCCTCAAGGATCTCAGCGACCTCGCCCACGAGTTGTTCATTATCCTCAAGGACGCCGAGAGCGCCCTCGCCGTCGCGGACCTGCTTAACGTCCTGCCCTTTGACGGGAACCGCGGGCGCTGGGCATCGGTTGAGGCGTCCCTGGCCCTGTCCAGCTATATCTGCCGCCGGCTGGGTCAGGAGCAGCGGGCCGCAGCCTACGAAAGATTCCTCCGCGCGCCCGACGCGATGGAAGCCGACCCGTTCAAGGCCCGGATCAATGCCAAAATCCGCCAGCGTTCGCTCAACGAACCGAACCTGTATGACAAGGAAATCTTCCGCTCGATCGACAACTCGAATCCGGATGCGGAACGCGAATGGCGGCTGCTGCGGCTCGAATCGCTGCTGTTCCTGCGCGCCCATGGCGGCTCGGAAACCATCGGAGCGTCCGAGCTGGAACGCCGGATCGGCAACGAACTCGAGTCCGTCCGTTCCTGACAGGCGTTTGGCCCTACCCCGTCGCGGCCGGGCGTTGTAGATTCACCCCATGACGAACAATCTGAGCGTTGTGATCAACTCCGACGCGCAGCAGGTTTGGACCATGCTGCGCGAACCCGCCAAAGTGGCACAGTGGCACGGCTGGGAAGCCGACGACCAGGCCGCGGAGATCAATGAGATCTATTTCAGCCCCAACGTCGTCGAAGGCGCGGACCATACGTCCCTCGTGGTCGACGGCGGTGACGTCTTCACCCTGAAACCGGTGCCCACCGGCACTGAAGTCAGCGTCACCCGGGCCGCGGTGGACCACAATTCCGAGTGGGCCGCCTGGGACGAGGACATCACCCAGGGCTGGCTGACCTTCCTCCAGCAGCTCCGCTTCGCCCTTGAACGGCATCCGCACGGCAACCGCCGGACGTTCTTCTTCGCCGTGCCCGGGACCGGCGGATCCGCCATCGAGAAGCTGGGGCTCGGCGATGTCCCTGCCCCCGGCGAGCCCTACGCGCTTACCCTGGCCACCGGCGAGGAGGCCGCCGGCAAGGTGTGGTTCCGCAGCAACCACCAGGTGGGGCTCACTGTCCACCACTACGCGGAGCACGGCGAGGGCCTCGTCATCGTGGCGGATCAGCCGGCCATCCCGGATGTCCGGCCCGACGGCGGCTCCCTCGTCATCGTCTCGACGTTCGATCTCGGGGCTCACCGGCTGGAGGCCGTCCGCAGTTACTGGGACAAGTGGCGGACTGAGAACTACCCCACATCGGATCCGCTGCACTAAGGGAAGCGGTCCGTTAGCTGGCACACTTGAACGGTGCCAGCGAATCTTGAGTCACCCGTGCCGCCGCTCCAGCCGGCCCGGCAGTCCGAATTCTCCTTCCGCGTGGGCAAACGCCTGAGCGAAACGTGCCCGCCGTCGGCCGCTCAGCTGGCTGAAAACGGCGGGGAGTTCCTGGGCCGCACCGGCACCATCACCACCCCGCACGGCGAGATCCGGACGCCCGCGTTCATCGCCGTCGGCACCAAGGCCACAGTCAAGTCCGTACTGCCGGAATCCGTTGCCGAGCTGGGCGCGCAGGCCGTACTGGCCAACGCCTACCACCTGTACCTGCAGCCGGGCGCGGACATCCTGGACGAGGCCGGCGGGCTGGGCGCCTTCATGAACTGGCCGGGGCCCACTTTCACGGACTCCGGCGGGTTCCAGGTGATGAGCCTGGGCTCGGGATTCAAGAAGGTCATCGACATGAAGTCGGTGGACCGTTCGGGGCCCGATGACGCGGTGGCCCCGGGCAAGGAGCGGCTGGCCCATGTGGACGAGGACGGCGTGTGGTTCAAGAGCCACCTCAACGGCGACCGGCACCGCTTCAGCCCCGAGATCTCCATGAACGTCCAGCACCGGATCGGCGCGGACATCATGTTCGCCTTCGACGAGCTGACCACGCTGCAGAACTCCCGCGGCTACCAGGAGGAGTCGCTGGAACGCACGCGGCGCTGGGCCGAACGCTGCGTCACCGAGCACATCCGGCTCACCGGCGAACGTGCGGGCAAACCGTACCAGGCGCTGTTCGGCGTCATCCAGGGCGCCCAGTACGAGGACCTGCGCCGCAAGGCCTGCCGGGATCTTGGCGCCCTGAACTTCGACGGCTTCGGTATCGGCGGGGCGCTGGAGAAGGAGAACCTGGGCACGATCGTGCGCTGGTGCAACGAGGAACTGCCGGAGGACAAGCCGCGGCATCTCCTGGGCATCTCCGAACCGGACGATATCTTCACCGCGATCGAGAACGGCGCGGACACCTTCGACTGCGTCTCCCCCACCCGGGTGGCCCGCAACTCCGCGTTCTACCACCCCACCGGCCGGTACAACCTCTCCGGCGCCAGGTACAAGCGCGACTTCGGCCCGCTGCAGGACGGCTGCGACTGCTACGCCTGCCTGAACTACTCCCGGGCCTACATCCACCACCTGTTCAAGGCCAAGGAGATGGTCTCGGCCACGCTGATCTCGATCCACAACGAACGCTTCGTCGTGAAGATGGTCGACGACGCCCGGCTGGCCATTGAGGCCGGCAACTTCTTCGAGTTCAAGGCCGAGACCCTGGCGCAGTACTACTCCTAGGCGCCCGCCGTCGCTGCCCGCCCCGCCGTTTCGACGGTTCCCTGCGCACTCGACGTCTTGTAGCGTCTAGCCGGCACGGAACCGTCTAATCGGCGTTGTCCACATACCCGCCTGGGACTCTGGGCGGCGACGGCTGAGCGGTTGAAGCTGGTGCTATGACTCCTGAACTCCCCGTGTCCGCGGATCTCTGGCGCACGGATCAGCTCCTGGCGTCCGGGCTCAACTCCCGGGCTATTGCAGGATTGGTGCACGGCGCAGCGCTGGTCAGGCTGCGCCGCGGCTGCTACGGCCGCGGCGAGTGGTGGCGGGGCTTGAACGCTGCCGCCCGCCGTCGGCAGCTGATCTCCGCCCATTCGCTCGGAACGCTCACGACGTCGGCGGGAGGCTTTGCCTACAGCCATGTCTCGGGTGCCACCCTGCATGGCCTCCAGCTCTGGAAAGTCGATGACCGGGTGCACCTGACCCAGGAAGGCTGCCCTTCCGGGATCTCGCACGGGCGTGACGTTGTGGCCCACACCCGGTCTTTGAGCAGCCGCGAGGTGTGCTTCGTGGACGGGCTTCCGTGCACCTCACTGGAACGCACAGTCGTGGATTGCTGCCTGATGTTTACCGTGCCCCAGTCCGTCATCCTCATGGATCACGCCGCCCGGATGGGCGCGGATCTGGGCCTCATCCGGGACCACTGCTCCGACCTCGCGGGCCGCAACGGAGTGATCGCGCTGCGCAGCGCCCTCGAACTGGCCGACCCCCGTTCCGAATCGGCCGGGGAGAGCCTGACACGGGAACTGCTGCACAGGCTCAAGATCGAATCGCCCAAACTGCAATACGTGGTCCGGACTCCCCTCGGGGAGCACCGGTTGGACTTCGCCTGGCCGAAGCGAAAGGTGGGACTGGAGTTCGACGGCAAGACCAAGTACTTCGACTACCAGCCCACGGGCGAGGTCTTGTTCGGCGAGCGGCGCCGTGAGAAGGCCCTAATGGAACAGGGCTGGACGTTCCTCCGGATCGAGTGGAAGGACCTGTTCAACGAGGTGGAGTTCAAGTACCGGGTGCTGCGGGCCTTGCACCGCGGCGCGGCGGCTGACAACGCGCCACTTCGACGGTCCCGTGCCGGCTAGACGATTCGTAGCGTCGAGTGGGCACCGGACCGTCTAAACGGCTGCGGACCAAGCAGGTCTACGCGCCGTAACTCGGTTCGCGCTTCTTGATCCAGCCGATCGAGGCTGCGGTCACGGGGACGAAGAGGAACTCCACCAGGGTCTTATAGACGAAGCCCACGAGCACGTAGTTCACAAACGTGCCGGCGTCGGCAATGCCGATCACGGGCGCGGCGATGCTGCAAAAGATCAAAGTGTCAACGAACTCGCCGGCCACGGAGGATCCCATGATGCGCGCCCAAAGCGACTTCTCTCCCGTGCGCGCTTTCATCTTCACCAGAATCCAGGCGTTGATGGTCTGGCCGGCCAGGAACGCCAGCAGCGAGGCCAGGACGATCTGCGGAACCGGCCCCAGCGCACCCTCCAGGGAGGCCTGCTTGGAGGCCCCGAACTCGTCGCCAAAACCGGGCAGGGCGATGATGATCCAGTAGCAGAGGGAAGCAAAGACGGACAGCGCGAACGCCGTGACAATGGCTTTGCGCGCCATCTTGAACCCGTAAACCTCGCTGATAACGTCGCCCACGATGTAGGCCAGCGGGAAGAGGAAGAAGCCGCCGTCGGTGATGATCGGGCCGATCGCGACGCCCTTGGACGCCCCGATGTTGGATAGGATCAGCACCACTGCCATGAAGGACAGCATGATGCCGAAGTAAGGGGAACCGATCGAGGCAAACTTCGGCGGCGCCCCGGCCGGGAAAGTTTTGGCGGAAGTCATGGGTATTCCATTCGTAGTGGTTCGCCTGATGCCCGGTCCTCGTGCAGGACGACGCAGGAAGCTGGCTGTATTAGCACTGGACGGCCCCGGAGAGTTGGATGTTGGGACCGCCTTCCATTCTCTCACCCGGCGGGCGGAAGCCCGGCGCCGCCGGCCGGGCACAGGCGGAGCACACCACCGGCTCGGGGGGAAAAATTGTTGCACACCAAGAGCGTGGAGAAGACCGGTTACCGGCCCAACCGCGTGGTGATGGGTACCAGCGCTGTGTGGATCGGCATCCTGGTGGCCCACCTGACGTTCAGCCTGCTGTTCGGCGGCATTGCCTTGTTCCTGGGTGCTGGAATAGACAGAGTCTTTTTTTACCGCCGTTGCCCTCTCCTTAGGCCTGGCTCCGGCCATGTTTATCGGTTGGGGACTGGGCATGCCGCTCGGCCTGCTGCTGCGGCCGGTCCGCAACCAATGGCTGCACGTCGCCGATTTCGGTGCCCTCGGCCGCTTACCGCCATTTCGACGGTTCCGTGCTGATTCGACGCTGCGCAGCGTCTACCCCGCAGGGAACCGTCGAAATGGCGGGCCTACCCTGCAGGGAACCGTCGAAATGGCGGGCCTACCCTGCAGGGAACCGTCGAAATGGCGGGCCTACCGCGCTGGAACGCTAGTGGCGCGAGGCGTCGACGAGGTCCTTGTCGTCGTCCCTGCGTCCGCCGCCTGCGCCGATGGTGGCACCGGTGCCGTCCGCGGTCATGTCCCCGTCCACAGTTGGAGGCGCCCAGGCATGGCCCTGTTCGTGGTCCAGGTGCGTGGGCAACTTGTTCTTCAGGGCGAAGATGTAGACCAGCAGCGAGAGGCCGATGGCCACGGTGACATAGGTGAAGAACAGATCCACCTGACCGGCCTTCTGGAGCGCGGCGCCGATCAGCGGAACCGTGCCGCCGAAAAGCGAGTTGGCGATCGCGTAGCCCAGCCCAACGCCGAGCGCACGGATGGAGGCTGGGAAGAGTTCGGCTTTCACGAGGGCGTTGATCGAGGTGTAGCCGCCCACGATCAGCAGTCCGCCCATCATGAGGAGGAATGCGGTGAACGGGTCCTGGGTATTGGACAGGGTGGAGAGCAGCGGCCAGGTGAATAGAACGCCGGTGATGCCGAACCAGAGCAGCAGCGGCTTACGGCCCACCTTGTCCGAGATGATGCCGTAGACCGGCTGGAGCAGCATGAAGATGAAGAGAGCCCAGAAGTTGATTACGGAGGTCTCGGTCTTGGCGATGCCGGACGTATCGTTCATGAACTTCAGGATGAAGTTGGTGTACGTGTAGAAAGCAACCGTGCCGCCAAGGGTCACGCCGATGCAGATCATCAGGGCCTTGAAGTGCCTGGTGAACAGCAGCTTCATGGTGCCCGGCTGGGCAACCCCTGCAGCAGCGGGGACCGTGGCGGCCTCGACCTGCTCGGCCGAGACGGTCTCTTCCATCGAACGCCGCAGCCACAGGACCACAAGCGCGGCCACGCCGCCGATCGCGAACGGGATGCGCCAGCCCCATTCGGTGAGGGCCGACTTGTCCATGGTGTTCTGCAGGATGACGAGGACCAGCAGGGCCAGCATCTGGCCGCCGATCAGCGTGACGTACTGGAAGCTGGAGAAGAAACCGCGGCGCCGGGAGGTGGCAGCCTCGGACATGTAGGTGGCGCTGGTGCCGTATTCGCCGCCCACGGAGAAGCCTTGGATCAGCCGCACAACGATCAGCAGGATAAGCGCCCAGACGCCGATCTGCTGCGTCGTTGGCAGAATGGCGATGGCAAAGGAACCGGCGGACATCATCGTCACGCTCAGGGTCAGCGCGGCTTTGCGTCCCTTGCGGTCGGCGTAGCGGCCGAAGAACCAGGCGCCCACCGGGCGCATCAGGAACGACGTCGAGAAGACGGCCATCGCCTCGAGGCCGGCCTGGAGCTCATCCTTGGAGTTGAAGAAGTGTGACTGGAAATATGCCGCGAAGACCGTATAAACGTAGAGGTCATACCACTCCACAAGGTTGCCGGCGGAGCCTTTGAGGATATTTTTCACAGCCCTGCGCGTCTGCGCCGATTCGGACAGTTGGGTGCTCATCAATGAACCTTCCTGGATCCGGCGCCGCAAGAAAGCAACACCGTCCGCCACCCTATTCGCGGCGATCCGGCACAGTCCGGTTTTGGTCATATTGGTCATAAGCACAATGCGGACGGTTTCCGGAAGGTGGCAGGATGGAGTCATGACTTCCATCGCGTCTGGCTCCGCTGCCCTGGCTGGTACCGACTCGCCTGCCGGCACCACTCCCGCCGTCGCCCTGACCATCGCGGGTTCCGAGGCGACCGGCGGCGCCGGCGCACAGGCAGATCTGAAAACTTTCCAGGAACTGGGCGTCTTCGGCATCGCGAACCTGACGTGCATCGTCTCCTTCGACCCCAAGAACAACTGGAACCACCGCTTTGTCCCTATCGATCAGCAGGTCATCGCGGACCAGCTGGAGGCGACGACGGCGGCCTACGGTTCCGCGTCCGGCGCACCGTCCGTGCTGGAGACCGTGAAGATCGGCATGCTGGGCAGCCCGGCGACGATCTCCACCGTGGCATCGGCACTGGCCAGCTCCGGGTTTGCCAACGTTGTGCTGGATCCGGTGCTGATCTGCAAGGGCCAGGAGCCGGGCCACGCCCTGGACACTGACCAGGCGCTCAAGGCGCAGATCCTGCCGCTGGCGACCTTCGTCACCCCGAACCATTTCGAGGCCGAGTCACTCTCCGGCCTCCCGATCACCGATCTGGAGTCTCTCAAGGCCGCCGCCATCCGCATCCACGAGCTCAGCGGCGCGGCGGTGCTGGCCAAGGGCGGCGTGCGCCTGGCCGGGCCCGACGCCGTCGACGTCTACTACGACGGCGAGACGCTGGAAGTTCTGTCCGCCCCGAAGGTGGGCGAGGTTTCGGTCTCCGGCGCGGGCTGCTCGCTAGCCGCCGCGGTGACGGCGGAGCTGGCCAAGGGCGCGACGCCGCTGGAGGCGGCCCGGACGGCGAAGGTGTTTGTCACGGCGGGAATCCGCAACCGGGTGGCCTCGGGAGCACCCTTCGACGCGCTTTGGCAGGGCGGACCGCGCTAACCCCGGCCGTTTCGACGGTTCCCTGCGCACACGACGCATCCCGTCGTCGAACCCGCACGGAACCGTCGAAACGGGGGCAGACCGGGCCGCGGGCCGGCTCAGGTCAGGACGGACGGGGGTCGGACACCCTGCCCATGAAAAGAGGCAGCCCGGTCTCGATGTGGATGATCTCGTACTGGAACGGCCGGTCGAAGCGGATCACGTTGCTCGGGGCCTCACCGCTCACGGCCTCCGCGTTAATCTGGGTCACCGCTGCGGCAACCGTGCCCTTTTCGGCCACGGTGACGTTGACGGACTGTCCGGCCTGTCGGATTGTGAGGCGGCGCTGAATTGAGGGCCAGGGCAATCAGCAGGCTGCCCCTGGGACGCAACCACGTTTCCGTTTCCGGCGTCCCCGCCGTCTGGCAGGAGCGCGGCGCCCAGCTTCCCGCCGACGACCGGAGCTGAGCCAGCTCAGCCGCGTAGGCAGACCTGTCCGCCGAAACGAGTTCGACGCCGAGCAGGCCGTCAATGCCAGCACCCCGGCCGATTCGACGGTTCCCTGCCCACTCGACGTATCCCGCCGTCGAACCTGCAGGGAACCGTCGAAACGGGGCGGGCCGGACGGAGGGCAGCGCCGCCCGGCCGTCAGCGCCGGGGGATGTTGCGTAGATTGCTCCGTGCCATGCTGACGGCCTCGCCGGCTCCCCGGTTGAGGACGACTTTGGACATTGCCGTGGCGAAGCCCAGCACCTGCGCGCCCTTGATTTTCGGCGGCAAAGAGAGTGCCTGAGGATCCGTGATCAGCTCCACCAGCGAGGGGCCCGGGTGCGCGAAGGCTTCCCGGTAGGCGGCCTCGATGCGGGACGGGTCCGTGACCCGGACCGCGTGGAAGCCCAGGGCCCGGGCCACGGCGGCATAGTTGGCGTCCGGAACGTCCACGCCGAAATCAGGGAGCCCGTCCACCAGCATTTCCAGCTTGACCATGCCCAGGGTGGAGTTGTTGAACACCACCACGTTCACCGGAAGCCGGTGCGCGGCAACCGTGATCAGCTCCCCCAGCAGCATCGACAGGCCGCCATCGCCGGAGACCGAGACCACCTGACGCCCCGGGTAGGCGAGCTGGGCGCCGATGGCGTGCGGCAGCGCGTTGGCCATGGAGCCGTGCAGGTACGAACCGATCAGCCGCCGGGTGCCCAGCGGGTTGATGTACCGCGCGGTCCAGACGTTGCACATGCCCGTGTCCGCGGTGAAGACCGCGTCCTCCGCCGCCACCTGGTCCAGCAGGGATGCCGCGTACTCGGGGTGGATCGGCACGGTCTTCTCGACCTTGCTGGTGTACGCCCCGACAGCCTTGTTCATGAGCCTGTCGTGCTTCTTGAGCATCGCATCGAGGAAGCGGCGGCTCTTCTTCGGCTTCAGCTGGGGCATGACGGCGGCGAGCGTCGGCAGTACGTCGCCATGGACGGCGATGTCCACATTCGTCCGCCGGCCCAGCTTGTGCGCCGCCCGGTCCACCTGCGCCGTGCGGGTATCTGGGAGAAACTGGTCGTAGGGGAAGTCCGTGCCCAGCAGGATCAGCAGGTCCGCGTCCTCGATCCCCTCGGCCGCGGCGCCGTAGCCAAGCAGCCCGGTCATGCCGATGTCGTAGGGGTTGTCGTACTGCATGAAGTCCTTGCCGCGGAGCGAGTGCCCGATCGGCGCGGCGAGCAGCTCGGCCAGGGCGATCACCTCGTCGTGCGCGCCGTCGACGCCGGCACCGGCGAAGATGGCTACCTTTCCGGCGTCGTTGATGGCGTCCGCCAGCTCCCTCACGCTGGCGGGGTCCGGCACCAGCGAGGCCGGACGGAAAGCTGCCGGAGCCGGCGTTTCGGCGGTCGCCTCCAGCCCGGCAATGTCACCGGGCAGGGTGACGACGGCGACGCCCCGAAGCGCGACGGCGTGCTGGATGGCGCTGTGCATGACGCGGGGCGCTTGTTCGGCCGTGCTGACGAGTTCGGAATACACCGAGCATTCGTTGAACAGCCGATCGGGGTGGGTTTCCTGGAAGAAGCTGCTGCCGATCTGCTTGCTCGGGATGTGCGAGGCGATGGCCAGCACCGGGGCGCCGGAGCGGTTGGCATCGTACAGGCCGTTGATCAGGTGCAAGTTCCCGGGTCCGCAGGAACCGGCGCAGACCGCGAGCTTGCCGGTCAACTGGGCTTCCGCCGCGGCAGCGAAGGCCGCGGCCTCCTCGTGCCGGACGTGGATCCAGTCGATGCCGCCCTTCGCGGCGCCGCTGGTCTTCCGGACGGCGTCAACGATCGGGTTGAGGCTGTCGCCCACAATCCCGTAAATCCGCTGCACGCCGGCAGCCTGAAGTTGTTCGACAAGCTGGGTGGCTAGTTCCTTGGCCATGGGTTCACGCTCCCGCGAGGTTGATCGATGAGCTGACAGGGCCAATATAGTCCCCCAACTGTCAGCCAGCCCGGGGGAAGGGGAGCGTCAGCTACCCGAATGCGCCTGCAGGAACGAGTAGACCTCGGTCTCGTCCACGCCGGGGAAGGCACCGGGCGGCATGGCGGCGAGCAGGTGCGAATGCGCCCGGGCCGAGGGCCAGGCGTTGCCGGCCCACTCCGAGGTCAGGGCCGCCGGCGGGCGCCGGCAGCAGCTTTCGTCCGGGCAGGTCGATTTTGACCGCTCCGTGGTGTCGCGGCCACGGAACCACTTGACCTGCGCATACGGGACACCCACTGAGAGCGAGAACTCGCCATTGGCGGAGCGCTCCGTCCGGGCCGTGCACCAGTAGGTCCCCGCCGGGGTGTCGGTGTACTGGTTGTAGGCGCTGAATTTGTCCGGCACGTCGAAGACCACACGGGACGTCCAGTTCTTGCAGGACGGCTGGCCCTCGATGGCGCCGGTATGGTCCTGCGGGAACGTCACGCCGTCGTTCTCGTAGGCCTTGTAGATGATGCCGCTTTTGTGCGTCTTCTGGAAATGCGTGCGGAGGTCCAGGTGCTGGGTGGCGAGGTTGGTGAAGCGGTGCGCCGCCGTCTCATAGGACACGGCGAAGGCGTCCCGGATGTCCTCGACCGCGATTTCACGGGCCTGCTTGGCCTTTTGCAGGAACTCCACGGTGGCCTGCTCCGGCAGCAGGAGCGCGGCCGCAAAATAGTTGGTGGCCACGCGCTGCATCAGGAAGTCACCGTAGTTGTGGGGGGTCTGGTGGCCCAGGACGTAGTGGCCAAGCGCCTGCAGCAGCACCGAACGCGGGTCGTGGTCGCTCCGGGCATTCTGCGTCAGATAAATCCGGCGGTTCTTCAGGTCGGTCACAGACCGGGTGGAATGCGGCAGGTCGCCCACGTGGTGCAGGCTGAAACCGAGGTGCCCGGCGATGTCCGCGATGACGTGATGCGACAGCGGGCCGCTCGTGTGCCCCACCGAGGCCAGGACCTTCTGGGCCTCGGCCTCGTACTCCGGGAAGTAGTTGTTCCGCTCGCGCATCATGGCACGAAGTTCGCCGTTCGCGCGGCGGGCCTCTTCCGGCGTCGCGATCTGCTCGTTGAGCCGGCGCTCCAGCTCGTGCTGCAGGCCCACCATGGACTCGAGAACGTCCATTGGCAGCCGCGAGCTGATGCGGATTGTGGGCAGTTTGAGTGACTCGTAGATCGGGCTGCGCTGGTAGCGTTCCAGCTCGATCTCCAGAGCCGCGCGGCGGTTGGGCGGCTCCGCGCCGAGCAGTTCGTCGATGCTGACTCCGAGGGCTGCGGCCAGCTGCTGGAGCAGGCCCAGTTTGGACTCGCGTTTGCCGTTTTCGATCAAGCTCAGCTGGCTGGGTGCCGTTCCCACCGTCGCGCTCAGGTCATCCAGGGTGAGCCCGGCGGCCTTGCGGAGGTGTCGGACCCGGCGGCCCATGCTGATGACGTCCACCTCCGGGACGGCGGGCGAGGCGGCTGACGATGCGGGTCGGTTCCAGCTGGTGGGGTGCATTTCTTGAGGATACGCGAAGAAGTGCATTTCTTTCCACTGTTTTGGTCTAGAAAGACTCTTGAAAGTAAAGAAAAGTAGGTCTTACGGAAAGCCCCGAATCAGCCAGCCCCCTCTGCGAGTAAGCAAGAGGGCCAGCCCCGGACCCCACCAAGGAGACAAAGATGACTGCAGCATTTGAGCCCACCCAGCAGACGCCCGAAGAGCAGGCCACCGCCCTGGAGCTCGAGTGGGCCGCCAACCCGCGCTGGGAAGGTGTCACCCGGGACTACAAGGCCGCCGACGTCGTCCGCCTCCGCGGCCGCGTCCCCGAAGAGCACACCCTGGCCCGCCGCGGTGCCGAAAAGCTGTGGAAGCAGCTCACCGCGGAACACACGGAGGGCAAGTACACCAACGCCCTCGGTGCCCTGACCGGCAACCAGGCCGTGCAGCAGGTCAAGGCCGGACTCCGCGCCATCTACCTCTCCGGCTGGCAGGTGGCCGCCGACGCCAACAACTCCGGCCACACCTACCCGGACCAGTCCCTTTACCCGGCCAACTCGGTGCCCACTGTGGTCCGCCGCATCAACAACGCCCTGCTCCGCGCCGACCAGATCGAGTTCTCCGAAGGCATCCAGACGGTCGAGGACTGGATGGTCCCGATCGTCGCCGACGCCGAGGCCGGCTTCGGCGGCCCGCTCAACGCCTACGAGCTGATGAAGTCCATGATCCAGGCCGGCGCCTCGGGCGTGCACTGGGAAGACCAGCTCGCCTCGGAGAAGAAGTGCGGCCACCTCGGCGGCAAGGTCCTGATCCCCAGCCAGCAGCACGTCCGCACACTGAACGCCGCTCGCCTGGCAGCCGACGTCGCCGGCACGCCGTCGGTCATCATCGCCCGCACCGACGCCGAGGCAGCCACCCTGATTACCTCCGACGTCGACGAGCGTGACCAGGAATTCATCCTCCGCGAAGGCGGACAGCCGGTCCGCACCGCGGAAGGCTTCTACAAGGTCCGCAACGGGATCGAACCCTGCATCGCCCGCGCCAAGGCCTACGCCCCGTACTCCGACCTCATCTGGATGGAGACGGGCACTCCGGACCTGGAACTGGCCCGCAAGTTCGCCGAAGCCGTCAAGGCCGACTTCCCGGACCAGATGCTCTCCTACAACTGCTCGCCGTCGTTCAACTGGAAGAAGCACCTCGACGACGCCACGATCGCCAAGTTCCAGCGCGAACTCGGTGCCATGGGCTTCACCTTCCAGTTCATCACCCTGGCCGGCTTCCACGCCCTGAACTACTCGATGTTCGACCTCGCCCACGGTTACGCCCGTGAAGGCATGAGCGCCTACGTCGAGCTGCAGGAGAAGGAATTCGCCTCCGAATCCCGCGGCTACACCGCAACCAAGCACCAGCGCGAAGTCGGCACCGGCTACTTCGACGCCATCGCAACCGCGCTCAACCCGAACGCATCCACCCTGGCCCTCGCGGGATCCACCGAAGAGGGCCAGTTCCACTAGTCCCCAGCTTTTCCCGCCCGTTGCCCTATCACTTTTGGTCCTCATTGACCTCCCTTGGGGACCAAAAGTGATAGGGCAACAGCGGACTTTCAAGGAGCAACTCCCATGAACAGCTTCACTGACAACTTCACTATCAACGGGATCACGTTGACGGCGCAGCCCATTTGCCGTCAGGGCGAGGTTCTCACGCCGGACGCGCTGGCCTTTGTTGCCGCGCTGCACAAGGCGACCGCGGGGCGGCGGCTGGAACTGCTGCAGGCCCGCAGGGACCGCCGGCAGCAGATCGGCAAGGGCCAAGACCCGCGCTTCCTCAGCGAGACCGAGTCCGTCCGCAACGATCCGGACTGGCGCGTCGCTCCCCCGGCCCCGGGCCTGACGGACCGCCGGGTGGAGATCACCGGCCCGGTGGACAAAAAGATGACCATCAACGCACTGAACTCCGGCGCCAAGGTGTGGCTCGCCGACATGGAAGACTCGTCCACACCGTCGTGGCGCAACGTCATCCAGGGCCAGCTCAACCTCACCGATGCGCTGGAACGGCGGATCGACTTCACCTCCCCGGAGGGCAAGGAGTACAAGCTGCGCGCCGCCGAGGACCTGCCCACCATCGTGGTCCGTCCCCGCGGCTGGCACCTGCCGGAAAAGCACATGCTCATCGACGGCACGCCCATTGCCGGCGGAATCGTCGACTTCGGCCTGTACTTCTTCCACAATGCCCGCCGGCTGATCGCCCAGGGCAAGGGCCCGTACTTTTACCTGCCGAAGATCGAGAATCACCTCGAAGCGCGGCTCTGGAACGACATTTTCGTCCTCGCGCAGGACCTGCTGGGCATCCCGCAGGGCACCATCCGCGCCACCGTGCTGATCGAGACCATCACCGCCGCGTTCGAGATGGAAGAGATCCTCTTCGAGCTCAAGGACCACGCCGCCGGCCTGAACGCCGGCCGCTGGGACTACATTTTCTCGCTGATCAAGAACTTCCGCACGCGCGGACCCCGCTTCGTCCTGCCGGACCGGGCCCAGGTCACCATGACCCAGCCGTTTATGCGCGCCTACACCGAACAGCTGGTCCGTGCCTGCCACAAGCGCGGCGCCATGGCGATCGGCGGCATGGCCGCAGCCGTCCCCAACCGCAAGGATGCCGACGCCAACGCGGTGGCTTTCGAGAAGGTCCGTGCGGACAAGACCCGTGAGGCCGGCGACGGTTTCGACGGCTCCTGGGTGGCGCACCCGGACCTGGTTCCGGTGTGCCGCGAGGTGTTCGACGGCGTCCTCGGCGACCGCCCGAACCAGCTGGACCGTCTCCGCGAGGACGTCACCCCGGACGACCGGGCCCTGCTCGACATTGCCTCCACCACCGGCACCATCACTGAACAGGGCATCCGGAACAACATCGAGGTGGGCATCCGCTACATCGAGTCCTGGCTGCGCGGGAACGGCGCCGTGGCCATCCACAACCTGATGGAGGACGCCGCCACCGCGGAGATCTCCCGCTCGCAGCTCTGGCAGTGGATCTTCTCCCGCGCCATCACGGACAAGGGCGACGTCATCACCCGGGAGTGGGTGGAGGACATGCTGGACGAGGAGTTCGCCAGGCTGGAACGCTTCGAAGGGGACCGCTTCGCCGACTCGCGGGACATCTTCGAGGAGGTCACGCTCAGCACCTCGTTCCCGGCCTTCCTGACGCTACCGGCCTACGACCGGTTCCTGCATGAAGCGCGCGACGGCGGCGACGTCGCCAGCGAGGACCCCACGCTGAGCCACGCCTAGGGCGGGGCCCGGCCGCAGTTCTGCAGGTCCGCACAGATTTCCGTCAGCCGGGCTGTCACGCCTTCGCAACAGGCACCCCCGAGATCCGGGGCGGCAGCCCGGCTACGGAAAACCCCTTGCAAACACCCCGACAACGGCGTCGGGGTGAGAGTTAAGGCCCATGTCAGTCAGGCACATGGGCCTTAACTCTCACCTGGGCGTCTGTCGGTGCGCCTTGGGTCCGGCGCATGGAGGGGCGAGTCCTCTGCCGCGGGCGACGCGCGGAAGGCCCGGCGCTGCGGGAATTCCCGCAGCGCAGGGCCTTTTCCGCGTCACAGGGCCTGTTGCGGGGCGGAAAGCGCGGACGCCGGCTTCCGGTACTAGGATTTTTCGCATGACCCATGTAATCCGGACGGCAACCGCGGACGACGCCGGCCGGCTGGCGGGTCTCGCCGCCATCACCTTCCCGCTGGCCTGCCCGCCGGAATCGGCCCCGGAAGACATCGCGGCGCACGTCGCGGCCACGCTCAGCGAGGCGAACTTCCGCACCTACCTTGCCGACCCTGACATCACGGTGCTGGTGTTCGACGCCGGCGGCGAACTGCGGGGCTACAGCCTGCTGGTGGCGCGGCCCACGCAGGACCCTGATGTGGCAGCGGTCCTGACCGGGCTGCCCAGTACCGAGCTCAGCAAATGCTATGTCCACCCGGACCACCACGGCCTTGGCGCGGCGGCCGAACTGATGCGTGCCAGCATCGTCTCCGCCGCGGCGGCCGGTGCCCGTGGGCTCTGGCTGGGTGTCAATGACCAGAACGCCCGCGCCATCCGCTTCTACGAGAAGTCGGGTTTCCGGAAGGTCGGCACCAAATCCTTCCCACTCGGCGCCACGGTGGAACACGACTTCGTGATGGAGCGCCCGGCCACACCGTAGCTGGACCCCCGTGACCAAGGCGACAGTCCGCCGGGGAATGGAGCCGCCAGCCACAGGGTTGTGGCCAGCATGAAGATTGAGATCTGGTCGGACGTCGCGTGCCCCTGGTGCTACATCGGCAAACGCCGCTTTGAAACCGCACTTGCGGCCTTCCCGCACCGCGACTCCGTGAAGGTGCAGTGGCGCAGCTACCAGCTGGATCCCGGCCTCCCCGATCACTTCGCCGGCACCGAACTGGACTACCTGAGCATTCGCAAGGGCATGGCTCCGGCGCAGGTATCGCAGATGTTCGAGCATGTGGCCGCCCAGGCCAGGGCAGAGGGCCTGAACTACCGCTTCGACGACGTCGTGGTGGCCAACAGCTTCACCGCCCATCGTCTGATCCACCTCGCGGCCGCGCACGGGAGACAGGACGCCGCCAAGGAACGCCTGCTCAGCGACCACTTCGAGCACGGCAGGGACATCGGAAACCAGGACTATCTCTCCTCGTTGGGACGCGATCTCGGGATCGACGCCGCCAAACTGGCCGAGCTGTTCACCACCGACAAATACGCCGACGACGTCCGGCACGATTTTGAAGAGGGCCGCGCGCTGGGCATCAACGGCGTGCCGTTCTTCGTGATCGACCGGAAATTCGGCCTCTCCGGGGCCCAGCCCGCCGAAACCTTCACCGCAGCCCTCGACCAGGCGTGGGAGGCCAGCCGGCCGCTCGTAATGGTTCCCGAGGCCAGCGAAGGCGCGGACGCAGGCGAGACCTGCGGCCCGGACGGCTGCGCCGTCTAGCGCCACGCTGCGTGGACGTTTGCCATCAGCGGCCCGGAAAAGAAGCGTTTTTACTGACAGATCGCGCTAAAGTGTCTGTATGCCCAGGATTTCGGCCGCGAGCAACGCCGCCCAACGTGCCGAGACCCAGCACCGCATCCTGACCGCGTTCGGGGAGCTCCTCTTCACCCATGGTCTGCCCGGACTGACCATGACCGACGTCGCCCGGCACGCCAGGATCGGCCGCACGGCCGTCTACAACTACTACGCGGACATCGAAGAGCTCCTGATCGGTTACGCCCTCGACGAGACCGGGCGGTTCCTCCTGGACCTGCGCGAATCCCTGGACTCACTGGAAAACCCGGTGGAACGGCTGGCCCATTACGTCCGCACCCAAGTGGAGGACCTCAGCCGCCGGCACCTGCCGCCCGGCCCTGCCATGGGCGCCGTTCTCTCGCCGGCCTCCTTCGCGAAGCTGGCCGATCATGTGGGGGACCTCAATGTGCTCCTGCAGGGCATCCTCCGCGACGGCATTGCCCAGGGCTACCTGCCGGCGGCGGACGTCGGCCAGCTCGCGCAGCTCATCCACGGCACACTCGCCTCGAGTGCCGCCCGGGGCGACGGCGCAGGGCAAGGCACTGGGGCTGAGCCTGGGGCTGAGGCCGGGATCGAGGCGAGGATTGCGCGCACCGTGCGGTTCATCCAACTCGGCGCCGGTGCCTGGTTCGACGACGCCGGCCGGCCGGTGCGGATCGGCGCCTAGCCGCCGGCCGGCAGCCCGGACGGAAGCGCCGTCGGGATGACGGGCCACTTCGAGTCGTCGACTATCCGCCGGTCCTCGCGGGGGCAGCTGAGCTTGCCCGGTGTCTGGTCCACCAGTTCCGGCTTCGCCAGCTCCTTGTAGTCCCCGGTGAGGATGACGTCCACGCTCGGGTCGGTGCGGCCGTCCTGGAAATAGTCCGAGCCGGGCAGGTTGCGCTGGACGCTGAACGCCGCCGACTGGCCCGCGGCGCCGGAGACGACCAGCGCTACGCCGCGGTAGCTCGACGTCGTGTTGGCGACGGCCCCCACGACGAACTTACGCGCCGCAAACGCGTCCGCCACGGTCCGGGCCAGGCCCGGGCGGGAGGTGGAGTTGAAGACGTTGATGTTGATTTTTTCCGGTGGCGTGTAGTCGTAGGCGGCCTCCGGGCAAACGGACGAGGCCGAATTGCTCCGCTCCGCCGTCGGAATCTGGATCTGGCCGTTCATGATCGCCAGGGCTACCACGATGGCGGCGGCGATGAGCCCGACGAGCAGCACCAGGACCGCCCCGTGCAGGATGCGACGGCGCATACGGACGGGATTCTCCAGCCCCTCGTCCTCCACAAAGGTGTCCCGCAACTCAGAGCCCGTGATGACGTGGTGCCCGTGCAGGACGGTGATGTCCTTCGGCGATCTAGCCATTTATCACCAGGACGCGCGCGTGGATCGCCGTGCGCTGGTGCAGCGCGGTGCGGAGGGCACGGTGCAGTCCGTCCTCGAGGTACAGGACGCCGCGGAATTCCACTACATGCGGGAACAGGTCGCCGAAGAACGTGGAATCCTCGGCCAGCAGTGCTTCGAGGTCCAGGGTGCGCTTGGTAGTCACCAGCTCGTCCAGCCGGACCGGTCGCGGCGGCAGCGCCGCCCAGTCCTTGGGCGTCTTGAAACCATGGTCGGGGTAAGGGCGTCCCTCGCCCACGGCTTTGAATATCACCCTGCAAGCTTAAGGAACTTGGGCGGTCAAAGGAATCAAAGACCGCCGGCGGCGCGAGGTTGTAGCCAAACGGTAACCGTTTGTCATACGAATCACCGTCCCGCGTCACGGACAACACCCGTTGGCCGCCCCGGTCCACGGCACATGCAACGGGACGTGCCGGCTGAGAGGATAGGGGAATGACTGCTTCCGCGACCCCAGCCGCCCACCCGCCCTCGGCTCCCCGGCTGGCGCTGCTGCTCGACGTCGACGGGCCCATCGCGAGCCCGGTGACCCGTGAAGTGCAGCCGGCGATCATTGCGGACCTGCTAGCACTGGCCGCGGCCGGTATCCCCGTCATCTTCAACACCGGACGCTCGGACGCCTTCATCCGCGAGCAGGTGATGGAGCCGATGATCGCCGCGGGCATTCCGGCCGGAACTGTGATTGATGCCATCTGCGAAAAGGGCGCCGTCTGGTTCAGCTTCACCTCGCAAGGCCCCGGCCCCGTCCACGTGGACCGGGACCTCGCCATGCCGCGCGCCTTCGGCGACGACGTCCGCCGGCTCGTGGCCGAGGACTATTCCGCCCACATGTTCTTCGACGAAACCAAGCTGGCCATGGTCTCCGTGGAGCAGCACATCACCGTCGTAAACTCCGACTACCGGGCCGAACAGGAGCTTTTCGACGCCGATGCCATGGAACTGATGGCCCGGCACGGCCTGGGGGTGGTGCGGCTGGACCACCACGCCCCGGACTCCGACGACAGGGTGGACTACCGGGTGGACCCGACGATCATCTCTACGGACATCGAATCCGTCCGGCTCGGCAAGGACCTCGGCGCGAGCCGCGCCGTGGAACTGCTGGCGGCCCGCGGCATCACCCCGCAGGCGTGGCGCACCGTGGGCGACTCCCGCACCGACTACGCCATGGCCGACTGGCTGCACCACCACGATCACGCCGTGAAGCATATCGATGTCCGCCCGGCCGACGGGATTCCGGTAAAACCGTACGACGTTCTCACCGCGGAGGATCTGGGGCTGGGCGGGGACGTCATCCACGACGACGCCGGCGCGGCGTTCCTGCGCAGCTGGCGGGCCGCCCTCACCGGCTGAACGGGGCTGGTTCCGCCGGCACCGGCGGCGTTTCTTCGGCGTTTTTCGCGGCGATTTTAGGCTGGACGTTATCATGCAAGTAGGCACACACGCACGCACAGAAGCACGGAGAAACGACATTTCAGACGCACTGGTCCAGGATGAGATCTACTACGGCAGCCAGGCATCCGAGGATGCCCATGAGGAGGTCACGTCCGCGGCTGCCGTCGCCAGGTTCCGGGCCCGCCCGGACGTCGTCCGCCGGCGGGGCCGGTATGCGCTGATCAACGAAAACCGCACACCGTATCAGGCCATGGTCGAGGACCTGATGGTCATCCGTTCCGTGCTCGACGGCGCGTCGCTGGATTACCTCCTGGTCCGCGGCAACAACCACCGGCCGGTCATCGCCGTCGACTGGAAGGACCGGAAGGAACTCCGCGACGCGCTGGTGGAGGCCTGGCGCGATGAGCCTTTCTACTCCATGAGCGTCGATGCGAAGAAGAAGTCCGCCGTGCTGGTGGCCGATGGGGAGCTCTCCCCTAACCGCCAGGCCCGCATCTTCCGGCTGTACCGCCCGCGGGTCGAACCGGAGGGCGGTTTTGAGTTCGGCGCCTCCGCCGGCGTCCAGCTGGAGCTCTGGAGCTTCGAGGACGACCAGCTGATTCTCCCGATCGAAAACTCGCTGACCCGCCGGACCATGCTCGCCCAGGATGCCGTCCGCGGCACGGTGGAGCGGTACGGCCACACCTGGCCGACCATCGAGAACATGTTCGCGGACCACGCCAGTGACATCAGCTTCGACGTCGATCTGGTCTTCTCCTGGGTGGACGGCAGCTCCCCGGAGTACATCGCTGCGCGCCGCGCCCGCATGGCCGGCGTGGTGGTGGGCGAGGGCGACGACCACGAGGCCCGCTTCCGCCAGATCGACGAGCTCAAGTACGCGCTGCGCTCGGTGTACATGTTCGCGCCGTGGATCCGCCGGATCTTCATCGCCACGGACTCCCCCACCCCCTCCTGGCTCGCGGAACACCCGGGCGTCACGATTGTCCGCAGCAAGGAGTTCTTCGCGGACCCCTCCGTGCTGCCCACGCATAACTCCCAGGCTGTCGAGTGCCAGCTCCACCACATCGAGGGCCTCTCCGAGCATTTCTTGTATTCCAACGACGACATGTTCTTCGGGCGGGCCGTCGGACCGGACATGTTCTTCACCCCGGGAGGCATCACCAAGTTCATCGAGGCGAAAACTCGGATTGGACTTGGCGACAACGACGCCGAACGCAGCGGTTTTGAGAACGCCGCCAGGGTGAACCGCAAGCTGCTCTGGGACCGCTTCGGCCGGATCACCACACGGCATCTGGAGCACTCGGCCGCCCCGCTGCGACGCAGCGTTGTGGCGAGGATGGAACAGGAATTCCCGGCCGAGTTCGCCAAGACGGCCGCCAGTACCTTCCGTGCGGCGGACAACATCTCGGTGACCAACTCGTTCTACCACTACTACGCGTTGCTCACCGGCCGGGCCGTGACCCAGACGGCGGCTAAGGTGCGTTACGTGGACACCACGGCCCGGGCGGGCCTGAATTACCTGCCCAAGCTGCTCTCCAAGCGAAACATGGACTTCTTTTGCCTCAATGACGGCAGCTTCCCGGAGGTGCCGGCTGAGGAACGCGCCGGTCTGGTTACCGACTTCCTGGAGAAGTACTACCCCATCAAAGCGCCGTGGGAAAAGTAGGCGCGGACCGACAGTAGCCCGGGGCGGAGCAGCCCGGAGGGTGCGCGCTCCTAGGTGCTGGGGGTCATCCTGCGGTGGCCGGGTGACCTGGACGGGTCCTCGGTTCTGGCCTTGCCCGGGATACTGATCCCGGCGGCCGAGATGCGACGCTGGACTTCCTCGGCGGAAACAAGCTCTCCCACCGGAGGGGTGTCGCCCAGCAGGACCACGGAGTGCACGATCGTGTGCTCGTAGACATGGACGAGGTTGAACGCCTGGCCGCCGTCGCGTCCGCGGGTCCCGCCTACCGACACGTTCAGATCCTGGGTGTAACAGGTTGCTGACGCCACGGACACCGGGATGCCCGCGAAGCTCGCGGTGGTCGAGTAGTGCAGGTGCCCGCCCAGGATGGCGCGGACGTCGGAGTTCCGCAGGACGCCGGCCAAAGCCGCCTGGCCCCGGAGCTCAACGAGCACGGCGAGGTCCAGCACCGACGGCACCGGCGGATGGTGCAGGGCGAGGATGGTCCCGTCCGGTGCCGGGGTGGCCAGTTCCGCCGAGAGCCACTCGAGCTGCATATCGCTCAGTTCGCCGTGGTGGAATCCCGGTACGGAGGTGTCCAGCGTGATGATCCGCAGCCCGTTGATGAAGTAGCTGTGGTCCACCGGAGCATCGTCAGCCGGCTGATCCAGGAGCCCGGCGCGGAAGTTCGCCCGGTCGTCGTGGTTTCCCATCGCCCAGATGACCTTGGCACCCATGGCCTTGCACGCGGGATCGACGATGGCACGCAGCTTCGCGTACGCCTCCGGTTCGCCCCGGTCCGCGAGGTCACCGGTAAAAATCACGGCTTCGGGGCGCGCGCCGGAAGCCCGGACTTCGTCGAAGAGCTGCTGGAGAAGGGAGTCGCTGTCTACCACGCCATGCAGGGGTTGCGGACCACCCAGCAGGTGGGGGTCACTCAGGTGGAGTAGGAAATGACGTGGCCGGGGGTGTTCGGCCTCGATGAGCTCCATTGCTACCTTCTTGGTTGGGTGGAAGCGGTTGCCTCCAGTGTCCCTCTCAGTAATGTCTATCCAACCAGACATTCGGCCAACAATGCGCAAACTCCAGTAGGCATGTTTGAAAAAATGGCGCCAACGAGTAGTCCGGCGGACACATACTTGCCCCGGTATGGGTCCGCCGGAACGTGCATACTCGAGTACCGGGCGGCTAGCCCAGGTAGCCGTTCGGGTTTAGGACATACTTCGTGGCAGCGCCGGCATCAAATTCGGCGTAGCCCCTGGGAGCGTCCTCCAGGGTGATCGCCTTGGCGTTCACGTTCTTGGCGATGTTCACCCTGTCGTGCAGGATTGCCATCATCAGTCCGCGGTTGTATTTCATCACCGGACACTGTCCGGTCGTGAAGCTCAGCGACTTGGCCCAGCCGGTGCCGAGACTGATTGAGAGCGAGCCTTTCTTTGCGGCCTCATCCACGCCGCCCGGGTCCCCCGTGACATAGAGTCCGGGAATGCCGAGGGCGCCGCCGGCCGCGGCAACCTCCATAAGTGAGTTCAGCACGGTGGCCGGAGCCTCGTGGGCTCCCTCGCCGTGGCCCTTGGCCTCGAAGCCGACAGCGTCCACACCGCAATCCACTTCCGGGACGCCGAGTAACTGTTCGATCTGCTCGGCCGGTCCGCCCTTGGTCAGGTCCACCGTTTCGCAGCCGAAGCTCCGGGCCTGAGCCAGGCGGTCCGCGTTCATATCACCGACAATGACGACGGCGGCACCAAGCAACTGGGCGCTCGTGGCCGCGGCCAGCCCCACAGGGCCGGCACCGGCTACGTAGACGGTGGAGCCGACCCCCACCCCTGCCGTGACGGCGCCGTGGAAGCCCGTAGGGAAGATGTCAGACAGCATTGTCAGGTCCAACATCTTTTCCAGGGCCTGGTCTTTGTCCGGGAACTTCAACAGGTTCCAGTCCGCGTAGGGCACCAGGACATAGTTTGCCTGACCGCCGACCCAGCCGCCCATGTCGACGTAGCCGTAGGCGCTGCCGGGCCGGTCGGGATTGACGTTGAGGCAGATGCCGGTCTTGCGTTCTTTGCAGTTCCGGCAGCGGCCGCAGGCGATATTGAAGGGCACCGAGCAGATATCCCCCACCTTGATGAATTCGACGTCGGGTCCCACTTCGACCACCTCGCCAGTGATTTCGTGGCCGAGGACGAGGTCGGCGGGGGCCGTAGTGCGTCCGCGGACCATGTGCTGGTCAGAGCCGCAGATGTTGGTGGCAACGGTTTTGAGGATTACGCCATGGCGCACCGAACGGCCCACATTGGCGGGATTGACCCCCGGGCCGTCCTTGAGTTCGAAGCTGGGGTAGTCAATGTCGATGAGTTCGACCTTGCCCGGTCCCTTGTAGGCAACGGCTTTGTTCCCTGTCATCACTTTCCTCCTGGTTTCACGGACACCCAACCTGAGCGCCCAGTTGTGATTCACGAAGCGTTCTGATGCACCCCCGCAGGCCTACCTGGGCTGCCTGGCCGGCACGCACGAAGGCGTTGCTGCGCAGCGGGTATGCCCGGATCGTTCAGAGGGTTCGGTCATTCTAGGTCGGTAAGCAGGCTTAGGGGTAGGGCCGTTGGTCCCTTATGGTCTGGGAGCGAACTCTCAGCTGAGGGCGGACTGGATTGCCTCGATGACCTCCGGCGAGTCCGGCTCCACGGTGGGGGCGAAGCGGGCCACCACTTCGCCGTCGCCGTTGACCAGGAACTTCTCGAAGTTCCATTTCACCAGCCCCGGAAGGACGCTGTTCTTGAATTTGGTCAGCTCGGTGTAGAGCGGATGTTGGCCCTTGCCTCGGACATTGGCCTTGGCTGTGAGCGGGAACGTCACGCCGAAGTTGCGCTCGCAGAATTCGGCGATCTCGGAGTCGGAGCCAGGTTCCTGCCCGGCGAACTGGTTGCACGGAACCCCGAGCACCTGGAAGCCCTGTTCGCTGAACTTGTTGTAAAGGGCCTCAAGTCCGGCGTACTGGGACGTGAACCCGCATTGGGATGCCACGTTCACCACCAGTACAACCTCCCCCTCGAAGCGGCCGAAGTCAGTTTCCGTGCCGTCGATGAGGGTCAGGGGAATGGAATGCAGAGAAGTCATGGGAGGGTTCCTCGCGATGGTGGTGATGAAGGGCGTGCCCGGAGCGCTGCCCCGGAAATGGTCGCGCCTGTCATTCAGTACCAACGCACGCGGGTATGGGTTTGTGCCCCGGGCGGCGGGCGGCAAAGCATTGACCTGGTCAGGCCATTTGGATTGCCCCGCTACGGTAGCGGCCTCGCGGTGGGGGCAAGGGTCGCCACGGTTGCGACCGATTCGAGAGGATCCGGTGTGCGCTCCCCTGCCGGCCCCGACGGCGTGACGGTCTCCACGGGTGGTGCCGTGTCAGCGGGAAGCGTTCCTGCCGGGGCTGTCGCGGCCGGATTGGTCGCGGCCATCCGGGTTGGCGTCCGCGCCGGGGTGGGGGTCGGGGTGGCGCTGGGCGTCGGCGTAGGAGTGGGGGTGGCGCTGGGCGTCGGCGTCGGCCTCACGCTCGGCGTCGGGGTAGGGGTAGGGGTGGCGCTGGGCGTCGGCGTCACGCTCGGCGTCGGCGTCGGCGTCACGCTCGGCGTCGGCGTCGGCGTCACGCTCGGCGTCGGGGTAGGGGTGGCGCTCGGCGTCGGGGTGGAGGTGGGGGTGGCGCTGGGCGTCGGGGTGGAGGTGGGGGTGGCGCTGGGACTTGACGGGGCGCTGGGTGTCCTCGTCGCCGTCGGCGTGCCGGGCGTTGCGGGAATGGGCTTTTCCTGAACGCCGCCGGTCACTTCGTGATACAGGTTCTCGGAGACCGGAATGGCCCAGCCGAGGGTGGCGTTGGTGGCCTTGTCGGCGTCCGGGGCGTAGCTGGTCATCGAGATGGCGCCGAGCTCGTCGACCTGCCTGATGGGGAGCAGCTTCCAGCTGTGCGGGTCCTTGTGCGAGCCGTTCAGGATGGTCTCGAAATGCAGGTGGCAGCCCGTGGATGATCCTGTGGTTCCTATCCGGGCAATCACCTCGCCCACGCGCACCGAGTCGCCCTTCTTCACGGCGATCGCCTCGAGGTGGTTGTAGGTGGTGATGAGCCCGCTTCCGTGGTCGATTTCCACGCGGTTGCCGCCACCCCAGGGGTGCCAGCCGACCGCCCGCACCACTCCTGCGTCGGCCGAGTAGACGCGCGTTCCGCAGGCCGCAGCATAGTCCTGGCCCCAATGGAATTCCCCCGAGGATCCTGTCAGCGGGCTGGTACGCAGGCCGAAAGGGGACGATTCCTGCAGGCTCTCCAGCGGCGCCATGAGAGTGCCAAGTGCCGGGCGCTTCAGGCCGGCGGACGCCACATTGAGCTCGCCGCCGACGCCCTCTTTGGTGCTGGTCTCGACAGTGGACCGGTTAAAGGCCACGAGCGCCAGGGCGTCCGCGGTGAAGGCGGACGGAACCGCCGCCGCGACCGGCGCGGCCGGCAGCCCCGGGGCCAGCACGCTGGGACCCACCACGCCGGACGCCAGCGATGCGTTGGTCGCCACCTGGGCCGAGGTGCCTGCGATCCCCTGGACCCCGAACGTCAGGACCGCCAAGGACAGGCAAAATCCGCCAGATAGGCAGCGCACGGCGATAGTCCGCACCCTGACTGTTTGCTCACTCGATGAGTTTCCCCAGTGTTTTCCCACGATGTGACTCCTGCGTTCTGTCCGCCAGACCCCAATCTTCGCGGACTCACCTTCCTATGGGAACACAGGAGACCAGGTCTGTGAACCGTCAACAACACTCTTTGCGGGGCCAATCCCGGTTCCGGGCGGGCTTCCGTCCCGACCCCAGTGGCGGGGCCAGTAGTCGCCGTCGCCGAAGTAGGTGTTGGGCGGGGCAGAGCTGGGTAACAATGGAGTATGCACAATGTCCTCAGGGAATGGCAGGCCGAACTCAAACAAACCTTCAGCGGGACCAGGGATGCAGTTCCGGAGTGGGTGCCCCTGCTCGCCGAGGGTGACGACGCCGGCTACCACCTACCCGGTTCTGCCGTCTGGGCCGTGCACGGGGACATGCCCACCATCGTCGCGGGCATCCGGGCACTGCTGATGCAGGCGCTCCACCCGGCCGCACTGGCCGGCGTGCATGACCACTCCCGCTTCCGTGAAGACCCTTTGGGGCGTCTGGCCGGGACGATCCGCTGGATCTTCACGGTGTCGTACGGGTCGACGGCCGCGGCCCAGGCAGCCTCCGACTGGGTGCTGCGGCTGCACGAATCAGTACGCGGAAGCTACGTGGACGGCCACGGCACCGCCCGTAGCTATACGGCCAACGACCCCGAGCTGCTCCGCTGGGTCCACATCGCCTTTACCGATGCTTTCGTCTCCGCCCACAAACTCTGGGGACGGCCCATCCCGGGAGGACCGGACGCCTACGTCCGCGAGTGGGCCCAGGCCGGGAAGCTGATGGGCTTAGACGCAGCACCTCTCAGCGAAGCCGAGATGCGGCGGGAGCTGGATCGCTGGTACAACAACGGCGAGCTGCGCTCCGATGAAAGGGTCGCCGAGACGGTCGCGTTCATCCGGAACCCGCCGTTGCATCCCGTGCTCAGGCCGGGCTACCGGGTGCTGTTTGCCGCGGCCGTGACCAGCCTCGAGCCCAAGTACCGCGAACTTCTGGGCCTCCGGACCCCCCGACTGGGTCCTTTCCCTCTGCCGGTGAGGCTGGCCGCCAAGGTGGCCCTCGGCATTGTCCATCTTGGCCTGGGACGGGTGGGCCCGAGCGAGCAGGCCGCCCGGGACCGGCTGCGGCGGCTGGGGCATCGGGCCTGAGCCCACTTAAGCCGGAGACCCGGGTGCCGCCTGTCGGGGAACGCAAAAAGGCCCCGATCCTAGGGATCGGGGCCAACCGCGGAGAATGGGGGATTTGAACCCCCGAGGGCGTGAACCCAACACGCGTTCCAGGCGTGCGCCATAGGCCGCTAGGCGAATTCTCCAGTAGCTTCTGAATCAAAAGCAGATACTAGAGTATCTGAACTTACCGGCATCGCCCAATTGAGCCCACCTCCGCAGCCATGGGACATGCCCCGCCCTCAGCCCAGGCGATGGACACAGCCCCACATGCCCACTCCCCGCCGCGAAGAATGGGCATGTCCCATGGGGTACCCCGGGGCCGCGGCGCCCGATTCGGGGCACGCTCAAACGTCGGGTAAACTTACTGACGGCCCCTCATGTGGCGTCATCCTGTTGAACTCCCCCAGGACCGGAAGGTAGCAAGGGTAAATGGGCTCTGGCGGGTGCATGGGGGGTCTTTTATGTCTGTGCCGATTGGTAGGGTTAAATCTGTGACTGTTACTACCGCTCTCTACCGAAGATACCGCCCCGATTCGTTCGCGGACGTTATCGGGCAGGAACACGTCACCGAGCCGCTGATGACGGCCCTGCGCAAGAACCGGGTCAATCATGCCTATCTCTTTTCCGGCCCGCGCGGCTGCGGAAAAACCACCTCCGCCCGCATACTGGCCCGCTGCCTGAACTGCGCCGAAGGCCCGACAGACACCCCCTGCGGCAAGTGCCCCAGCTGTATCGAACTCGCCCGCGGCGGATCCGGCTCGCTCGATGTCATCGAGATCGACGCCGCCAGCCACGGCGGTGTGGACGACGCCCGCGACCTGCGCGAGCGGGCCACCTATGCCCCGGTCCGCGACCGCTACAAGATCTTCATCATTGACGAAGCGCACATGGTCACCTCGGCCGGCTTCAACGCCCTGCTCAAGATCGTCGAAGAGCCGCCGGAACACATCAAATTCATCTTTGCCACCACGGAGCCGGACAAGGTCATCGGCACCATCCGTTCCCGCACCCACCACTACCCCTTCCGGCTGGTCCCGCCGGAACCGCTCATGGCCTACCTTGAGCTGCTCAGCAGCCAGGAGAACGTCCCTGTGGCGCCCGGCGTGCTGTCGCTGGTCATCCGCGCCGGCGGTGGATCCGTCCGCGATTCGCTGTCCGTCCTTGACCAGCTCATGGCCGGCGCCGGCCCGGCGGGCCTCGACTACGAGCTTGCCGTCGCTCTTCTGGGCTACACCCACGCCTCGCTGCTTGACGACGTGGTGGACGCCGTCGCGGCCTCCGACGCCGCGACTGTATTCCGCGCGGTGGACCGTGTCGTCCAGACCGGCCATGACCCCCGCCGCTTCGTGGAGGACCTGCTCGAGCGTTTCCGCGACCTGATCATCGTCCAGGCCATGCCGGAGAGCGCGCAGTCGATCCTCCGCGGCATGCCGGCAGACCAGATCGCGCGGCTGCAGAACCAGGCCCATAATCTGGGCGCCGCCGAGCTGTCCCGCGCGGCGGACGTCACGAACACCGCCCTCACCGAGATGACCGGGGCCACCTCCCCGAGGCTGCACCTCGAGCTGCTGTGTGCCCGCATCCTGCTTCCCTCCTCCGAGCAGACCGAGCGCGGCATTGCTGCCCGGATCGACCGGGTGGAACGCCGCCTGAACTACGCCGGGAACGACGTCGGACATCCCGCCGCCGCTGCCCCCGCACCGGCACCTGTCGCTTTGGCGCCTTCCGCACCCGCTGTTCCCGCACCAACACGACCGGCTCCGGCGGCAGCCACGCCGGCTCCGGAGCCCGCACCCGTGGCCACGGCGGCGCCGGCGTCAACGGAGCGCGTCGAAGAGGCCCGCGAACCGCTGACGGCCCCACGTGTCAGCACCGGCGACTGGCCCGTCGACGAACCCGTTGCAGCCAATCGCGGTACCGCCGGACATGCGCCGGCAGCCCAACCTCCAGCAGCCCGGGCGCCGGCAACCCACGCTCCGGCAACTCCGGATTACACGCCGGCCCAGTCAGCGCCGGCCGGTCCCCCGCCGTCCGCCCCTGCCCAACCCTCGGCCGGTGCCGGGGCCGACGTCGAGGTCCTCCGCCGGGCCTGGCCTGAGATCCTGCAGGCGCTGACCAAGATCAAGCGGAGCACCTGGGCGCTCGTTGAGCCCAACGCGCAGGTTGGCCACTTCGAAGACCATGTCCTGACGCTCGCGTTCACCACTTCTGGTCTGGCCGGCGCGTTCGGCCGGGCCGATCACGCCGAGAACCTGCGTCAGGCCATCCACCAGGCCATCGGCATCGAGTGCCAGATCAACGCCGTCGCCGGCGGCACCAACAGCGCAGCGAGCTCTGAACCAAACCCAAAAGCACCCGTTAGCCGGGACGTCCCGGTTACGTCCACCGATGCTGACTGGGGCCTGAGCCCCGCCGCCGGGCAGGACCCTACCGAGGCGGGCACCGTCCCGGAACCCGCGGCTTCACCGGCGGCACCCTTCGCACCGGTCGGCTCGAGCCCGATGCCAGCGCCGGCGCAGGTGCCAGTGCCGTCACCGGTGCCGGTTTCCCCGGCGCCCGCCCCGCCCGCACCGGATACCGGGCAACCGGTTTCCCACGAACAGACTCCGGCCGCCACAGCCCTGCAGCAGCCAACTCAGCCCGTCGAGCCTGCGGGGGCCCACGCCTACCCCGACGACGACTGGGGTCCGCCGCGGGATGAGGACGCCCCGCCGCTGGACGAGGAACCGCCCCTGGACTGGGATCCCTCGGCCCCCGTCGCGCCGCGGCCCGCCCAACCTGCGGCTGCTCCAGCCCGGAAGAAGGCTGCCGCCCCCGCCCCTGCCGCCGCATCCTCGGCCACGGCTCCCCACCCGCAGGCGCCCGACACCGCCGACGATCCGTGGGCCCGCGCCGTCGAACAGGCTCCCGGAATCTGGACCATCGGCACGGAGTCGAACGTCGGGCACCACCCGCCGAAAGAAACCGCGGCCCCGGAACTCTCGCGTGAGCCGGAGCCGCCGCACTACGAGCCCGCGGCAGCCCAGATCCCGCAATATGCCGCAGCAGTGTCGGCTTCCGCCGTCTATGAGCCTGCAGTCTCCCCGTCGAACGGTTGGGAAGACTCCGCGCAACTGGTGCAGGTTGGTGCCGCCAGCGCCGCCGCCTCTGTGGCGTCCGCCGGCGCGCCACCGATGGCCGCGCCCGCCGCGCCGGCAACTGCGGCGCCCGCTTCTGCCCCTGAGTCAATCGCGGCGGACCGTCAAAGCCTGTACCAGCGGCTGTCCAACAGCCCGGAGGCCGAGGCCGGGCGCGCCAAGGCTCCGGCCCGTGCCGCAAGCACCACCTATGTCCAGGACATCCCCAGCGCGGATGACCAAACGATCGAGGAATCGGGAGTTTTCGGACGTGCCGCCGTCGAGCGTATTCTGGGCGGAAAACTGGTGGAAGAGCGCTCCCTGGACGGAAGCCCGCTGCAGCCTCGCCTCTAGCCAGCCCGCAGGGCACCACGCCCGCAACCATCCCAACCGAACGAGGACATTGTGTACGAAGGTGCAGTTCAAGAGCTGATCGACGAGCTCGGACGCCTTCCCGGAGTCGGGCCCAAGTCCGCCCAGCGGCTGGCTTTCCACATCCTCGAGGCGGATCCGCAGGACATGAAACGGCTCGCAGATGCCATCACCACGGTGAAGGAAAAGGTCAAGTTCTGCACGGCCTGCGGCAACGTCACCGAGCAGGAACTGTGCAACATCTGCCGCGACCCCCGCCGGGACCCGTCGATCATCTGCGTCGTCGAGGAATCCAAGGACGTCCTCGCGGTGGAGCGCACCCGCTCGTTCCGCGGCCGGTACCACGTGCTCGGCGGCGCGATTAACCCGATCGCCGGCATCGGCCCCGAACAGCTGCGGATCCGCGAACTGCTCACCCGGCTCAACGACGGCGCCATCCAGGAAATCATCCTCGCCACCGACCCCAACCTCGAGGGCGAGGCCACGGCCACCTACCTCGCACGGATGCTCAAGTCGATCGGGATCGCCGTCACCCGGCTGGCGTCCGGCCTGCCCGTGGGCGGAGACCTCGAATACGCCGACGAGGTGACTCTCGGCCGCGCCTTCGAAGGCCGCCGCAACGCCCTGAGCTGAGCCGCACGGACTGTGGTGATGGAAACTTGCGCCGCGATCCGCACCGGCCGGCTGCTGTTGTGCCAGCTGTAGGCCGACGACGCCGACGCGTTCCTTCGCTTCCGAGGCCGCCCGACGCCACGCGGTATCTCCCACGAACCACTAGCCGTCTGGCTGTTCTCCGAAGACGGCGATCGACCGGTCTTGCCGGCGTCCACCCGGCCCACCGGCCCTCAGCTCGGAGCAGCCTCGCGCCGTCGGGCTGACGCGTCCCCTCCGATCAGGAAGATCCCCGCCAGCATTCCCTGAACCACCAGGCCGCTCAGGGCCAACGGGACCTGCAGACCGGATTCTCCCAACGGCTTCGCTTCAAGACATAGGACATGCCGGCCTTCGGCAGCGGCCTGGAGTTCACCTGGCAACCAGCCGAGGAAGTCCGGCTGAGAAGATGCCTCGCCGGCCAGCAGCGCAAAGATAATCGCCGGGTTCGAACCCGCCAGCCAGACTATCCGCTCGGTGTGGAACACCTCGGTCATCCCCGAGAACTCGGGCGAACATTCAAAGTACACCACCCGCCCCAAGTCATTGCGCTCGATATTGATGACCACCAGGGCCGGCTCGTACGCCCGCACCGCCGGGAGCAGCGCGACCACCGCCACCACGTTTCCCAGCAAAAGGAACGCCACAACGGCACAGGCGGCAGTTCGCGCGACGCCGGGCCGGAACCAGGCAGCGGCGCCGGCACCGATGCCGCCGAATACCGCGAACCCCATCACCATGACGGCCCCGGCAACAGCCGCTACTTCCACCGGCCCACCGGATGCGAGGGCCAGGACCAGCAGAAATACGAAGGCCGCCACGGAGAACACGACGCCCCGTGACGCAGCCGCGAACCAGTTGCGTAAAGGGCCACCGCCCCTGACCGGCTCGGACCCCGGCTCCGAATCCGGGAGGCCAGTAGCCCCGCCGCGCAAACCGAGACCCCACCGCACCCCCACCAAGGCGGCCACCAAGGTCAACGTTGCCGCGGTCAGAATGTACGCCCACCGGTGAAAGTCGCCCTGCAAATCGCCGCCTGTGACCTGCCCGAAGACCAGCAGCATGCCCGCACCCCAAGACAACAGCAATACCGCTACCATCATCAGCCAGAACCTCAGCGTGAGCACGGCCCGCAGGCAGTCCAGAACGGCCGCCCGGAACGCGAGGGACGCGCGACCGGCGGCCAGGCGTGGCCCGCCGTCCTGGTCGTCGCCGCTCTGCCATTCGCCTGCACCGTGCAAACCGTCACGGGCGGTCCCGGCGCCGATCAGCTCATATCCAAGCTCGTCCTCGTCCTCGTCCACCGTTTGAGCCTCCAACCCCGTGGACATGCCCAGCACCGGCGCCCGCGGATGGACGTACCGGCCATATGACCAATCCTGATCCGCGGGGGCGGGCATGTCCAGGGGTGATGGGCGGGCTGTCTGCCATTCGGTCACAATTCAGCGGCGGGGCGGTCCCGGCGATAAACTGGGCTGAGAAGTTACGCCGTCGCGCCGTTTGGTTGCTTGGCCCAGAACCCCGATGATCCAGTGAGGGTGCGCGCATGAGTCTGCCCACTACCGAAGTCCAGCCCGGACCGCAGCCGCAGGAGCTGCCCGTCGCCTCGACCGCCACCAAGCACCTGGTGGTGAAGAAGTTCGGCGGTTCCTCGGTCGCGGACGCGGAGGGCATCAAGCGCGTCGCCAGGCGCGTCGTGGATGCCCAGAACGCCGGCGACGAAGTGGTGGTGGTCGTCTCGGCCATGGGTGACACCACCGACGAACTCCTCGACCTCGCCGCGCAGGTGACCGACTCGGCGCCGGCCCGGGAAATGGACATGCTCCTTTCCGCCGGCGAGCGGATCTCGATGGCGCTGCTGGCCATGGCCATCAACAAGTTCGGCGCCTCGGCCCAGTCCTTCACCGGCTCCCAGGCCGGCATGATCACCGACGGGATCCACGGCAAGGCCCGGATCATCGACGTCGACCCGCACCGCATCCGCACCGCCCTCGACAAAGGCCACATCGCAATCGTCGCCGGGTTCCAGGGCATGAGCCGCAACACCCACGAGGTCACCACGCTGGGCCGCGGCGGCTCGGACACGACGGCGGTGGCGCTGGCCGCCGCCCTCGACGCCGACGTCTGCGAGATTTTCACCGACGTGGACGGCATCTACACCGCCGATCCGCGCGTCGTCCCGTCTGCCCGCAAAATCGATCGCATCTCCAGCGAGGAGATGCTGGAACTCGCGGCGTCCGGAGCCAAGATCCTGCACCTGCGCTGCGTCGAGTACGCGCGCCGCTTTGGGATGCCGCTGCACGTCCGTTCCTCATTCAGCCACAACGAAGGCACCTGGGTCCTGCCCGGCGCCGACGACAAGATCACCACCCAAGAGGGAGTTGCCTTGGAGCAGCCAATCATCTCCGGCGTTGCACACGACCGTTCCGAGGCCAAGGTCACGGTCGTCGGAGTTCCGGATATCCCCGGCAAGGCTGCAGCGATCTTCCAGGTCATAGCGGATGCGCACTCGAACATCGACATGATCGTCCAGAATGTCTCCACTCACGGCACCGGCAGGACCGACATCTCCTTCACCCTGCCGATCGTCGAAGGTGCCGAAGCCTTGGCCGCCCTCCACTCCGCCCAGGACCGGATAGGCTTCGAGAGCATCGAATACAACGAGAAGATCGGCAAACTGTCCCTGATCGGCGCCGGAATGCGCTCCCACCCGGGCGTCTCGGCACGCTTCTTCGCGGCTCTTTCCGCCGCAGGGATCAACATCAACATGATCTCCACCTCGGAGATCCGCATCTCCGTCGTCACACACGCTGATCTGCTGGACGACGCCGTGCGCGCCATCCACAAGGCCTTCGATCTGGACAGCGAAGACGACGCAACGGTCTATGGCGGCACCGGGCGCTGACCCGCGGAATCACAGCCATTGGACGACGAAAGGAGCGGCGCGCGCCGCTCCTTTCGTCGAACCGGCAGTGGTCAGACCTCTTCTTTCCAGAGATCTTCCCTGCGAACAGCGTAGTGATGCCCGCTCGAGTCGCTTTCGACCTCGAACGATGACAATTCCTGTTCCGAAGCGAGCTCGAAATCATCGTGCCGGTGAATAACGGGCGCCTTGGTGTCACCCCGGGTCGCGGGTCCAAACAGGAGCCTCGCCCTGTCGGTCACCCTCATGAAGCCGCCGATTGTATGTGCCACAATTCCCACCCCTCTCCTGCCCTCGGGTTAAGCGGGACCGATGCGGCCCGATGCGCCTAAAGACGACCGAGCCGGTGCCCCTATTTTACGCCCGACGGCGCGAAAAGGCTTGGCTAACCCAGATGGACATTTCTGCATGAATCCCGTGGCTTGTGGGCACCCCACCGGCCTGGGCGGTGCCCACAAAGGCGCGTGTGCTGCCTAGCGGAGGGATTTATCCTCGGGGTTCCGGGGTACCACGTACGTGCTGCCGTCGGGCCGGTGCAGGGTCTCCCACTGCTGGGTCTCGGCCTGGCGCTGCGCCAGCAGCTGCCTGTTCTGCTCTGTCATCTCGTGGCCGAGGGGGCCGCGGTTGGCCGGGCCGAAGATCATCCGGAGCTTGCCGGTTGCCCGCATGAACCGCTGGGAGGCGTTTTCCTTTGCCATCGCTATCCACTCCTAAGTACGAGATGTTAGCAAGAGTGTACAGTAATTATTAGTGCACTAACTATCTGAGGAGGCTCCTGTGACGGATGTAACGGATGTGACGGTTGCGACCGAAGTAACCCAGGACGACCTCCTGCTCGAACACCAGCTCTGCTTCGCCCTCACCGTGGCGTCCCGGAGCGTGGTGGGCGCGTACAAGCCCGTGCTTGATGAGCTCGGCCTGACCCACCCGCAATACCTCGTGATGCTGTGCCTCTGGGAATCAAGTCCCCGCTCCGTTAGGGACATCAGCGGGGCACTGGCCCAGGAGCCGGCGACCATCTCGCCGCTGCTGCGCCGGCTTGAGACGGCCGGTTTGATCACCCGCAAGCGGATGGAGGGCAACGAACGCGCCCTGGCCGTGCGCCTGACTCCGCGGGGGGCCGCGCTCCGGGAGCAGGCGACGTCGGTCCCTGGCACCATGATGGCCAGGCTCGGCCTGACCCGGGAACAAGCCGGACAGTTGCATGCGTCCATGACTGACCTGATCGCAGCCACAAAGACCGCCGCCGGGGACGCTCCCCGGCGGTAGACTGGGCGAAACAGAGGAGGACTGCTGATGCGCAAGAAACTGAGCCACGCGGCGCTCGTTCTGGTGGCGGTGGCCGGATTGGCCGCCTGCACCCAAGGCGGCGGAACCACGCCGTCGCCCGGCCCGTCAAGTACGTCCGGCAGCCCCGCGCCGGCGAGCACCGGCCCCGGCCCCTCTTCCTCCGCAACCACCCCGCCGGACACCGAGACCACGGCCCCGGCACCCTCCCCGTCCGCCGCACCGGTGACATCCGGCCCGGGCCCGGGCAACGCCGAACTCGCCATCATGGTCAAGCCCTCCGAGACCGGGGCCGCCTCGAACTTCACGCTCGTCTGCCAGAACGGCGTGGCCGCGGACGAAAGCCAGCACCCCAGCGCCGCCGCGGCGTGCACCGCGCTGAAGAACAACGCAGCGCTGCTCAGCCCCGCCCCGCGGGCGAAAGACCAGGCCTGCACCCAGCAGTACGGCGGCCCGCAACAGGCAACTGTCACCGGCATCGTAGACGGTACATCGGTGGAGGCGGGCTTCAGCCTGAAAGACGGCTGCGAAATCGCCGCCTGGAACGCAGCCAGGGACGTCCTGGGCTCCACCGGCGGAGCTGTCTAAGCTGCTGCACCTCCCGCAGGAGGACTGGCTCCCCCGTCAGGCCGACTACCAGCAACGCGTCCGGCACTACTCGGATCCCTACCTTGCCCGGCGGTCGGCCGGCCGCAAGCACCCGGTGGAGGACTTCCTCTTCACCTACTACACGCAGAAACCCGGCCAGTTGCTGCGCTGGCACCCGGGCGCCGGCGTCGTGCTTTCCGGCCCTGCCGTGGCCGAGCGGGCCGGCTGGAAGTATTACCGCGCACCCGACGGCGGCGAACTCGCCGCCGCGGGGCTACCGGCGGGCACCGCGGCCGTGACCGTCAACGTCGACGCGTTCCTGCGGGACCGCCGGGACGCATTGCAGTTCGCCGGGATCATCCTCAGCGGGACCGCCGCGCGGCCTGCCCAGTTCGGCTGCTTCGGGCTGCACGAATGGGCCATGGTCTACCGGCAGGACAAGTTCAAGCTGCGCCACGAGTACCTGCGGCTGCGGCTTGGTTCCGGACGCACGGATCAGGTGGTCGAGGAGAACCGGATCCGCTGCTCGCACTTCGACGCTTACCGCTTCTACACTCCGGACGCCGAGCCGCTGAACAGCCTCGCGCCGAGCCGCGAGAACCAGCGGACCATGGAACAGCCCGGTTGCCTCCACGCCAACATGGACCTGTACAAGTGGGCCTACAAACTTGCGCCGCTGCTGCCGAGCGGACTGGTGATGGACTGCTTTGAACTCTCTTGGCGGATCCGGGCCATGGATATGCAGGCCTCGCCCTATGACCTGGAAGAGTGGGGTTATCCGGCCATCAGGATCGAGACGCCTGACGGCAAGGCCGAATACGTTCAATACCAGCGGGCCTTCGCGGCCGAATCCCAGGAGCTGCGGGCGCGGCTGCTGCAGGAGCTGACGCCGCTGCTGCAGTCAATGAGCCAAGCCCCGGCCCCCTCGCATGCCCTCGACAGCAAGGACGGACAGCAATGACAGCTCACCGCAATCAGATCGACCTCGCCATCCGCCTGACGGAGGCCCCGGGAGGCCCCGAGTACACGTTCCGGCTGAGGGCCGTCGACGGCGCTCTCTCCGCAGGCTGCACCCTGCCCGATTCTGCTGCCGCCCTCGAGGCCGTGCGGCGCTTTGGAGAAGACGTCTTTTTCCCCAAGCCCGGGCCCCCGAAGATGTGCACGCAGCAGTACGGCGGCCCGCAGGTGGCCGTGGTGACCGGCCGGTTCCAGGGGCGCGAAGTACACAGCGAATTCAGCCGCACGGACGGCTGCGAGATCGCACGCTGGCGGGCGATGGCACCGCTGCTCGGCGGGACTGCGGGATCCACCGGCGCAATCTAGGCCAACCGGTGTGAGGACCATGTCGGGCCGACCGGACGGGCCCGGCAACCGCTCGCTGCGGCACTCTTAAACGGCGAAGGCCGGCGGTGGAAACCGCCGGCCTTCGCCGTTGCTAGGGTGCCGCCTGGCGGCTAGATGGCGTTGTTGGAGCGCTTAGGTTCCTCATTCTGGAGCTTGCCCTTCTCCTGCTTCACCTTCTTGCCTTTGTCCATCTTGTCCTTCTTGTCCTTGCCATCGTGGCTGGTGTCACCGCTGTCGCCCGGCCCCGCATTGCTGTCCTGGTCCTCGGACGTCGGCGGAACCACCACGGCGCCTGCCGGGGTCACCAGCACGCTGACGAACGTCGGCTCACTGGCGCCGGCGAATGTGACCCGGCCGACATAGGAACCCACGGCGAGACCTTTCCAGTTCAGCGTGACCTTGCCGGCAGTGCCGTTGGCGAGGCGCAGCGGGTTCGGGGTCAGCGTCGCATTGCCGACGTTGGGAACCAGGACGGACGAATCCACGCTGGCCTTGGTGGGCTGCCCGGTCGGGTTGGCGTACAGGTTGACGAAGATCCGGTATGTTCCCGGCGCCGGGTTGGGGATGGAGAGCGACTCGCTCGCTGACGAGGTGGCGACCTGGATCAGCTGGTTGGCGGGATTCACCACGAACATGTCGAAGTCGGCATTCGGGTCCGCGGACAAGACCGAGAATTTCGCCAGCGGGCTGCCGGCCGGAACCTCGACCGTCTTGGCGTAGTTCGAGGCGTTGGTCGCCCCCGGAATCGCCTCGCCCGGGACCAGCTCGATGGCGGAGGAATCCGCCTTGGAGAGACCGTCCAGGATCATGCTGATCGGGTTATTGCTGCCCGAGACGAGCTTGATATCGCCGGAGCCCGTGCCGCCCTCGGAGGTGAAGGCGACATCCGGGGCCGCCACGACCGACTGCGGACGGACCGCGATCGGGGAGGCGACGTTCTTGTTGGCACCCTGCCAGGTCAGTGAACCCATCGCGAACTTACCCAAAGCAGCACTCTGGTTTTCGAAGGACACCTTGAACGTCTTCTTCTCGCCGGCTGCGCCGAACGTCAGAATGGACGGGCTCACAGTGACCTTGACGCCGGGAAGGTCGGTCTTGACCCGGTAAGTGCCCGGGGTCAGCGCCGTCAGTGTCCGGGTGACCTCGATCTTGCCGGTCAGGTTGCCCAGCGCGAAGGACGGCACATTCATGTCGCGGGGCTTGGTGGTGGCCAGACCCGGGATACCCACGTCGATGCCGGTGCCCTGGATGAACGCCAGGTAATCGTCGTTGCTGGCGTCGTAGACCAGGCCCGGATCCAGCACGCGGGCCGGATCCACCTGGCCTGCGCCGGTGGCGAAGACATCCTTGTCCTTGCTGCCGTTGGCGAGTTTGACGTCGCTCGCGGTGGTCATCATGGCTGATTTCACGACGGCGGGGGACCAGTTGGGGTTTTTGCCCAGGATGAGCGCACCGAAGCCGGCCACGTGCGGGGCGGCCATGGAGGTACCGGACAGGAAGCCGAAGTTGTCCCCGCCCGCACCGATCGGCGAGACGCCGGCAAGGACGGCAACACCGGGAGCAGCAACATCGGGCTTGAGCAGGTCAGATCCGGCCGCCAGAAGCGGTCCGCGGGAAGAGAATCCGGCGATCTGCGGCTGGGCCTCGGCGGCCAGGCCCGTGGTGTCCTTGTTGACCAGAGAGACCGTGATGGCGGGGTTGGCGGTCACCTTGGCCTTGATGGCCTCGGTGGCCGGCGGGTTCACGTGGACGCTCGGCACGGCGTGCTTGTCCGCGTCCAGCGAGGAGTTGGTGACGTTCACCAGGATCATTCCCACGCCGCCGCCGCGCTTGACTTCAGTGCTCTTGGCGACGCGGTCAATAACGCCGCGGTCACAGACCACTACCTTGCCGGCAACTTTTGCGGGGTCCAGGCTGCCCGGAGCGCAGAGGACAGCGCTCGCATTTCCGGCCGTGGCGGCCGCGCTGGCAGCCAGCACAACGCCGGCGTTGGCGACCGTACGGTTCATGATGCTGGCGCCGCGGTACTTGGTGCCGTCCGAGAACTCGACGGTGCCCTGGAGTTCCTGGGAGAAGCTGCTCGCGGCCACCGTGGTGAGCCACGGGGCACCGTGGTTGACGGTGCTCGCCGTCGGGCCCGAATTACCGGCCGAGGCGGCGACGAAGATGCCTGCCGAGGCGGCCGACAGGAACGCCATGGACACCGGGTCCGTGGTGGTGGTGGTGGAACCGGAGATGGAGTAGTTCAGGACGTCGACGCCGTCCTGGATGGCCTGGTCGATGGCCGCAACAGAGGAGGAGCTGTAGCAGCCGCCCGTGTTGGGGTTCGCGTCCTCCCAGCAGACTTTGTAGACGGAGAGCTTGGCGGCCGGGGCGATCCCGCTGGTCAGGCCAAAGCTGCGGCCGTCAACAAACGTTTCCACATTGGCGTTTCCGGCCGCGGTGCTGGCCGTGTGCGTGCCGTGGCTGGCGACGTCGATCGGGGAGATCTGTTCCTGCGGTGCAGGGGTCGCGAAGTCCAGGAAGTCATCGGCGAAGTAGTGCGCGGCGAGGACCTTGGAGTTACACGCGGAGCCGTCGAAGGCCGCGCCGGTGCCTGTGCCCTTCTGGCACTCACCGATGAAGGTGTCGCCGTCGGACTTGAGCATCGCGATCTTGCGGCCAGCCGTGCGGTACGGGACGCCGACGATGGGATTGCCCACGAGGGGCTTGACCTCTTCCCCGGCGAAGAAGGCGCTTCCCGGGGTGTAGCCGGTGTCGATGACGCCGACGACGACGCCCTTGCCGGCTCCGGCCTGGCCACCGAATTTCGTGTTCCAGGTGCCGTTGGCGCCGCTGAGTTTGAGGAAGTCGGTGCTGGAGTAGTCCGGAGCGTTCTCCGTATCGGGGGCAACTACCAGGACACCGGGGTTCTTGGCGAGCTTGATGGCCTGGTCCGACGTCAGATTTGCGCTGAAACCGTTGACCGCCGATGTGAACTGGCGCTTGATCTGGACATTCTGCTGGCCGGCAACTTCGGCCTGCTTCCGCTCGAGGTGCGCCTCGTACTGCTGGACTTCAGGCTTGGCGGTGTCCAGCTTCTTGCCCGACTCCGGTTTGGTGGCTGAGAGCCCCGCGGTTCCGCCGTCGTAGGTGGCCGACGGCTTTTCCGCCAGGACAACGATGTAACGGCCGTCCTTGTAGCTGTTCGGATCCAGATTCTTCTGCGCCGGCGTCTTCTGCGCGACTCCGGCGATGGACGGTCCCTGCGCGGGCGCCGCCGTGGCGGGGGCTATGGCGACCGTTGACAAGAGAACCGGCAGGCCCAGGGTCAGTGCCGCGGCCCTCCGGAGTCCCCCGCTTCGAAGGAAGCTCTTTCCTGGTGATTTCACGTGTGGTTGAACCTTTCATAAGGAACGGTCCCAGCGTGGTTGCCGGGTTCAATTGACTGGCGGGGCGGAATGAGCGGTGGCTCGCACTGCACCGACGGATACCAGCCGATTCAAACAGTACAGACTGAGAGCCAGATATGACATAGAACACAAGGGCAATTTAGAATTTGTCACACAATTCGACAGGCTGCCCGGGCGTGCACCCGGGGTCGCGGGAATTCCGCCGGGCCGGGCGGCCGTCAACGTGCCCTGCCGCCGTTGCCGTGCTGCTATTGCCGCGGGGTCCGGACCACTTCGCTGATCCAGGCGCGGGTCTTCTCATCGAGGGGTCCGGCCACGTTCGTTTCCCTCGCCGCACGGTCCGCCCTGATCTTCTGCAGTACCATCCGGCCGAGGCCCGCAAAGACGGCTGCAGCGACGACGGGCAACAGCACGGATTTTGATTTCTCAGACATGGGCACATCCTACTGACCGTCCACTGCGGAAACCATAGCCCGCGCCGGTGCCCGCGACGTGTGACAGCTCCCGCCACCCGGCCGTTTTCCCAGAGCGGTTCACACTTACCGGGCGAAGACGGCCGGTGCCGCCGCGGCCGGTAGAATGGGCATGCAAGCTCGCGGAGCGCCCTTTCATGTTGTCCCCAGCACACAGCGGTATAGGCGTGAGACGGCACCACTCCGCTGCGCCCTTACCCAATGCTCACGCACAGGAGTTGCCGGATGCCCCGGATCGTTGTCGACGTCATGCCCAAGCCCGAGATTCTCGACCCGCAGGGGAAGGCCATCGCGGGGGCACTCCCCCGGCTGGGCTTTACCGCCTTCAGCTCTGTCCGTCAGGGCAAACGCTTTGAACTGACGGTCGACGGCGAGGTGACCGAGGAGATCCTGGCCCAGGCCCGGAACGCAGCCGAGACCCTGCTGTCCAACCCGGTCATCGAGGACGTCGTCAACGTCGAGGTCGTCGAGGCCTGAGATGACTGAAATCCCCCTGATCGGTCTCCCCACAGCCGTCGCGGCCAACCCGGGCCTCGCCGGCGCCCGGATCGGCGTCGTCACCTTCCCCGGAACCCTGGACGACCGCGACGCCGCCCGTGCAGTCCGCCTGGCAGGCGCCATCCCGGTGGCGCTCTGGCACGCCGACACCACCCTGGGTGACGTCGACGCCGTCGTGATCCCCGGCGGTTTCTCGTACGGCGACTATCTCCGGGCCGGCGCCATCTCACGGTTCGCACCGCTCATGGCCAGGATCATCGACGCCGCCAACTCGGACGCCAGGCTGCCCGTCCTGGGCATCTGCAACGGCTTCCAGATCCTCACCGAATCGCACCTGCTTCCCGGCTCGATGATCAAGAACGACCGCCTGTTGTTCATGTGCCGCGACCAGATCCTGCGGGTGGAGAACAACACCACCGCCTGGACCCGGGACTACGCCGCCGGCCAGGAAATCACTGTGCCGCTGAAGAACCAGGACGGCCAGTACATCGCGGACGAGAAGACCCTGGATGCCCTCGAAGCTGAAGGCCGCGTTGTGTTCCGCTACGTCGGCTTCAACCCGAACGGGTCCCGCCGGGACATTGCCGGAATCTCCAACGCCGCCGGAAACGTGGTGGGCCTCATGCCGCACCCCGAGCACGCCGTGGAGGCAGGCTTCGGTCCAGACAACGGCTCCGGCACCGAGGGCCTCGGCTTCTTCACCTCTGTCCTGAACAAGATCGTGGGAGACAACAAATGACGGAGACACCCGCAGTGGCGGCGCCCGCGGAGACCGCCCGGAAGTTCAACATCGACACCGTCGAGAACGCGGCCACCACCCCGGGCACCGAGCTCCCCTGGGCCGAGCTGGGCCTGAAACAGAACGAGTTCGAGGAGGTCGTGAAGGTCCTGGGCCGCCGCCCGACCGGCGCCGAGCTCGCCATGTACTCCGTCATGTGGAGCGAGCACTGCTCGTACAAGTCCTCCAAGAACCACCTGCGCCAGTTCGGCGAAAAGGTGACGGAGGAGATGAAGAAGGACATGCTCGTGGGCATCGGCGAAAATGCCGGTGTCACCAACCTGGGCGACGGCTGGGCCGTGACGTTCAAGATCGAGTCGCACAATTCGCCGTCGTTCGTGGAGCCCTACCAGGGTGCCGCGACCGGCATCGGCGGCATCGTCCGCGACATCATCTCCATGGGCGCCCGCCCTGTGGCCGTGATGGATCCGCTGCGTTTCGGTGCCATTGACCACCCGGATACCGCCCGCGTCATGCACGGCGCAGTGGCTGGCATCGGCGGCTACGGCAACTCCCTGGGCCTGCCGAACATCGGCGGCGAAATGGTCTTCGACTCCGTCTACCAGGGCAATCCGCTGGTCAACGCGCTGGCCGTCGGCGTGATGCGGCACGAGGACATCCGCCTTGCCAACGCCACCGGCAAGGGCAACAAAGTGGTGCTCTTCGGCGCCCGCACCGGCGGCGACGGAATCGGCGGCGCCTCCGTGCTGGCCTCGGAATCCTTCGATGACACCAAACCGTCCAAGCGTCCGGCCGTCCAGGTGGGTGACCCCTTCGCCGAGAAGGTCCTGATCGAGTGCTGCCTGGAGCTGTTCAAGGCTTCCCTGGTTGAGGGTATTCAGGACCTGGGCGCCGCCGGCATTTCCTGCGCCACGTCCGAGCTCGCCTCCAACGGCGACGGGGGCATGGAGGTCGAACTGACCTCCGTCCTGCTGCGTGACCCCACCCTGACACCGGGCGAAATCCTGATGTCCGAGTCGCAGGAACGCATGATGGCCGTGGTCACCCCGGAGAACATCGCCGCGTTCGAGGCCGTCATGGACAAGTGGGCGGTGGAGTACTCCTGGCTGGGCGAGGTGACCGATACCGGCCGCCTGATCATCACGTGGGAAGGCGCGGTTATCGTCGACGTCGACCCGCGCACCGTGGCCCACGACGGTCCGGTCTACGACCGGCCCTATGCCCGCCCCGAGTGGCAGGACGCCGTGCAGGCCGACGCCTTCACCGGGTCCGTGCAGGACGCCGGCCGCCCGTCCGCCCCCGCGGAACTGGCCGCCGCCATCACCGAACTCGTCGCCTCACCCAACATGTGCAGCAAGTCCTGGATCACCAACCAGTACGACCGCTACGTCGGCGGCAACACCGCCATGTCTTTCCCGGACGACGCCGGCGTGGTCCGGGTGGACGAGGAAACCGGCCTGGGGGTGGCACTGGCCACCGACGCCAACGGGCGCTACACCTACCTCGACCCGTACCACGGCGCACAGCTGGCACTGGCCGAGGCCTACCGCAACGTCGCCACCTCCGGCGCCGTGCCGATGGCCGTCAGCGACTGCCTGAACTTCGGCTCGCCCGAGGACCCCGCCGTCATGTGGCAGCTGGCCGAAGCCATCCGGGGCCTGTCCGACGCCTGCATGGTGCTGGGCATTCCGGTCACCGGCGGCAACGTCTCGCTGTACAACCAGACCGGCTCGACGCCGATCCACCCCTCCCCGGTAGTGGCCGTGCTGGGCAAGTTCGACGACGTCGCCCGCCGCACACCGTCGGGCTGGCGCGAGGACGGCCAGGCCATCTATCTGCTAGGCACGACGGCGGCGGAACTGGACGGCTCGGAATGGTCCAACATGCGCGGACACCTCGGCGGGCTGCCACCCCGGGTTGACCTCGCCGCCGAACGTGCGCTGGGTCAAATCCTGATCAACGCCTCCCGCGACGGCATGGTGGACTCCGCGCACGACCTCTCCGAAGGCGGCCTCGCCGCAGCCCTCGTGGAGTCCTCGCTGCGCTACGGCGTCGGCGCCCGGATCGCCCTTCAGGACGTCCTGGACCGCGACGGAGTGGACCTGTTCACGGCTCTGTTCTCCGAGTCCCAGGGCCGCGCCATCGTGGCAGTGCCCCGGTCTGAGGAGATCCGCTTCAAGGACATGTGCACTGCCCGCGGCTTCGCGCACGTCCGGATCGGCGTCGTGGACGCCGAGGGCGGCACGCTGGAGATCAACGGCGTCGAAACCATGACCCTCGAGGCGCTGCGCGAAGCCCACGAGGCCACCCTGCCGAAGTACTTCGGCTAGTCCCCGCCGCCGCCCTAGCCTCGCAAGCTCGGCCAGGGAACCCTGGCGGCGTGGGCCCACCCACCGCCGCCCTAGCCTCGCAAGCTCGGCCAGGGAACCCTGGCGGCGTGGGCCCATCCGCCGCCGCCCAATTCCGCCCAATCCCGTCGACTGCTCCGTAACTGCCCTTCTGGACCCTCAGAACGGCAGTTGCGGAGCAGCCGTTTTGGTTTGACGGCCCGGGCGCCAGCCGGCCTGGACAAGTGCGGTGCGGATCTTGGCCACCGCGGCATTCGCATCATGGACCATATGCCGCTTGGAGATGCGCACCTCTGTCCAACCGAGGGCGGTGTACCTGTCGGACCGGGCGATGTCCCGGACAATTTGCGCCTCATCACCGTGTTGCTCACCCTCGTATTCAATACCGATTCTGAACTTCCGATAGGACAAGTCAGGTTCGTGGTGCCGAGTGCCCACGTCGTCGATAATGGGCACGTTCAGCTCCGGCTCCGGAAGGCCGGCCCGAGCGATGGCAAGCCGCAGCAAGGACTCCTGCGGCGAATCTGAGCCTACTCGAATGAGTGTGAGAGCTTGCTTGGCCTTGCGGATTCCACGCTTTCCCTTGTGGCGGTCGATCATCCGCTGCAGATCCCCGAGGCTGCACAACGGCAGGTCCCTGCCCTCGAATTCAAGCCGGGGCACCCGGACACAGCTGTCGCCGGCCACCACGAGTTCGTCCACGGTCAGCATTTCGGCCAAATCCAGCCAGGTTCGCTCCGGTGTGGTGATGGGAATTCCGTCCACGAGCGTGATCTCGTCGTCGTAAAGCTTCATCCGATGAACGATGACATGTGGCCGGTTGAGATGGGCAGCGCCCTCGGGCCTAATCATGTGATACATCTGCGGTCCCTCCTTTTGTCGCCGTACCGGAAGCCAACCAAGCTCCGCCGCGGTGAGGTGCGACGCGGCGCATCGCTCATTGACCTCAACGAAAGGCCGCACCCTCACGCTCAGAGGAAGCTCCAGCGTTGGGTTCAAGGAACGAATCCCCCTGCCCAGCGCTGCGAGGGAGCGGTGGCGGAGCTGCTTGGGCGACACACCGGCCTCTGCAGCTTCGGCAATCGTAAAGGGACGGTTCTGGAGCTCCTCCGGCAGCGGGCGCGCGGTCTTCATGCCCTCATAAAACCAGAACCGCGCCGGCGCCGCAGAAGTTATCCACATGAGCCATCGATTGCTCCAGATCCGCCCTTTTCGAGCCTCAAAACGGCGGATCTGGAGCAATCGATGGGCGCTCATTCGTCGCTGCGGAGTTCCCGCTGGCGGGCACTGAGCATCTCGAGTTCAGGGCGCGCTGCCACGAAGCGTTCGACGGCGGCGAGGACCTCCACGAGGTGCGCGCGGTCCGAGGCGACCAGCCCGACGCCGATGACGGTCCGCCTGTACTGGTCCTGCAATGCCGCCTCCGTCACGGAGACATCGAAGCGGCGTTTGGTTTCGGCGAGCACGGGGCGCACCACGGAGCGCTTCGCCTTCAGGCTGTGAACGTCACCAAGGAGGATGTCGAATTCGATCCAGCCAATCCACATGCTCCAATATTCCCATCGATTGCTCCGCAACTGCCGTTCTGTGGTGCCAAAAGGGCGGTTACGGAGCAATCGACGAGGCCTAGATGGTGAGCTCGCCCATCCGGTCCCAGCCCTCGCCGTCAAACTGGCGGCTGATGATCTGCGGCGTTTCCCGCAGTGCCTGCGGCATGTCCGCCATGGCCTGCTTGAAGTGTGCGCTGTTGACATGGTCCCCGGCGGCGTCGTCCTTGAAGGCCTCGACCAGGACGAACTCGTTGGGGTCCTCCACGCTGCGGGACCAGTCGAACCAGAGATTGCCCGGTTCCTGCCGGGTGGTGTGGGTGAAGTCCTCGACGAGGCCGAGCCAGCGCTCCGCCCAGTCGGGCTGGACCTTGAATTTAACGACAATGAAGATCACGGGGTGCCTTTCGGTATGGCGGGATGGTGTTCCATTCTCGCAACAGGACAACGCGGGGTCATATCCGGCCCATTGCCCGGACATTTATGGGCCGTGAGTGACCCCGCGTTGCAATCGGAGGGGGGAGGATCAGCAGGCCTCTCTAGCCTCCCGTGCCAGTTCCTGTGCACTCCTGATGTAGCGGGACGTGATGCGGCGCCGCGCCCGCCGCGTCAGGGCGCCCCCGGCAGCGTAGAACCAAGTGGACGGAACACCGAAGGCCGTAATTTGGATGGTAACAACGCCCTTGTGGTCAATAAGAATCTGGAACGCCTCCTCGCCGCGGACCGGATGCCCCGGGAGTGTTCCGTAGCCGAAGCCCGCGGACTGGGGCCCGCCACCGGGCACCGGCCGGCGGACCCAGACGACCTCGCAGGGCGCGTTGATCCGGAACGGTCCGACGCCGAAGCCACTCACCACGCGCGCCCCGGGAGCCACGACGTCGGAATCCGCGCGGACCCGCAGCCCTGCCCGCTTCTGGAGTTGCCAGCTGAACAGCTCCCGGACAACGCGCCGGTACGCCTCGAGGCCCTCGCCGACGTAGGCCTGGGTCACCAGGCAATCGACGTCCGGCGGCGGCCCCTGCTCCGTGGAGCCGATCCCCTCGTAGTTAAGCTCACCGGCGGCAATCCGCGGCCCGGTCACGGCCGCACCGTCCGGGCGGAGTCCTGAGCCAGCCTGGCCCAGCCGAGCTGTTCCTGCTGGCGCCGGCTCAGGGTGGCGACGACGAGGTCATAGGAGTCCTCCACCATGTCGCACACCATCGAGTCAGGCAATGAACCGTCCAGCCGAACGCCGTTCCAGTGGGTCTTGTTCAGGTGCCAGGCCCCGGTGATTTCAGGGTGCGCGGCGCGCAACTGTTCTGCCAGCGCCGGCTCGCACTTCAGGCTAACGGCAAAATCATCATCCGCCATGGCGGAAAGCGCGAACATCTTAGCTTCGCGGCGGGCGCCGGACACCGCCGCCCACACTTTGAACACGGAAGTCTCGGGTCCGAACGGAAAGTCCTCGAACGCCCCGGGGAAGCCGAGGCACAACCGCCGGAGTGCAGCTACATCCATGGTTAGAGCCTACTTCCCATGACCGACATTATGGCCCGGCAGGCGGCGCGGCTCAGACGACACCGAGGAAGTCCTCCAGCAGCACCACCTCAAGGCCGGCCGCCAGCTGGGCCGCGCGAAAGGCCGCCAGGTCTGCGGCGAATTCGGGCCGGAAATGCATCAGGACGATGTCTCCCGGCCGCAGCACATTGCCATGCTGGTAGTCCATGCGGCCGGCGTTGGCTTTGGCCTCCCACGTAATGATCGCTTGCATCCCGGCGGATGCGGCCGCCTGCCGCATGACGTTGGAGTAAGCGCCGCCGGGCGGCCGGAACAGCGTGGGGCGGCGTCCGTAGTGCTGCTGGGCATAGTCCTGCATGCCGGTGATTTCCGCGAGCTGGTGCCGGTAGTTGAGCTGGTTGACCATGTTGATGTTGTGGCTCACCGTATGGTTTTCCACCAGGCTTCCCTGCGCCTCGAACTGCTTGAAGAAGGCCGGATCGGACTGAACGAAGGTCCGGGCGAGGAAGATCGACGCCGGGTAGTCGTATTCGGTCATAAGACGCACCATCTCCGGGGTCCTGGTCTCGCCGTCGTCGATGGTGAGGAACACGACGGGGTGCTGCGTATCGATCTTCGTGATCACGGGCGCGAGGCCGTCCTGCGCCGGCGGCAGCTTGAAGTCGGGGATGAAGCTCCGCCGGAGGCGTTTGTTTCCGGGGCGCCGGAGCGCTGCGGGGGCCGCGGACACCGAGGAAAACTCGGCCTTTCGGTGCCCGGCAGCCAGCGCAGAGGGCAGCGCCCGCCCGGTCCACGAGGCAACACCGGACGCGGCTGCGAATCCCGGTGAGGTGCCGTCCGGGGCAGCGCAGGCGCCCAAGGCAGCCATCAGGGAAGCACCGAGGATTCCCAAAGCCCCCCGGCGTGCCGGGTTCGAGGGAAACGCGGGTGGCTGGTCTTCGCACATGGGTGATCCTGGGCTCGGATGAAGGGGTGTCAGCAGAAGACTAACAGGGCAAAAAGGCGGTCTCTGACGGACGCTGCACAGATGTGACCTACAGGCCGAAACGCTGTGCGTCCTGCGCCGGGCAGGCGTTCATGATGACGTCAAGTCCGGCGGCCTTGGCCCGCGCCGCCGCCGCTTCATCAATGACGCCCAACTGCAGCCACACGGCTTTCGCGCCGGCGGCGATCGCCTGGTCCACGACGGCCCCGACCCGCTGCGAATTCACAAAGCAGTCGACGACGTCGATGGGCCGCTTCCCGGCCGGAATGTCGGCCAGGCTCGCGTACCCGGTTTCGCCATGGACGGGATCGGCGGCAGGGTTTACCGGGATGATCTCCATGCCCAGCCGGTCGCGGATAAACAGGGAGGTGTCGTAGGCGGCACGCCATTGGTTCGTGCTGAGGCCCACAATGGCCCACCTCCCCTTGGTGCGGATATGCCGTTCGAGGACTGCCTGATCATTGACGTGGGCCATGAGCACAGCCTAACCACCCCGCAGCCTGCCTGCCGCAAGTGCCACCGCTGCGCCGTCGCAAAGGCCGCGCGCCGCGCAGCTCGCCGGCCGGAGAACCCCTATCCGTGGACGTGTTCCGTAAATCCGATTGCCTGCCGGGAGCCCCGGACGGGGCCATCGCGGCGGGCATCCGGACTGGGCAGGCTACGGCTGGGTTCGCAGGCTAAGGCTGGCCGGGGAGGGTGGGAAGCGCACCCGGAAGAGCCGGCAGCGGAACCGTGGGAAGGCCCCGGTCCTCGCCCGGGCGGGGCAGGCCGGGGAGCCCTGGCGCGAACGGACCATGGGGCGGCGCCGGAAGGACACCGCCGCGGCCAGCCGCTGGGGGAGTAACGGCGACGGGCGGCGCCGCGGGAGCCCCGGCAACGGATCCGGGAGCCTGCGGTATGTTTTCTGCCGCCGGCGGCGTGGTGCCGTTCGCCGCAATCGACGGCACGGCAGCTGCAGGAATCTCCGCCGGTGACGGCTGGCCGGGCTCAGGAGCCACATCGGGTGTCTCGCCGGACGGCTGGAAGATGACGCCGACAGTGTCACTGACCCGGAGGCGGAAGTCCTCGCTGGAGGCTGCCACTGCACCGGCGCCGAGGGTCATGGCAGCTACGACGGCGCCGCCGACGATTGCCAGTCTTCGCTTCCGTCCGCGGCGCTCGGCGAGGCTCACAACCCCAGCCGGCAGTGCTTCGTCGCTATGATCCGGCGCCGATGCGACCGCGGGCAGCGCCGTCGTCGTTGCTGCCGGGGCACCGCCTGCGGCACGGCGGGCGCCGGCGGCCAGCAGAGCCGCGAGGTCGGCGCGGGGCGCAGGGGCACAGTCCGGAACCAGGGCGCGGAGTTCTTCCAGCGAGCTGTGGAGCTCGGTGGATGCGTCGAGGCCGGAATCACGGAGCATCGCCTGGATGCTGCCCTCCTGCTGGGGTTCGCGGGTGCCGGTCATGATGCTGCGTGGTCCTTTTCGGAGACGAGTTCGCGCAGGGCGCTGAGCCCGCGTCGCTGAAGCTGTTTGACGGCACCCGGCGTCTTGTCCATAATGCCGGCCACCTGTTCGGTGGAAAGGTCCGCGACGATCCGCAGGACCAGCACCTCCCGCTGCTCCTCGTTGAGCCGGGCAAGGGTGTCCGAGATGCCGCCCAGGGACCCAAGGGCCTCGTCCTCGGCGGACGCGGCAAAACGGGTGTCGTCCCGGGGATCATATTCGGCCAGATACGGCGTGCGTTCGGCCCGCCGGCGGCAGTCCACGAGCCTGGCATGGGCGACAGAGAAAATGAAGGTCCTCAAGCCCTTGTGCCCGCCGGTGACGTTGGCCAGTTTCGGCAGGATAGCCACGAACACATCCTGGGTGAGCGCCTCGGCATCTTCGACGCCGCGGGCCCGGAAGTAGCCGAGTACCGCGGGCGAAACCGCTATGTAGACGGCGCTGAATCCCGAGGGCTCACCAGCCAAGGCTGCTGACAATTCGTCATCGCTTAGCTGATCCGCCAAGAGGCTGTCCTTCCGGTTACTGCTGGGGTGCGGCCGCGGCAAGTCTAGCGGCCGCACCCCCGGGGCCTCCCTGGGAAGGCGTTTGGTGCCTACTTGTTGAGCTCAGGCAGTTCGGCGGACGGCAGGGTCGGAAGTGCCGGGACAGCAGGAGTAGCCGGCACGCCCTTGCCGCCGGGGAGGGCCGGAACGGCAATGCTCAGGTCAGCGTTGGCGTGTGCGGCACCGTTGGCGCTGCCCTCAAGGGCGGCGCCGTTCTTGTCTGCCTGGATGGAACCCTTGGCGGAGCCCTCGGTGCTTTCGACGCCGGCGTCGCCCTCGGCGGAGCCGTCAGCGGACGGGGAAGCCGGCACAGCAGGGCCAGCCGGAACGGCCGGAACGGCGGGAATTTCCGGAGCCGCCGGAACCGACGGAGTCGCCGGAACCGCGGGGATTGCCGGGATGGCGGGCGTAGCGGGGGTCACTTCGGCCTGCTGGGTGTTCGACACCTGGGCCGCGTTGGCCAGGCCGATGCCGGAGAATCCTCCGACTGTGAGAATCGCAGCGCCGACAGCAATCTTGGTGGTCTTGCTAACACTCTTCATAAGAAATGTACATCCTTTGTTTTTTGTTCGAAGGCCAGCCGAGGCCCGATGGGGAAGCCAACAGCCCGCTTTTTCAGTCGAAGGCCGGCCGGATCCCCGATGGGGGTCCAGGTTCCGGCGGCGCTTACAAAGGAGTAATCGCCGGGCTACCCCGAAAGGTTACGCACCGATCCGAATTTCTTTTTTTTTGCTCCGGATGGGCCCTTCGAAGCCCTCACCAGCGACTTAACGACGGCGGCGGGCCACCTCCAAGGTGACCCGCCGCCGTCGTGCGTCAGTTACCGCGAAAGTCGGTATCAGTCGTTGATCAAATCGTTGATGACGATGGTCTGGTCCCGGTCCGGGCCGACGCCGATCGCCGAGAAGCGAGTGCCGGAGAGCTTCTCGAGGGCCAGCACGTAGTTCCTGGCATTCTCCGGGAGATCCGCGATCGTGCGGGCGCCCGTGATGTCCTCGGTCCAGCCGTCGAAGTACTCGAAGATGGGCTTGGCGTGGTGGAATTCGGTCTGGGTCATCGGCATTTCGTCGTGCCGGACGCCGTCGACGTCGTAGGCCACACAGACCGGGATCTGCTCGATGCCCGTGAGGACGTCGAGCTTGGTGACGAAGTAGTCGGTGAAGCCGTTAACCCGGGAGGCGTGGCGCGCCAGCACGGCGTCGTACCAGCCGCAACGGCGCGGCCGGCCGGTGTTGACGCCGAACTCGCCGCCGGTCTTCTGCAGGTACAAGCCCATGTCGTCGAACAGCTCCGTGGGGAACGGCCCGGCGCCCACGCGGGTGGTGTACGCCTTGATGATGCCGATGGAGCGCGAGATCCGGGTGGGGCCGATGCCCGAGCCCACGCAGGCGCCGCCGGCCGTGGGGTTCGAGGACGTCACAAACGGGTACGTGCCGTGGTCGACGTCCAGGAATGTGGCCTGGCCGCCTTCCATGAGGACCACTTTGCCCTCGTCCAGGGCGGTGTTCAGGACGTAGGTGCTGTCGATGACCAGCGGGCGGAGGCGCTCGGCGAAGGACAGGAAATACTCCACGATCTCGTCCACCTCGATGTCGCGGCGGTTGTAGACCTTGACCAGGAGTTCGTTCTTCTGGCGCAGCGATCCTTCGACCTTCTGGCGCAGGATGGAGGCATCAAAGACGTCCTGGACGCGGATTCCGAGGCGGGCCACCTTGTCCATATAGGCCGGGCCGATCCCACGGCCAGTGGTGCCGATGGCGCGGCTGCCGAGGAAACGCTCGGTGACCTTGTCCAGGACCTGATGATACGGCGCCACAAGGTGGGCGTTGGCGGAGACGCGCAGCTTGGAGGTGTCCGCGCCGCGGGCTTCAAGGCCGTCGATCTCCTGGAACAGCGCCTCGAGGTTCACCACGCAGCCGTTGCCGATGATCGGAACCGCGTTGGGGCTCAGGATGCCGGCCGGAAGGAGCTTGAGCTCATACTTCTCACCGCCCACGACGACGGTGTGCCCGGCGTTGTTGCCGCCGTTGGGCTTGACGACGTAGTCAACGCGGCCGCCAAGCAGGTCAGTGGCTTTGCCTTTTCCTTCGTCGCCCCATTGGGCTCCGACGATCACGATTGCTGGCATGGGATCCTCCCCCATTCGTACGGGCCGACGACCGTGTGATTCACCGTGCTTGATTCGCCAAGGTGGTCACCGGAGGTCAGCGCCGTTCATGAGAATGCCCCGACTCTGTTGCTGTGCTCTTAACATCAACGCCAGAGTCCGGGGCTCTTACCACCCAAGTTTAGCCGATCACAGTGGCCTGCAGCCATTTGACCACCCCCTGGACCCATTGCTAGGCCGGGCCGGCCCGTCATTTCGCAGGGCTTGATAGACTAATAAGGATCGACCAGGAATCGGTCCACACCACATTTTCAAACCACTCCGTATTTGGCGTGCCCGGTGCTCGGCTCACCCGCGTACGGTCTGGCAGCGTTACCAATCCCGCAGGAGACTCAGCAATATATGACAGCCTTGGCCACTGAAAATTCCCGCGAACTGCTTTTGAGCCGCCGCTACGAACCTAGCGTCGCGGCCGTCAACGAGCTGTGCGACACGCTGCAGTCCACCAAAGCCGGCATGAATGTCCCCTATGTGGACCCGATCCACGACATCGACGAGTGCCGCATCATCAGCCTCTTCTCCAACATCGGCACCGAGGATGAGTCCGGCTTCATCACCGCCGGAGACGAGGAAGCGGCCGCGCGCCTGCTCGGCGTCCAGTGGAAGCTGGGCCTGCGCCCCGAATACGTCATGCCGTGGAACGTCCACCCCTGGTACGTCCCGGGTGAGCCGAACGGTAAGTTCACGCCGGACCAGATTTCCGCCGGCCTGAAGCCGCTCTTGAAGTTCCTGGCGGTTGTTCCCCGCGCCTCCGTCATCGTGGCGCACGGCACCGAGGCCAACCGCCTCGCCAACCTGCTCCTCAAGACCGAGGTGCCCATGATCTGGCGCCGCGGCCTTAAGACCTACAAGGTCCGCTCACTCAGCGGCCGCGCCTTCGCCGGCACCCCGGCCCGCCAGGAGCAGTATCTCGACGAAATGAACACCGTCTACGCGGACGCCATGGCCCGCACGGGTCTGGCCAAGACCAACTAGTCCCCACCCGCACCCTAGCCTCGCAAGCTCGGCCAGGGAACCCGGCGGGCGTGGGCCCTCCCACCCGCACGCATGCACCCCCGCACGACGGCGGGCGCCCACCAATGGTGGGCGCCCGCCGTCGACGTTTAGGAGCAACGCGGGGTCACTTAGCGCCCATCCGCCGCTAAGGAATGGGCGCTAAGTGACCCCGCGTTGCGGTGTGGTGCCTGGTTAGCGCTTCTCGGCTTCGATGGCCGCTTTGGCGGTGGGATCGGAGTCCTTGAGGAACTTTTCGATCCGCTCCGGCTCCTCGGCCTCGCCAATCGCGGCGGACGCACGTCCCAGCGAGTACAGGGCGCGCAGGAAGCCGCGGTTCGGTTCGTGCTCCCACGGGATGGGCCCGACGCCGCGCCAGCCGTTGCGGCGCAGCGAATCCAGGCCGCGGTGGTAGCCGACGCGGGAATAGGCGTAGGAATCGATGGTGCGGCCCTCGTCCCACGCTTCCTCGGCCAGCACGGCCCAAAGCAGCGAGGATGTGGGCTGGTCCTCCACCAGGTCCAGTGCTTCCTGGCCGGCGTCCAGCGCCGCATAGACCTCGGTCTCGGCCGGCAGGAGCGTGGGCTCGGGACCCATCAGGTTCCTGCGGAACTCTTCGGACACGCTCAGAACGTCTTTCCCGTGGAGCCGAGCTGCTGGGCTGCCTCGACGACGCGGGCCGCGAGGCCGGCCTCGGCGGAGGCGCCCCAGACGCGGGGATCGTACAGCTTCTTGTTGCCGACCTCGCCGTCGACCTTCAGCACGCCGTCGTAGTTGCGGAGCATGTGGTCCGCCACGGGGCGCGTGAAGGCGTACTGGGTGTCGGTGTCGATGTTCATCTTGATGACACCGTAGGAGACGGCGTCCGCGATTTCCTTTTCGGAGGAGCCGGAGCCGCCGTGGAAGACGAGGTCGAACGGGCTGGTCTTGCCGATCTTGGCGCCCACCTGCGCCTGGATGTCCTTGAGGATCTCCGGGCGCAGCTTCACGCCGCCGGGCTTGTAGACGCCGTGCACGTTGCCGAAGGTCAGTGCGGTGATGTAACGGCCGTTTTCGCCGGAACCGAGGGCATCAATGGTGGCCAGGGCGTCGTCGACGGTGGTGTAGAGCTTGTCGTTGATGGCGTTCTCGACGCCGTCCTCCTCGCCACCGACCGTGCCGATCTCAACCTCAAGGATCATCTTGGCGGCCGCGGTGCGTGCCAGGAGTTCGCGGGCGATCCGCAGGTTCTCGGGGAGGGTCTCGGCGGAGCCGTCCCACATATGTGAGCTGAAGAGCGGGTTGCGGCCGGCTTTGACCTCTGCCTCGGAAGCGGCCAGCAGCGGCAGGACGAAGCCGTCAAGCTTGTCCTTGGGGCAGTGGTCCGTGTGCAGGGCGATGTTGACGCCGTAGTTCCTGGCGACCTCGCGGGCGAAGGCGGCGAAGCCCAGCGAGCCGGCCACCATGTCCTTGGTGGAAGCGCCGGACCAGTAGGCCGCGCCTCCCGTGGAGACCTGGACGATGCCGTCGGACTCGGCCTCGGCGAAGCCTCGGAGGGCGGCGTTGAGGGTCTGGGAGGAGGTGACGTTGACAGCCGGGAATGCGAAGCCGCCCGTCTTAGCGCGGTCGATCATCTCGGAGTAAATCTCCGGGGTTGCAATGGGCATGCTGACTCCTAAAGTGAATTTCGTCTGCGGGCTGGGTTGACCCTGGAGTGGACCTCGTCGGCTAGGACCATCCTAGCCATTCCTGCGCCGGGCAGTGGTTCCGGTCACGCCCGGCCTGTAATACTCGCTCGTGAGTCGGGTGCGGGAACCTACCCCGGGAGCTGGCTGAAGACGTGCCGGCGGATCCAGGCATGCATCGCGATGGCCGCGGCGGAGGCTGCGTTGATGGAGCGGGTGGAACCGAACTGCTCGATGGACAAGGTGTCCACGACGGCTTCGTGGACCTCGGGGGTCAGTCCGGGGCCCTCCTGCCCGAACACCAGCACGCAGTCCCTGGGCAGTTCGTAGGTCTCCAGCGGCACGGAATCCGGGAAAATGTCGATGCCGATGATTGCCAGTCCCTCCCCCTGCGCCCAGGCGACGAAGTCGTCAACGGTGGGGTGGTGGCGGATGTGCTGGTAGCGGTCGGTGACCATAGCCCCGCGGCGGTTCCACCGGCGTCGTCCGATGATGTGCACTTCCTTGGCCAGGAACGCATTGGCGGTCCGCACCACGGTGCCAATATTCATGTCGTGCTGCCAGTTTTCGATCGCGATGTGGAAGTTGTGGCGTTTGGAGTCCAGGTCCGCCACGATCGCCTCGTGTTTCCAATATCGGTATTGGTCCACCACGTTGCGCCGGTCCCCGTCCGCCAGAAGATCCGGGTCCCAGTGCCCGCCCTGCGGCAGCTCGCCGCGCCAGGGTCCGACGCCGACCGCCGCCTTGGGCTCCGCCCCGGCCTCTGACGCATAGGCTGGCTCCGCCGCCGGGACGGCGGGTTCTCTGGGGCTCTCGGGTTCAGTCACGACTCAACATTAGACTTAGGAACAGGAAGCGGCACATTAACGGCGGAGGACACCATGTCGGACCAGAACGAAGACCAGCGGACAGACTCAGACGAAGCACGGTCGACGTCGTCGATGTACCGCAGCGGCCAGGACATCGAATGCTGGCTGACGGACATGGATGGTGTCCTGGTGCACGAAAACCAGCCCATCCCCGGCGCCGCGGAGCTCATCCAGCGCTGGGTGGACACCTCCCGGCGGTTCCTGGTCCTGACCAACAACTCCATCTACACGCCCAGGGACCTCGCCGCCCGGCTGAAGAGTTCCGGCCTGGAGATCCCGGAGGAGAACATCTGGACCTCGGCACTGGCCACGGCGCAGTTCCTCAAGGACCAGGTGCGCGGCTCGGACTCCGGCAACCGCGCTTACACGATCGGTGAAGCAGGGCTCACGACGGCGCTGCACGAGGCCGGCTTCATTCTCACCGACCAGGACCCGGACTTTGTGGTGCTCGGCGAAACCCGCACCTACTCTTTTGAGGCAATCACCATGGCAATCCGGCTGATCCTCGGCGGCGCACGGTTCATCGCCACCAACCCGGACGCCACCGGCCCGTCGAAGGACGGTCCGATGCCGGCCACCGGCGCCATCGCGGCACTCATCACCAAGGCGACCGGCCGCGAACCGTACATCGTGGGCAAACCGAACCCGATGATGTTCCGCTCAGCCATGAACCAGATCGACGCGCACTCGGAAACGACGGCCATGATCGGGGACCGGATGGACACCGACATCATCGCGGGCATGGAGGCGGGGCTGCACACCGTGCTGGTGCTCAGCGGCATCACCCACCGCGACGACATCGCCGCCTACCCGTTCCGGCCGAACCAGATCCTGAACTCCGTGGCGGATCTGAAGAACCAGATCTAGGTTCCGGCCCGGGACCAGCAACACGGGGCCTGGCGCCAGGCGCAAGCACTAGAAGGCGGTCTTCTTCCCTCCGCCGGAGGGCAGCGGGAAGAGTTCGTTCTGGAGTTCTTCGATGACCGGGCGGTAGACGAACGGGTTCCAGCCCGGGCTGGCATGCGCCGGCGTCGCCCCGTCGGTGCGCAGAAGGCCGGACGCCATGTTGTCCTTGTAAGTCAGCGCCCAGGAGTCGCGGGCCGTCCCGTAGTCCACGGTGCGGTCCTCGGGATTGCCGATGAACGCCATCCTGGTGCCGCCCAGCTTTCCCGCGAACCGGCTGCCGTCAAAGTGGTAGATGTACGCAGACTCGGACTGGATCAGCACGCTCGAGGGCGCAATCGGAGACAGCTGCTCCAGCGTCTGGTCCCGGATCTGCCCCCAACTCCGTTCGTCCTTGTGCAGTATCCGCTCGCCGAGTTCATACCCGCCGCGCAGCACGGTGGGGAAGCGGAACCCGCTCTCGTAGAGGAACACGACCCCCTCGAACCAACTCCGGTCCAGCACATCGTATTTGCTGTACGGGCTGGAATCGAGCAGAATAAGCGCCACCTCGATGCCGTGCAACTCCCGTAGCCGGGCCGCCACCTGCGTTGCCACCATTCCGCCGAAGCTGTGGCCGTAGAAGTACAGCGTGCCGAGCTTGTGGACCCGCGCATACTCCACAACGGCGATGACGATCTTGTCGATGTCCAGGCCAACATTGGAATAGCCGACGGCGGCCAGTTGGCCGCGCTTGTTCAGCGCGCCGCGCAGCACGTTCAGGATCCACTGCGCCTCTTCCCAGCTGGTCTTGTAGCCGGGAAACAGGAACCAGCTGGCATTGGGGAAGTATTTCTCCGCGGTGTCATCCGGCACCCGGAGGATCTTGTTGACGCGGCGCTCGGCCTGCACCCTGCGGGTGACCAGCATGTCCGCCGCGAGCAGCGACGCGGACCCGCTGCCGGCCAGGAAACTGCGCCGCGAGAACCGCTTGAGTTCGGCGGCGTGGCGGAGCATACGGGCCGCGTTTTTAGCTGGCCCGCCCACATCATCTGCTTGCGTCGCACGCGGCACACCTCTACCGTAGTCACCGTGGATCGCGGATCTGAAACGGGGCCGGAGAACAGCTCGGCCGAAGTCGCCCCGGCACCCACACGGCAGGCGGAGCTAGGCGGGGTCCGGCGCCCCGCCGACTTCGCGCCGGGTGATCTCGAGGCCAATGTCGTCGTAGGTGGCGAGGAGTTCTGAGCGCGCCATATCAGCGGGGTCGTCGAGCAGCCCGAACACGGAATCGCTCGCGGCCAGCAATTCGTCGTCGGAGTATCCGCTCAGCGGCCGGGTTCCCGAGGCGTCGATAGAGGCGGTGAAGTCTCCCGAGATGTTGAGGGACTGCAGTTCGGTGGCGGGGCCATCGCTGTGCGGGCTCAGTTCGAGGCAGACACCGCCGCCGGAGGGAAGGGCGCCGGCCACGCCGGCGTGCGCCAGGCCGCCGTCGATCATGTTGAGATCATTGCGAAGCCCGGCCAGGGCCGAGGATTCCACAAAAGCGGCGCGGCCAAGATAAATGGTGATGTGGGAGGTTATTCCCATCCGGCGGACACGCTGGATAGTCCGCATCAGCGCGGGCCGGGTGTCCCGCGTGAGGCTCCCCCGGACGTCAATCCGGACGGCATCCGAGACGATGTCGAGTTTGACGCGGGCTAGCAGTGTCTGGTCCATAGGTACTCCAAAAGAGGGGTGTCTATGGCCGGCGGCTCAACCTCGTTGAGTTTAACTGCAGGAGTCGGCGGGGCACAAGTCATCTCGCCGCGACCGGATCTGGAGTCCGGATCGGCAATACCGGATCACCAGCGCGGGATCAGTGTGGCTCTGGGCGGCCCGGCTCTTCGAAGTGCGTCCGCGTCGCCGCGCCGCCCACGGACTGGACCAGCGACTTCGCAATATCGCGCAGTTTCACGTTGCCGTTACTGGACGCATCGGTGAGGATCCTGACGGCGGTTTCCTGGTCACAGCGGTTCTGCGCCATGATAATCCCGACCGCCATGTCGATGACGGTCCGGGATTCGAGCGTGGCCCGGAGGTTCGTGGCGCTGTCCGTGTGCAGGGAGATGCGGACAGCCAGCCTCAGCGCCTGCGAGATTTCGCGGGTGTAGCCCCGGGCGCGGGCGGCCACGTCGCCGTCGAACTTGTGCGGCGCCTCCGAGTACAGGTTCAGGGCGGCCTGGGCTTCGCCCTGAAGGTGGAACGGCACTGACAGCACCGAGCGCAGCCCGTGCGAGGCGACGGCTCCGGCGTACTCGGGACCCCAGCGGTTTTCGGCCAAAAGGTCCGGAACATGGACTTCGCGTTCTTCCTTGGCCGCGGTCAGGCACGGGCCCTGGGACAGCGAGTACTGGACCTCATCCACTTCGCGGGCGTGGTTGCTGCTCCAGCCGATCGTTGCAGCCTTGCGGTCCCGCAGCAGGGTGATGCCGCACAGCGCGTCGTCGCCTGAGCCTGCCACCTGGTGGGCGGAAAATCGTGCAAGTTCGTTGAGAAACTCCTCGAAATCTGCGCTGTCCAGGATAAGGTTCTGGATCTGATCCACGGTGCTCAACGACGGGTCGGCGCTCGCAGGAGCGTCGGCGGTGAGGATTGGATCGGACGGGAGCATGGCGGGGGTTCTCCAGATGCGGTAAGAGCGGGTTAGCCAAAGGATAGGTCACACTTCGGAACCAGTCCACATGCCTCGGGCCGGCCCGCCCGGTACCGGCCCTGTGCCGGGCTGAGGGGTGGCGCCTAGCTGAGGCCGAGTTCGCCCTTGCCGAAGACGAAGAGATAGGGAACACCCGCCACCGCTTCGATCTTTTCCTTGGCACCGGTGTCACGGTCCACGATCACGGCGACGGCTACGACGTTGCCGCCGGCCTTGCGGACGCCCTCGACCGCGGTCAGCGCGGAGCCGCCGGTGGTGGAGGTGTCCTCCAGGACGAGGACCTTGCGGTCCAAGACGGAGGGGCCTTCGACCTGGCGGCCCATGCCGTAGGACTTCTGCGCTTTGCGGACCACGAACGCATCCACGGGCCGGCCGGTATCGACGGCGGCGTGCATCACGGCGGTGCCCACCGGGTCGGCACCCATGGTGAGCCCGCCCGCGCACTCAAAGTCGATCCCGGCGTCGTCCAGCAGTGAGAGCATGACCTGGCCGACCAGCTTGGAAGCCTCATGGTGCAGCGTGATCCGGCGCAGGTCGATGTAGTAGTCGGCCTCGGCTCCGCTGGAAAGGATGACCTTGCCGCGGACGATGGCCAGTTCCTTGATCAGTTCGAGCAGGCGGGCACGGGCAGCGGCAGTGTTCGACGCGGAGTCGAGGGTGGCAGTCATGGGACCCAGTTTAGTGGCTGGCCCGTAACGGCATCCGGCCGGGGCCGCGAGAGTCCGGCGGATCGCCGGGGACTCCGGATCGCCGCCCGCCTTATCCGGCGCCGGGCCGCAGATGCTGAGGAGTGCGCCGGGCGAACCCGGGCGCATGCTCGGGCCGCGGGCCGAAGGCGATGAAGCGGGGAACCACGCGGCCTGCCGCCGGGAGATGCCGCGCGAGGAACAGCAGGGCCGCCGGAGCGCCGGAGCGCTTTCCGGACATGATCGGCTCGAACAGCAGGCGATGCATAGCGCGCTGGGCGGTCTGCACGACGACGGTGGGCATCCGCCGCCGTCGTTGCACTTTGGCCAGCTCCGCACGGGACACCCGGCCGCGGAGAAGTGACGGGGCCAGGCAGTCCGCGGCGGCCACTGCGTCCTGGATGGCGAGGTTAATCCCCACCCCGCCGGCGGGCGACATCGCATGGGCTGCGTCCCCTATGCAGAGCAGCCCGTTGATGTGCCATTCGCGCAGCCGGTCCAGCCGGACGTCCAGCCAGTGCAGGTCCTCCAGTGAGGCGATGGCGTCGACACGGTCGGCGAAGTCCGGGCGGAGGGCCGCGATCCGCCGTCGGAATTCCTTGATGCCCTCGGCGCGGAGCCGGGCGTCGGTGCCTTTCGGGGCGAGGTAGCCCATCTGGAAATAGTCGGTGCGGAACAGGGCCAGCAGCGCCTCACCGCGGCCGAATGCCGGCACGATTCCCGCCACCGCGCCGCGCTCCGAGGTGTAGCGCGGCAGCCGGAACCACCAGGTGTCGAACGGGACGGGATACGCCTTCGGCGCCAGGCCGGCCTCGCGGCGCAGAGTGGAATGCCGTCCGTCCGTGGCGATGACCAGATCCGCGCGGAGTTCACCCCCGGCGCCGTCCGCTGTCCGGTAGCGCACACCGGTGACGCGTCCGCCGTTCCGGACCAGCGCGGTGGCGGTGTGGCTCATCCGCAGGCTGAAGGAAGGCTCCTGGGCGGCGGCACCGGCGAGGAAGTTCAGGAAGTCCCATTGCGGCATCAGGGCGACGTAGTTGTAGGGTGCGGGCAACGAATCGAAGTTGCCCATCGTCACAGGCGGGCCGCCGGGTACCGGAAAAGCAACGTTGGTCAGCCGGCTCTGCGGCAGCCGGCGGAACTCCTCGCCCAGGCCCAGCTCGTCGATCAGCCTGATTGTCGAAGCGTGGACGGTGTCCCCGCGGAAGTCCCGGAAGAAATCCGCGTGTTTCTCCAGTACCGTTACTTCCACCCCGGCCCTGGCCAGCAGCAGGCCCAGCATCATCCCGGCCGGCCCGCCGCCCACCACCACACATCCCGTCGTCTCCATGCCCATACGCTACGCCCGTGCGGGGTGCCGCGGGAGGAGTTCTTCGCTGCGGGAAATTCCCGGCGCTGCACGAAATTCCCGGCGCTGCGGGTATCCGCGTAGCGCCGGGTAATTTGCGCAGCGCGGGCCGAAAGCGCAGCGTCCGGCGCCGCTGGCGGCCCTGCCGCTGGCCGGGTCCCGCCGTGCAACAGTTGAGTCCGATTGACACCGCTGGCTAGGCTTTGAGTCATGCGTGAACTCCAGGCGAAGATCATCGAAGAAATGGGCGTGCAGCCCCGGATCGACCCCGCCGAGGAGGTGCGCCAACGCGTTGCGTTCCTGAAGGACTATCTCAAGGCGACCCGCACCAAGGGGTTCGTCCTGGGAATTTCCGGCGGCCTCGATTCGTCCCTGGCCGGGCGGTTGGCCCAGCTGGCGGTCAATGAGCTCGAAGCGGAAGGGGTGGACGCGAGCTTTGTGGCCGTCCGGCTCCCCTATGGTGTCCAGCATGACGAGCCCGACGCGCAGGCCGCCCTGGACTTCGTCGGTGCCGAGACGGAGTGGACGTTTAACATCGCCCCGGCCGTGGACGGATTCGAGCAGGAGTTCGAGAAGACCACCGGCAACCAGGTTACCGACTTCACCAAGGGCAACATGAAGGCCCGCTCCCGCATGGTCGCCCAATACGCGCTGGCCGGGGAGCACAACTACCTCGTGATCGGCACGGACCACGGCGCCGAGTCCGTGACCGGGTTTTTCACCAAGTTCGGCGACGGCGGGGCTGATGTGCTGCCGCTGTTCGGGCTCAACAAGCGCCAGAACCGCGCGCTCCTCGCCGAGCTGGGTGCCCCGGCCCGGGTCTGGGACAAGGTGCCCACCGCCGACCTGCTCGACGGCAAACCCGGGCGCACCGACGAGGACGAGCTCGGCCTCAAGTACGACGAGATCGACGACTACCTTGAGGGCCGCGAGGTCCCGGATGAGGTCGCCGAGCTGATCGAGCAGAAATACCTCCGGACCCGCCACAAGCGCACGGTCCCGGTCACCCTCTTCGACACCTGGTGGAAGTAACCGGCCCAAGGTCGCGCTCCGTCCGGGAGTGTTACGCGTCGCAATGTTTGGCCGAGTGGGCATCTTTGGGCGTGACGAGGGCCGCCGGGGCCGGCGCGTCAGTGTGGAAGGACCCCGGGACGGCAGCCTGGGGTGAACCACGACGTCGAAACCCGCCGAGACCGCCCTACCGTCCGCCCTGCAGCAGGGTCGAGATCCGGTGCGCCTCGTCCATCAGCACCCGTCCCAACTGTGCCCGGCGGTCCTCCCTGAAGCGCGACTCGATGCCGGTCAGCGACAGCGCCCAGGCCGGGCGTCCGCGCTGGTCGAAAACTGCGGCACCCATCCCCCAACTGCCTTCCAGCACCAGCCCCGGGTTCACCGAGTAGCCGGCCTGCCGCGTCGCTTCCAGATGGGCGCGGACCAGCGGCCCGGTGTGGGCCGCCGCGAATCTGCCCGCGTGGGTGGCCCAGCCCGTCAGCAGCTCCTCCTGCTCCGCCTCGGGCAGGAACGCCATGATGGCGGTCCCCGCGGACGCGACTCCCAGCGGAAAGCGGACGCCCTCGTGCAGCACGAACGACCGCACCGGAAAGCTGCCTTCCTCCCGGAGCAGGCACACCGTTTCCGCGCCGCGCCGGATGGAGAAGAAGGCACTTTCGCCGGTCTCCTCGGCGAGCCGGCGCAGGCTTGGCCGCGCGATTTCCTCAAGCGGGAAGCGTGCCGAGGCCACGGAACCCATCAGCAGGATCTCAGGCCCCAGCACCCAGTGGCCGCTGCCCGGATCCTGGTCCAGTAGACCCTCGGCCGCCAGCGAGGACAGCAGCCGGTGCACGGTGGGGCGGGTCAGCCCGGACTCCCGGACCAGCTCCACGAGCGGGGAGCCCTCCGGCTTCCGCCCGACGATGCGCAGCAGGGACGCGACGCGGCTGACCACCTGGGCGCCCTGGACCGGCGAATGGACCGCTGCTGAATTCATCGACTTCTCCCATAGATGCTTCATGAAATATCCAAAATATCCACATTGTGGACGTCTACCAGCTTACTGTCCACACTGTAATATCGCGATACTAGAGGCCGAAGTCGCCCGTTGACAGCCCCCTTTTGGGCACCGTAGGCTCCAAGCTCAGAGGGACAGTCCACAAAGTGGATTGCTGCGAGAGCTCAATGAGGAGATTCAATGTCAAAGCTGAAATCCGGGGCGGCCGCCGCGCTGCAGGACGTGCTGCGGGACGGTATGACGCTCGCCGTCGGCGGCTTTGGCCTCAGCGGCATCCCGGCGGACCTGATCGAGGCCGTCCGCGATTCGGGCGTGAAGGATCTCACGGTGGTGTCCAACAACATGGGCGTGGACGGCAAAGGCCTCGGTGTGCTGATTGAAGCCGGCCAGGTCCGCAAGGTCATTGCCTCCTACGTGGGCGAGAACAAGCTCTTCGCCGAGCAGTACCTCGCCGGCAACCTGGAAGTGGAGTTCACCCCGCAGGGCACTCTGGCAGAGCGCCTCCGCGCCGGCGGCGCCGGCATTCCGGCGTTCTACACGAAGACCGGCGTCGGCACCCTCGTCGCCGAAGGCAAGCCGCTCGCGGAGTTCGACGGCGAGACGTATCTCCTGGAACGGGCCATCAGGGCCGACGTCGCCCTGGTCCACGCGCACACCGCCGACACCGACGGGAACCTGATCTACCGCTACACCGCGCAGAACTTCAACCCGGTGGTCGCCACCGCCGGCGCCGTCACCGTCGCGGAGGCCGAGGTCATCGTCGAACCCGGCGCCCTCGACCCCAACCACATCATCACCCCCGGCGTCTTCGTCCAGCGCCTCGTCCAGGCCAGCGCCCGGGTCAAGGACATCGAACAGCGGACCGTCCGTCCCCGCAACGGGGCAGCCGACCCAACGTCCGCCGTCGTACCGGCAGCGGCGCCCGCCGCAGTACCGGCCTGACCCGCCACCCCCACAAACCTGAGGAGAAACATCATGGCCTGGACCCGGAATGAAATGGCTGCCATCGCGGCCGAAGAACTCAACGACGGCGACTACGTCAACCTTGGCATCGGCATCCCCACGCTGGTCGCCAACAACCTGCCCGACGGCGTCCGCGTCGTCCTGCAGAGCGAAAACGGCCTGCTCGGCATGGGCCCGTTCCCCTACGACGGCGAGGAGGACGCGGACCTCATCAACGCCGGCAAGCAGACCGTCACGGTTCTGCCCGGCGGCAGCATCTTCGACTCCGCCGCTTCCTTCGGCATGATCCGCGGCGGGCACGTCAAGGTCGCCATCCTGGGTGCCATGCAGGTCTCCGGCGACGGCGACCTCGCCAACTGGACCATCCCCGGCAAGATGGTCAAGGGCATGGGCGGCGCCATGGACCTCGTCGCTGGCACCCCGCGCGTCGTGGTCCTCACCGAGCACAATGCCAAGGACGGCACCGCCAAGATCGTGAAGGAATGCACGCTCCCGCTCACCGGCCTGAGCTGCGTGGACCGCATCATCAGCGACCTCGCGGTGTTTGACCTCGTGAAGCAGGACGACGACGGGCGGAAGCTCACGCTGACCCGCCTCGCCCCCGGCGTCACGGTGGAGGAAATCCGCGAAAAAACCGAAGCAGACTACGACGTCGCGCTTGAACTCGAAGGAGCCACCGCATGAGTCTGCGCGAACAGTTCGGCAAAGATGTCCTGCTGACCGGCTGGGGCCACAGCCGCTTCGGCAAGCTCACGGACGAGACCCTCGAGTCCCTGATCGTCCAGGTGTCCACGGAGGCGATCGGCAATGCCGGGATCGAACCGGGCCAGATCGACGAGATCTACCTGGGCCAGTTCAACGCCGGCATGATGCCGCTGGCGTTCCCGTCCTCGCTGGCCCTGCAGGTCTCGGAGCAGCTGGTCAACGTCCCGTCCACCCGGGTCGAGAACGCCTGCGCCTCCGGATCGGCCGCGTTCCAGCAAGGCACCAAGTCGCTGCTGGCCGGCACCGCGAAGACCGTCCTGGTGATCGGCGCCGAAAAGATGACGCACGCCGGCGCCGACGTTGTGGGTGCGGCGCTGCTCGGCGCGGACTACGACATGGCTGGCCGGGCCTCCAGTACCGGCTTCACCGGGCTCTTTGCCGAGGTGGCCAGGCACTACGAGAAGCGCTATGGCGCTGGCGCAGGGAATCTATCCGACGTCCTGGGCACCATCGCCGCGAAGAACCACCGCAACGGCGTGGACAATCCGTACGCCCAGCTCCGCAAGGACCTTGGCGAGGAGTTCTGCCGGACCGTCTCGGACAAGAACCCGCTGGTGGCCGACCCGCTGCGCCGCACCGACTGCTCCCCCGTCTCCGACGGCGCCGCCGCCGTCGTACTGAGCATCGCCCCCACCGGCGGGGCCACCGCCCCGGTCCGGCTCGCCGGTTTCGGCCAGGCAAATGATTTCTTCCCGGCCGAGCGCCGCGATCCCACCGCCTTCGCGGCGACGCGGGTCTCCTGGCAGCGGGCGCTGGGGATGGCCGGCGTCGGGCTTGAGGAGCTGGACTTTGCCGAGGTGCATGACTGCTTCACCATCGCCGAGCTGCTGATGTACGAGGCGATGGGGCTGACCGACCCGGGGCAGGGTTCCCGCGCCGTCGAGGAGGGCTGGGTATTCAAGGACGGCAAGCTGCCCGTCAACGTCTCCGGCGGGCTCAAGGCCAAGGGCCACCCCGTCGGCGCCACGGGTGTCTCGCAGCACGTCATCGCCGCGATGCAGCTGACCGGCACCGCCGGCGGCATGCAGTTACCCACGGCCCGCCGCGCCGCCGTGCAGAACATGGGCGGCGTGGGCATCGCCAACTACGTCAGCGTCCTCGAAGCCCTCTAAAAGCAACGCGGGGTCAGATACGGCCCATGTATGGTGCGTCGATGGGCCGTATCTGACCCCGCGTTGGTGGGTTTTCGGCGGGACTAGCGGCCCCGGATCAGTCCGGCGATTGCCGCAAAACCGAGCCGCTCCGCATTCTCCAGTGCGGTCCTCCCCTGCGGATCCCGGATATCGGGGTTGGCACCGGCCGCCAACAACTGCTGCACCACGTCCTGCTGGCGCGGGCCGCCGTCGTTGAGCAGAATGGCTTCCTGCAGGGCGGTCCAGCCCAGCTTGTTGACGTGGTTCACGGGAACGCCGGCGGCAATGAGGATCCGCACGGTGTCGATGTGACCGTGCTCGGAGGCAGGGATGAGTGCAGTCCCGCCGAAGCGGTTGGTGCTGGCGACGTCGGCCCCGCTGGCCAGGGTCAGCTGCAGGATCTCGTTGAATCCTTCGGCCCCGGCATAGAGGAACGCGGAGTCCTCGAGAGCGTCTTTCGCGTTCACATTGCCGCCGGCCCGGATCAGCTGGGCAACCAGGGCCAGATCGTTGCTTTTGGCGGCCCGGACCAGATTCTGGTCGAGCTCCGCCTGGACCTGCGGGGACAGCGGGACCCGGCTGCTCGGAGCAGGCGCCGGTGCTGCGGAGGACGACGACGGCGGGTCCGAGGTCGCGACGGCCGGCGCAGACTCCGGGCGCGTTGGCGGTCCGGCGTCGGTGCTGCAGCCGTTCAGAAGTGCTGCCGAGCCAACCACGAGGCCCAGGACTCCGGCCACAACTCCCGGCCGGCCGCGCCGGACGGATTCCCCGGGACCGATCCCGAACCTCGTCATGGACCGAGCCTACCTGGCCAATCGGGCGATGGCCTCGGCCCCGGCTGTGGCACAGGCTTCGTCCAGCGCACCGTCCGGAGCCCCGCCCACGCCAATTCCGGCCACGGACACGCCGTTGACCTTCAACGGGACGCCGCCGCCGAGGAAGAGGGTGCCGGGGAGATCCGCGATGCTTGGCCCGCTTCCGTTGATGCGCTTGGCGAGTTCGCTGGTGGGTGCCCCGAATGCCGCGGCCGTGTAGGCCTTTTGCTGCGCGGCTTCGATGGTGTGCTCAGCGGCGTTGTCGCCCCGCAGCAGAGCCTGCACGGTGCCGAACCGGTCCACCAGCGCGACAGTGACGAACGGCAGTTTATCTGCCTGGCACTTCTCGAGGGCCGCGCGGACCGCGTCGGCCGACGCCCCCACGGTTATGCGGCTCTGGGCAAGGACGGCGGCGGGTGCCGGCGGGAGATCGACGGCGGGCACCGCCGCAGGGGCCGCCACCCCTGGCGCCGCCGGGACGCTGCCGGCGTTGGCCGCGGCTGCCAGCCCTCCGGTCAGGAGCAACACTCCGGCGGCTGCGGACACGATCCTGGTGGACTTCTTCATGGCATTCTCCTTTGGACTGACGGTGCAGGGGGCTCGCCCCTCGGCGTCCTTCCATCCTCTCGGCTGGCTCCGGCCGCGGCATCCGGCCTTCGGCTTCGACCGGCTCACCCGTCGGGTCGGCCTGATCAGCCAAAGGGATGAGAGACCGCCAATGGCGGGGCCCCTAGCATGGTAAGTAGCACTCCATCCACCGGAACCGGACCCCTATGCCCCCGCCAGACCCAGACCACTCCCCGGAGACTCCGGCTGCCGGTCCGCCGAAAGGACGGTTCCGGCGAATTGATGCCGCGGTCCACCTGGGGTTTGCGGTTCTCCTGGTCGTGTCGGCGTTGCGCTACCTGATGCGGCACAGCCCGGCGGACAATCTCCCCATCCTCGGGCTCGCAGCGGCAGCGTTCGTCCTCTACTCTTTCATCGCCGTGTTGTCCCGGCGCCGGCGCCGGTGGGCGTTCTGGATGTTCGTCCTCGTGGCAGTGTGGGCAATCCTGGTCCTTGCGGCGCCCAGTTTTGCCTGGTGTTCGTTTGCGCTGTTCTTCCTCTGCCGCACCGCGTTCACCGGCGCCGTGGCCTACATCGCCGCGGGCACAATTGCCGCCGCCACGGCGGCCGGGCTGTTCAGGCTCGGCAACGGCACCGATCTGGCGATGCTGCTGGGCCCGCTCGCCGTGGCGGCCATGCTGACGCTGATCTATGACCGGATCGAGAACGACGCCGCCGCGCAGCGCCGCCTGCACGCCGAAGTAGCTCTGGCCCAGAGCCGGCTCGCGGCCAGCGAGCGCCGGGCCGGAGCCATCGCCGAACGTGAGCGCGTGTCCCGCGAAATCCACGACACCGTGACGCAGGGGCTGGCCAGCAGCCTTCTGCTCCTTGAAGCGGCCAACCGCGCCTGGCCCCGCCCTTCCGCGAGGCAGGACGTCCGCCAGGCCAGCACCCTGCTCCGCCAGAGCCTGTCGGAAACCCGCAGCCTCGTCCACGAACTCGCGTCCCCCGGGCTCGATGCCTCCCCTCTGCCCGAGGCCCTGCTCCACGCCGCCAGGCCCTATGCGGCCGAGGCCCGGCTGCTGGTCACCGGCGATCCGAGGCCCGTGCCACCGGAGGTCCGGCACACACTGTTACGCGTGGTTCAGAGCGCCGCGGCAAACATCAATCTCCATGCCGGGGCCGCGAACACGACGCTGACGCTCGGCTTCCTCCCGGACACCGTCACCTTGGACATTCACGACGACGGCGCCGGCTTTGATCCCGCGGCGGTGTCACCGCCGTCGGACGCCGGAGGCTACGGCCTGCGCGCCATGCGCCAGCGTGTCGAGCAGCTCGGCGGGGTATTCTCGATCGAAAGCACCCCCGGCGAAGGGACCATCGTGGCCGCTCAACTTCCTGCCGGCGGGGAAGAATGAGCGCCATCACCGTACTCCTCGTGGACGACCACCTCGTGGTCCGGAGCGGACTCAAGGCCCTCCTGGGAACGCAACCGGACATCGACGTCGTGGCCGAGGCCGCCACCGGCGAAGATGCCATGGTGAAAGCGGAGCAGCACTCCCCCGCGGTGGTGGTGATGGACCTGGCCATGGGAGAGGGCATGGACGGCATCGAGGCAATCAAACAACTCCGGCGGCGCAACGGCAAACAGGCGGTGCTGGTGTTCACCACCTATGATTCCGACGCCGACATCGTCCGGGCCGTGGATGCAGGGGCCATGGGGTACCTGCTCAAGGATGCCGCCCCGGAGGAGATTTTCGCGGCCGTTCGCGGCGCTGTCCAGGGCAAGAGTGTGATGAGCGCGCCGGTGGCCTCCCGGTTGTTTCAGCAGCTGCGCAATCCGGATGAGGTGCTGACGCCGCGCGAGGCCGAGTTGCTGAGCCTCCTCACGGACGGGCTCAGCAACCGGGAACTCGGCCGGCGGCTGTTCATCTCGGAGGCAACGGTCAAGACCCATCTCGCCCACATCTACGCGAAGCTTGGTGTGGAGACCCGGGCTGCGGCAATCGCCACCGCCATCCGCCGGGAGGGCATGCGCTGAAGCAGCCCGGTTTCCGGCCCAATCCGGGCCGGGTCTTCGGCGTCGTGATGCCGCTGGATGACGTTCCGGAGGCTTACCGGGCGATGGACGAACGGCGCGCCATCAAAGTGCTGCTCACCCCCTGACCGGAGGTCCCCGGGGAACCCGCAGAGGCAGCCGGAGAGCATCCCGGCGTCGTTGCGGATGGGGATTATCACCCGAACGGCTATCAAAAGGCCCTGGCCACAGCTTCCAGCCGTGACGAAAACCCGCCGTTGGCCCCTTGCACCACAGCCCGCAGACCCGTACGTTGGGGGACAGCGGACGAATGTCTCCGCAGCCGTTGGCCCCAGGGCCGCCGGAGATCAGCAGCATTTCAGAAGGATATGGCATGGCTACAGGCACAGTTAAATGGTTCAACGCTGAAAAGGGTTTTGGCTTCATTGCCCCGGATGACGGGTCAGCCGACGTTTTCGCCCACTATTCGGCAATCGCCAGCAGCGGCTACCGCTCGCTGGATGAGAACCAGAAGGTCGAGTTCGACGTCACCCAGGGTCCGAAGGGCCCGCAGGCCGAGAACATCCGCCCGCTCTAAGTACACCGGATAGCAGCCCCGGCCAGCCGGCCGGGACTCTGTCCCCCAAGACCACAAACGCCCCGCTCGAGGATTCCTCGGGAGGGGCGTTTGTTGTTGGCGGGCCAGTGCGCCCGGCCGGCGCCGGCGCGGCACATCACCGGCCACCAGGACGTGATTCCCGTCCGCGGCGCGAGGCAAGGCCGCAGCGTCAAGGATCCGTCAAGATCCGGTCCAACGGCGTTAAGGATCCATCAGTGCGGGCTCTTTCGCGGCTCCCGGGGGATTGACTGGACCCAGCCCCGGAATCGGGGCGCAGATGAAAGGAACGTGCAATGGCCGATGTGGCTGTCATCGGGATCCTCATGGTGTCCATGGGATTCGTGATGTGGGTTGGTCACCTCCTGACCAGTGTGGTCAGCGGGACCGGCGAACGACCGGAGACTGGTCAGTGAGCGCCGATGCTGTGATGTGGCTGATCCTGCTGCTGGCGGGTCTAAGCCTTTTCGGCTACTTGCTCACGGCCCTGATCCGTCCCGGGAAGTGGTGAGCAGACGATGACATTCAACACCGCATCATTTGTAGTCCAGCTGGCCGCACTCCTCATTGTCCTGGCTGCCCTGCACAAGCCGCTGGGTACCTACCTGGCCCGCGTCTTCGAGGGCCAGAAGTCCAGCCCGCCAGAGCGGCTCATCTATCGGTTCGCCGGGATCGACGCCGGGGCGGACCAGACCTGGCCGGTATACCTCCGCAGCGTGCTGGCCTTTTCCGTGGTGTCCATTCTGGTGGTCTTCGGCCTCCAGCGGGCCCAGGATCTCCTGCCCGGCGCCGGCTCCCTGACGGGCGTTGACCCCTGGGTGGCCATGAACACGGCCATTTCCTTTGTCACCAACACCAACTGGCAGACGTACGTCCCGGAGACCACCGTCGGCATCTTCGTGCAGATGACACTGCTGGCGGTCCAGAACTTCCTCTCCGCCGCCGTCGGCATCGTCGTCGCCGTCGCCCTCATCCGGGGAATTGCGCGAACCACGACGGACCGGCTCGGCAACTTCTGGGTCGACATGACCCGCACGTCCTTGCGGGTGCTGCTGCCGCTCGCCTTCGCCGGCGCAATCGTGTTGGTCCTCGGCGGAGTTGTCCAGAACTTCTGGTCCGCCGACGTCGTGAACCAGGCCTCCGGTGTCTCCCAGATCATTCCCGGCGGACCGGTAGCCTCGCAGGAGGCAATCAAGGTGCTCGGAACCAACGGCGGCGGCTACTTCAATGCCAACTCGGCCCACCCCTTCGAGAACCCGAATGCGTTCATCAGCCTCTTCCAGGTGTTTCTGATCCTGCTCATCCCCTCGGCCCTGCCGTACGCCTACGGCCGGATGGTGGGGAACCAGAAGCAGGGCTTCACCGTGGCCGCCGTCATGGGTATTCTCTGGCTCGCCTCGACGGCCCTCATGGGCTGGGCCGTATCCGCCGGACAAGGAACTGCGACCGCCGCGGCAGGCGGACTCGGTGAAGGCTTCGAGCAGCGCTTCGGCGCGGTCCCCAGCGCCATCTTCGCCGCCTCCACCACACTCACGTCCACCGGCGCCGTCAACGTCGCCCACGACTCACTGCCTCCGCTGGCCGGCGGCGCGGCGATGGTGAACATGATGTTCGGCGAAGTAGCACCGGGCGGAACCGGCTCAGGTCTCTACGGCATGCTGATCCTGTCCATCATTTCCGTCTTCATCGCCGGCCTGATGGTGGGCCGCACCCCGGAGTACCTGGGCAAGAAAATCGGGCCAACGGAAATGAAAATAGCAGCCCTCTACATCCTGGTGACCCCCACCCTGGCACTGGTCCTGGCCGGCATCACCGTCCTGCTGCCGGGCATCATGTCCAACGCGCCAGCCACCGGCCCCCACCAGTTCAGCGAAGTACTCTACGCCTTCACCTCCGGAGCCAACAACAACGGCTCCGCGTTCGGCGGCATCACCAGCTCCGGTCCTTACCTGTCCGTCATGCTGGGCCTGGCCATGCTGCTGGGCCGGTTCCTGCCGATCGTCCTGGTGCTCGCCCTGGCCGGCTCCCTGGCCAGGCAGCGCAAGACCCCCGCCTCGGCCGGTACCGTCCCGACCCACGGTCCGCTTTTCGGCTCACTGCTTCTCGGCGTGACCGTGATCCTGACCGCCCTCAGCTATTTTCCGGCCCTTGCTCTGGGGCCACTCGCAGAAGGACTCCTCAAATGATCCGGTCCAGCACGGCCTCTGCCACGGACACCGCCGCCGCCACGGCCGCCACCACCTTTGCCGACGGCAACCCGCTGGGCACCCCCGGCGAGCACAAGCACCACACGAAGGCCCCGGCGAAACTGACAGCCGCCAGCGTCGCCGCCGCTCTGCCTCTGGCACTGCGGAAGCTCTCCCCGCGCCAGATGATCCATTCCCCGGTCATGTTCACCGTCCTGGTGGGCGCAGTGCTGTGCACCGGAATCTGCCTGGTCCGGCCCTCGGTCTTCAGCGTGGCCATCACCGTCTGGCTGTGGCTCACAACCCTGTTCGGTACCCTGTCGGAGTCCATCGCCGAGGGCCGGGGCAAAGCCCAGGCAGACAGCCTGCGCGCCAGCAGGCAGGGTGTGCAGGCCACACGGCGGCTGCCTGACGGCACCATCACGGAGGTGCCGGGCACCGAACTGCGCCGGGGTGACATCGTCATCTGTGAAGCCGGGGATGTGATCCCTTCAGACGGGGAAATCATCGAGGGCCTGGCGAGCGTGGACGAATCGACCATCACCGGTGAATCGGCTCCGGTGATCCGCGAATCCGGCGGGGACCGGTCCTCCGTCACCGGCGGCACCAGGGTCCTCTCGGACCGGATCGTCGTCCGCATCACCGCCGAAGCCGGTGAAACATTCATCGACCGGATGATCAAGCTGGTCGAGGGCGCGGTACGGCAGAAGACGCCCAATGAAATCGCACTGCACGTGCTGTTGGTGTCCCTGACCATCGTGTTCCTGGTGGTCACCATGACCCTGGCACCGTTTGCCTCCCTCGCCGGTGCCACGCCCTCACCGATCGTGCTGGTGGCGCTCCTTGTCTGCCTGATCCCCACCACCATCGGGGCCCTGGTGCCGGCGATCGGCATCGCGGGCATGGACCGCCTGGTCCAGCACAACGTCCTGGCCACCTCCGGCCGCGCGGTCGAGACCGCGGGCGACATCACCACCCTGCTGCTGGACAAGACCGGCACCATTACTTACGGCAACCGCCGCGCGGTCAACTTCCTGCCCGCCGACGGCGTGGACCACACCACGCTCGCCGAGGCGGCACGGCTCTCCAGCCTGGCCGACGAAACCCCGGAGGGACGCTCCATCGCCGACCTCGCGGCGGTAAAGGGCGTGGGCGGCCACGATCTTGCCGAGCTCCGGAAGATCACCGGCGAGTTCGCGGTGGTCGAGTTCAGTGCCAGCACCCGCATGAGCGGGCTGGACCTGGACGGAACGCAGATCCGCAAGGGCGCCGCCTCCTCAATATCGGCATTCGTCGCCGACCACGGCGGCACCACGCCCGCAGAGATGCAACGCATTGTGGAGGAAATCGCCGCCCAGGGCGGCACCCCGCTGCTCGTGGCCCAGATCGACGGGGCCCGGATCGACGATGGCGGCGAAGCCAGGATCCTCGGCGCCGTACACCTCGCCGATGTGGTCAAACCCGGGATGAGCGCCCGGTTCGCGGAACTGCGGAAGATGGGCATCCGGACTGTCATGGTCACCGGCGACAATCCCATTACCGCCCGTGCGATCGCCGCCGAGGCGGGCGTCGATGACTTCCTGGCCGAAGCCACGCCGGAGGACAAGCTCGCCGTGATCAAAAAGGAGCAGTCCGAGGGGCGCCTCGTGGCCATGACCGGCGACGGCACCAACGACGCCCCGGCACTGGCGGCGGCCGACGTCGGGGTCGCGATGAACTCCGGGGCACCGGCCGCCAAGGAGGCCGCCAACATGGTGGACCTCGACTCCGACCCGACCAAGCTGATCAACATCGTCGGCATCGGCAAGCAACTGCTGATCACCCGCGGCGCGCTGACCACCTTCTCTGTGGCCAATGACGTCGCCAAGTACTTCGCGATCGTTCCGGCGCTCTTTACCGCCACGTTCCCCGGGCTCGGGCTGCTGAACATCATGGGACTGGCTACACCGGCCTCGGCCATCCTGTCCGCGGTCATCTTCAACGCCCTGATCATCGTGGCCCTGGTGCCGCTGGCCCTGCGCGGCGTGAAGTACCGGGCCGTCTCCGCCAACCAGGCGCTGGCGCGGAACCTGCTGGTCTACGGGCTCGGCGGGCTGATCGCACCCTTCATCGGCATCAAGATCATCGACCTGATGGTTTCCCTCATTCCCGGAATCGGCTAGGAACGTCCCCATGAACATACTCACCGGCTACCTCCGCCAGGCAGGAACCGCCCTGCGTTTCCTCATCGTCGCCACGCTGGTCCTCGGCCTGGCCTACCCACTGGCCGTCTTCGGCGTCGGGCAGCTCATAGCCCCCTACCAGGCGAACGGCTCGATCATCAGGGACGGCACCGGGTCTCCCGCCGCGTCCGCCCTGATCGCCCAGGCTTCCACCGACGAAGCCGGCGTGCAGGACCCGCGGTGGTTCCACGCCCGGCCCTCGGCGGTGTCGTGGGATCCGGCGTCGTCCTCGGCCAGCAACCTCGGCCCCAACGAGCCGAAGCTGCTCGACGCCGTCACCGCCAACCGGGCTGCCGTCGCGGCGGCCGAAGGCGTCGCCGAGGCTGAGGTGCCGGCCGACGCCGTGACCGCCAGCGGTTCCGGGCTGGACCCGCACATCTCTCCGGAGTACGCCAGGTTGCAGCTTGGCCGGGTGGCAGCAGCCAACGGCCTGGACGCCGATGCCGTGGCCGCGCTCGTTGCACGGCACACCAGCAGCGGGCTGATCGCCTTCCTGGGCCAGCCTTCGGTCAACGTTACAGCCCTCAACCTCGCGGTGGCCGCCGCCGCACAGCCGACGCAGGCCACACCGTCCAAGTGAGAGAATGACGGCATGGAACGTGGAACGCTGCGCATCTTCCTGGGAGCAGCGCCGGGGGTCGGCAAGACCTACGAGATGCTCGAGGAGGCACACCGGCTGATCAAGCGGGGCGAGGACGTTGTGGTCGCATTTGCCCTGCACCACGGGCGCAGCGAGACGCGGGCACTGCTGGCGGGACTCGACGTCATCCCGCCGAGGCTCCTGCCCTACCGGGGCACTGAGTTTGAGGAAATGGACCTCGACGCCGTGCTGGCCCGGGCGCCCGGGATCGCGCTGGTGGACGAATACGCCCACTCCAACATCCCCGGCAGCCGCCATCCGAAGCGCTGGCAGGACGTCGATGCACTGCTCGACGCCGGCATCGACGTCCTTTCCACCGTCAACATCCAGCACCTGGCTTCCCTGGGCGACGTCGTCAGCGCCATCACCGACGTCCACCAGACGGAGACGGTGCCGGACGACATCGTCCGCCGGGCGGACCAGATCCACCTGGTGGACATCTCCCCCGAGCTGCTCCGCCAGCGCCTGGGCGACGGCAGGATTTACGCTGCCGACAAGATTGACGCCGCCCTCTCGAACTACTTCCGGCTGGGCAACCTCACCGCGCTGCGGGAACTCGCGCTGCTATGGCTGGCCGACCGTGTGGACGAGGGCCTGTCCAAGTACCGCGCCGAAAACGGCATCGATGTCAGCTGGCCGGCCCGCGAGCGCATCGTGGTGGGGCTGACCGGCGGCCCGGAGGGGGACGTCCTGATCCGCCGCGGCGCCAGGATCCTGAACCGCGTCAACGGCGGGGACCTGCTGGCGGTGCACGTCCGCGCGGCGGACGGAGTTGCCAGTGAATCCCCCCAGGCGCTCGAATCCCAGCGCCACCTGATCCAGGATCTGGGTGGCAGCTACCATATCGTGACCGGGGAGGACCCTGCCGGAGCCCTCCTGAACTTCGCCCGCAGCGTCAACGCCACCCAGATCGTCGTCGGCATCTCCCGCCAGAAGAAGATCGCCGCGCTGCTCGGAAACCTGCTGGGCGGCGGCGTGGGCACCAGGGTGGTCCGCGATTCCGGCGACATTGACGTCCACATGGTCTCGCACCCGCTCGGCGGACGCGGTACCCGCCCGTCCCGGCAACGCGACCTGGGCCGCGTCAGGGTGGCCGTCGGGTTTGTTCTCGCTATTGTGCTCCCCACCCTCCTGCAGTTCCTGCTGCTGGCCCTGAACCCTGAGCAGAACGTGGCCACTGCCATGCTCGTCCAGCTCAGCGGGTCAGTCGCGGTGGCGCTGGTCGGCGGGCTGTGGCCGGCCATCCTCGCCGCGCTCTGGAGCAGCCTGCTGGTGAACTATTTTTCCACCCCGCCGGTGGGAAACCTCACCATCAGCGATCCGCAGAACTTCCTCGCGCTGCTGGTGTTTGTTGGCGTCTCGGCGGCCGTCGCCGTCGTCGTCGACCTTTCTGCCCGGCGGTCCAAGGAGGCCGCCCGGGCCCGCGCCGAGGCGACCACCCTTGGCGACCTGACCCGCGGCGCCGCCCGCTCGGAGGACACGGTCCAGGCGCTGCTGGAACAGGCGCTGGGCGTCTTCCAGGTCCGCAGCGCCGCACTGTTCAGCCTGGCCGGGAGCCATTCAGACGGCGACAGCGACAGCGGCACCGGCTCCGGCGGCGGGCAGTGGCGGCTACAGGCCTCGGCTGGCGAGCTTTCCCCGCCGTCACCGGAGGACCGGCCCGACGCCGCCGAGGGGGACAACGTCGAAGAAATCGATGCCGCCACCCGCCTCGTCCTGTCAGGACGGATACTGCCGGCCAGCGACCGGCGCCTCCTCGGGGCATTCGGCGTCCATCTGGCCGCACAGCTTGAACGCCAGCAACTGGTGGCCAGCCGGAGGGAAATGCTGCGCCTGGCAGAAGGCAACACGATGCGAACGTCCATCCTCCGTGCGGTATCCCACGACCTCCGCACTCCCCTGGCCGGGATCAAGCTCGCCGTCGGCGGACTCCGCCTTATCGACGTCGAGTACAGCAAAGACGACGAGCAGGAACTGCTTGCCACCATTGAAGAGTGCTCGGACCGGCTGGACGCGCTGGTGGGTAATCTGCTGGACATGTCCCGGATCACCTCGGATGCCGTCAATCCCCTGCTCCGGCCGGTCCGCTGGTACGAAGTGATTCCGGAGGCAGTACGCGCAATCCCCGAGGGGAGGGTCCGGGTGGATATTCCCGCCAATATGCCCGAGATTGACGCCGACCCCGGCATGCTGGAGCGGGTCATTGCCAACATCGCCGAAAACGCCGCGAAATACGCCCCCGAATCGGATATCGTGCTCGTCGGCGCGGCCGGCGGGCTCAGCCCTGCGACCCTGGACGGTCGTCCTGCGGGAGAGCTGCGGATCATCGACCATGGCCGGGGGGTCCCGGCGGAGAAGGTTGTCGAAATGTTCCGGCCATTCCAGCGGCTCGACGACGCCCCGCAGACCACCGGCATCGGGCTAGGACTGGCGGTGGCAAAGGGGTTCACGGACGCCATGGGCGGGAGCCTGACCGCCGAGGCAACGCCGGGCGGCGGCCTGACCATGGTCATCCGGCTTCCGCTGTCCACCGGCGCGCCGTTCGAATCGCACCGCAGCCAGACTCCGCCCGTGCACCGGCAGGCGGCGCTGGCCCGGCAGGCGGCGCTGGCCCGCCGGGGCCACGCCGTGCCACGCACTTCCGGACCGGACGCGGGATGACGGCAATCCTCGTGGTCGACGACGACCAGCACCTGTTGCGGGCACTCCGGATCACGCTGAAGGCCCGCGGCTACGCCGTCACCACCGCGGCGGACGGGAACTCTGCGCTGCTGGCAGCTTCCCAGACTCCGCTGGCGCTGATCATCCTGGATCTCGGCCTGCCGGACATGGACGGGACCAGTGTCATCCGGGAACTCCGTGCCTGGAGCCGGGTGCCCGTGCTGGTGCTGTCCGCCCGGCATGGATCCGAGGACAAGGTGGAGGCCCTCGACGCCGGCGCCGACGACTACATCACCAAGCCCTTCGGGCTGGATGAACTCCTGGCACGGCTGCGCGCGCTGCTGCGGCGCAGCGTTGACCCGGAAGAGTCACCGGTTGTCACGACGGATGCCTTCACCGTGGACCTCGGCAAACACCGGGTCACACGGGACGGCCAGGACGTCCGGCTGACCCCAACAGAGTGGAACATTCTGGAGGTGCTGGTCCGGAATTCCGAGAAGCTGGTTACCCAGCAGCAGCTGCTGTCCGAGGTATGGGGGCCCGCCTACGCCAAGGAGACCAATTACCTCCGCGTCTACATGGCCCAGCTCCGGCGGAAACTGGAACCGGAGGCCGCCAACCCGCGCCATCTTCTCACCGAGGCAGGCATCGGCTACCGTTTCCTGCCCTGACAGTTTCTGTGCAGAGACGGACCGGCGGGAATTTTCAGCCCGGGCCGATGTTAGATCTGGGTATGAAAGCAATCGTGTACCGCGCCACTGGCGATCCGTCCGTCCTCCGGCTCGTCGACCGGGAGGTCCGCGAGCCAGGACCCGGGGAGGTCCGGGTCCGGATCATGGTCTCCGGCGTGAACCCCACGGACTGGAAGTCGCGGCGCGGATCCGCGCCCGGTGAGCCGCTGCCTTTCGCGGAGGTGGTACCGAACCAGGACGGTTCGGGCGTGGTCGACGCCGTCGGCGCCGGTGTCGAGCATCTCCACATCGGCGACCGGGTCTGGCTGGCCCTTGCCGCTTTTGAGCGCGCGGACGGCGGAACCGCCCAGGAACTCGCGGTCCTGCCGGCCGAGCGCGTCTTCACGCTTCCCCACAATGCCGGGTTCGACGTCGGCGCGAGCCTGGGAGTTCCCGCCATCACCGCACACCGGGCCCTGACCATCGCCGAGGACGGCCCCCGGCGGCTGCGTCCCGGCGCCTTGACGGGTAAAACGGTGCTCGTCGCCGGCGGGGCCGGCGCCGTGGGCCATGCCGCTATTTAGCTCGCCCGGTGGGCCGGCGCCGTCGTGATCACCACGGTCAGCGGTCCGGTGAAAGCCGCGCTGGTCCAGGCCGCCGGCGCCCATCACGTCATCAACTACCGGGAGACCGATGCGGCGGCGGAGATCCACCAACTCGCTCCGGCCGGGGTTGATCTGATCGTCGAGGTGGCACCGGCCCAGAATGCGGAACTCGATCTGGCCGTGATCCGCAACCGCGGTTCAGTCGCCGTGTACGCCAACAATGGCGGAGATGAGATGCGCCTGGACGTGCGCAGGCACTTCAGCCTCAACGTCCGGTACCAGTTCGTGCTGCTCTACACCGTTGGGATGGAGGCGGTGCGCGCCGCCGCCGAGGACATCAACCTGGCCATCGCCGACGGCGCCCTTCCGGTCGGAGAGGCCGCCGGACTCCCGCTGCACCGTTTTGATCTGCCCCACACCCCCGACGCCCACGCGGCGGTCGAAGGAGACATTGTGGGCAAGGTCCTGATTGACGTGACCCCGGGCTAGTGGGCATTTTCGTTGGTTAGCCGGGGGTCCGGGGGTCTGAGTCCAGGGGGCGATGGCCCCTGCTCAGGGACATGCCCCGCGCCGGGGCCAGCGGGTGGACATAGTGTCATTTTGCCCAGTCCAAGGTGCGAAGAATGGGCATGTCCCCCTGGACTGGATACCGGCCCGAGGGGACATGCCCCGCGCCGGGGCCAGCGGGTGGACATAGTGTCATTTTGCCCAGTCCAAGGTGCGAAGAATGGGCATGTCCCCCGAAAAAAGGCCCAGGCTCCGTCTAACTGCCGGCGAACCAGCGAGAATGACCACCAGCCATGTATCTCAGGCGCCAGCAGGCGTCAGCAGGCGTCCGCCTCGGCGTTCAGGTCCCGGCCCCGGGTTTCGGGCGCCAAGAACCCGGCCACCCAGCCGATGGCCGCGTAGCTCATCAGGATCACTGCCACCGGGACCCATCCCGGCCCCGTCGCGGCCACCACCGCGGCCGCCAGGATGGGGCCCAGGCCGCCGGAGAGGACGGCGCCCACCTCCTTGACCGTGGTCATGAAGGAGAACCGGCGCTTGGAACCGAACATTTCCACGAGCCATGTGGACTCCACCCCATACATGTTGGGAATCGGGCCGCCAATGTAAATGACGAACACCAGAGCCACCAGGACGGGGTTCCGCGTTTCAATCAGGAGCATCGCGGGAATGGTGAAGGCGAACTGGAAGGCGGAGAGCCACAGCCATACTATTCTGCGGCCGTACCTGTCGGTGAGCTTGCCGGTGAACAGGACGGTGGCGATCCCCAGGATGGAGCCCAGCGTCACGCCGGTGGTGACGAGGTTGGCGTCCATCTTGACGACGGACACGGTCCATCCGATGAGGAAGCCCTTGACGAGGTAGACCGAGCCGTTCTCCCCCAGTTTGATTCCCAGCGACACCAGGAACGGCTTCCTGGCATCCGCAGCGTCGCGCCACACACTTTGCCGCTTCGCTCCGGCGCTGGCCGCGGCCCGGCGCTGCTTGATGACCTCGAAGACCGGCGATTCGCTGACGCTGCGCCGCAGGTACAACGCTACGAGGGTGGTGCCAATGCTCAGCAGGAACGGGACGCGCCAGCCCCAGCTCAGGAACTGCTCTTTCGGCAGTTGCGACATCAGCAGCCACAGGGCGCTGGCCAGGAGTACCCCCGTCGCGGTGCCCAGGGCCACCACCGCGCCGTAGAAGCCGCGGCGTCCGCTGGGCGCCGATTCCACCAGCAAGAGCGAGGCGCCTGACAGTTCGGCGCCGGCGCCGAAGCCCTGGATGAGCCGCAGCAGGACCAGCAGTACCGGCGCGGCGACGCCTATCTGGGCATACGTGGGCAACAGGCCCATCCCGAGGGTGGCGACGCCCATCATGCCCACCGTGATGACGAGAACGAATTTGCGGCCGTACTTGTCCCCCAGATATCCGAAGTAGACGCCGCCGAGGGGCCTGACGAGGAAACCGGAACCATAGGCGGCGAAACTGGCCAGCAGGGCCATCGCCGGGTCTGCGTTGGGGAAGAACAGCGGCCCGAAGACCAGGGCGGCTGCCAGCGTGTAGAGCGTAAAGTCCATGTATTCCAGCGCCGAGCCGAGCCAGGAGGAGATCGAGGTTCGGCGCAGTTCCGCCGGCGACACCTCCGGATCGGCCGCAACGCTCTCCGGCCCTGCCTCGGCGTATTTCACATTCATGTTTTCAGTAACCACGGAGTATCTCCCTAGTGAGGAGCCAGCAAGCCGGCTCAGCCGCAACGTCATTGTTCGGATGGTGTTGGTGCAGGTAGTGCAGTGGTGGAGCGCGGATCCTGCTGCCGTTCCTCAGATCCTCACGAGGGACACGGTCTCGGCAATGCAGGCCGGTTTCTCGGAGCCCTCCAGCTCGATCCGGTGCAGGACCCTCAGCTGCCGGCCATTGACCGTCCCGGTCACCGAGGTCAGCGTCAGCCGGTCGCGGATGCGGGAACCGACCCTGGCCGGCGCCGGGAATCTGACCTTGTCCAGCCCGTAGTTGATGATCGCTGCCGCGCCCCGGACCCGGTAAACCTGTCCGGCCAGGTACGGGAGCATCGCCAGGCTCAGGTAGCCGTGGGCCACGGTGGTGCCGTAGGGACCGTTGGCGGCCCGCTCCGGATCGGTGTGGATCCACTGCCGGTCCAGGGTGGCGTCAGCGAACGCCTGGATCTGGGATTGCTCCAGCCGATGCCAGCCGCTCACCCCAATTTCCTGCCCCGTCAGGCACTCCAGCTCGGCAACATTTTCGAACAGCCTCATCAGACCCTCTCCAGCAGCATCGCGGCGCCCTGGCCCAGGCCCACACACATCGTGGCCAGGCCGCGGGCGGCGTTTTCGCGTTCCATCCGGCCAAGCAGCGTCACAACGATCCGGGATCCGGAGGATCCCAGCGGATGCCCCAGTGCGATCGCACCGCCGTCGTTGTTGACAATTCCCGGGTCCAGCCCCAGCAGACGCATGCAGGCCAGCGACTGCGCGGCGAACGCTTCGTTGAGTTCAACAGCGCCTAGGCCGTCCATGCTCCAGCCGGCCTTCGCCAGCGCCTTACGCGTAGCCGGCACCGGGCCGATGCCCATGACCTCCGGGGCAACCCCGGCCGCCTGGCTGGTGACGATCCGCGCCCGCGGCGTCAGGCCCCAGCGGGCAACAGCCTCGCCGCTGGCCACCACCACGGCAGAAGCACCGTCGTTGAGGGAACTGGAGTTGCCCGCGGTGATGACGCCGTCCGGCCGTACGATCGGCCGCAGGGCCGCGAGCGCCTCCGGGGTGGAGCCGCGGCGCGGTCCCTCGTCGGTGTCCACCAGCGACACTGCGCCGTGACGGCCGGCCACGGGAACGGGGACGATCTCGCCCCGGAACCGGTCCGCGTCGATCGCCGCCAGCGCCCGGTTGTGCGAGCGCAAAGCGAAGCTGTCCGCATCGGCACGGGAGATGCCCTCGCGCCCGGCCACTTCCTCGGCCGTCTCCGGCATCGAGAACCGGGCGTTGGCATGCATCCGCGAATTGACAAACCGCGCACCGATCGAGGTGTCCGCCAGTTCACCCGGCCCGGCAAACGGCTTCTCCGGCCTGGCCATCACCCAGGGTGCCCGCGACATGGATTCGACGCCGCCGGCCACCACCAGGTCGGCGTCGCCGTTGCGGATGGACTGCGCCGCCATGCTGATGGCGGTCAGGCCGGAGGCGCAGAGCCGGTTGACCGTGACGGCGGGGACGGCGTCGGGCAGTCCGGCCAGCAGCACCGCCATCCGCGCAACATTGCGGTTGTCCTCCCCTGCCTGGTTGACGCAGCCCAGGATGACCTCGTCGATGCTGTCAGGGTCGATGCCCGCCCGGGCCACCACGGCCTGCAGAACCAGCGCGGCCAGGTCGTCGGGTCGGACCGTGGCGAGCGCCCCGCCGTATCGGCCCACGGGCGTGCGGACACCGCCGACGAGGAACGCCTCCGGCATCAGCGTGCCCCGCCGTTGAGGTAGAGCGTCTGGCCGGAAACATAGGAAGCATCGTCGCTGGCGAAGAACGCCACCGCGGCGGCCACTTCCTCGGGCTGGCCAACCCGGCCCAGCGGTGTCCGGGCCGCAACCGCCGCCTGATGCTCGGCCTGGCTGCTGCCGAGCCGCTCGGCTGTCGCGGCGGTCATGGGCGTGGCGATATAGCCGGGGGCCACCGCGTTGACGGTGATGTTGAACGGGCCAAGCTCAATAGCGAGAGTAGCCGTCAGGCCCTGGATGCCGGCCTTCGCAGCGGCGTAGTTCGCCTGGCCGCGGTTGCCGAGGGCGCTGCGGCTGCTGAGCGAGACAATTCTTCCGTACCGGGCCGGGACCATGTACCGCTGCGCGGCCCGGGAACAGAGGTAGGCGCTGGTCAGGTTGGTGGTGAGAACCGATTCCCAGTCCGGGCGCTCCATTTTGAAGAACAGGTTGTCGCGGGTGATACCGGCGTTGTTGACGAGGATGTCGAGCCGGCCGAACTCCCGGTGGAGCTCCGCGAAGACCCTGTCTACAGTGGCTTCGTCCGTGACATCGCAGACCGCCGCGACGGCCCGGCCGCCGGCCGAGAGCACCTGCGGATGGGCGGAGATCTGCTGCGCGGTGTCCTTGGCGCCGTCCTCGTTGAGGTCCAGGACGACGACGGTGGCGCCCCCGGTGGCCAGCTTCAGGGCGGTGGCGGCACCGATGCCCTGCGCTCCGCCGGTGACGGCGGCCACCTTGTTCGTGAAATTGCTCATGACGTTTCCTTTGATTGCGTGGGGTTGCGGATTTAGCTGAAGGCTGAGATGCCGGTGATCTCCCGGCCGATCAGCAGTGACTGGATGGAGTCGGTGCCCTCGTAGGTGGACACCACTTCCATGTCCGTCATGTGTCTGGCCACGTGGTTCTCCAGCAGCACGCCGTTGCCGCCCAGCATGTCCCGGGCTTCGGAGCAGATCCACCGGGCCTTCTGTGCCGTGTGCATCTTGGCCAGCGACGCCATGGGCCCGGTCATGCGCCCGTCCTCGGCCAGGACTGCCAGCCGGAAGCAGATCAGCTGCATGGCCGTCAGCTCGGCGAGCATGTTGGCGAGTTTGTTCTGGACCAGCTGGAAGCTGCCGATCGCTTTGCCGAACTGCTGGCGGGTCTTCGCGTAGTCCACCGCCGCCTCATAAGCAGCCATGGCGTGGCCCAGGGACTCCCAGGCCGCACCGCTGCGGGTGGCGGTCAGGACGCGGGTGACGTCCTTGAAGGAGTGGCAGCCGGTGAGCCTGTTGTCAGCCGGCACCCGGAGGTCTTTCAGAGTGACGTCCGGCTGCAGGATGGCACGTTTGCCGATTTTTCCGGTGATGACCTCGGTGTGATATCCGGCCGGGTAGCTGCCGTCAGCGTTGCGCTCCATAACAAAGGCCTTGACTTTGGCGTCCTGTTCGTCGCGGGCGAAGATGATGACGACGTCGGCCATGCTGGCGTTGCCGATCCACCGTTTGCGGCCGTTAATGATGTAGCTGTCGCCCTCCCGCCGGGCGCTGGTCTCCAGCGCCACCGAGTCGGAGCCGTGGTCCGGCTCGGTCAGGGCGAAGGCCCCGATTTTTTCCAGGGCGGCCATCGAGGGAAGCCATCGTTCCTTCTGCCCATCGCTGCCCAGCATGTTAATGGTGCCCATCGCCAGGCCGGACTGGACGCCGAGGAAGGTGTTGACGGAGCCGTCGCCGCGGGAGACTTCGGCCGCGACGATCCCGGCAGCGAGCCGGCTCAGCCCCGGGCAGCCATAGCCCTTGATGGTCGTGCCTACGATGCCGAGGTTCTTGAGCTTGGGGATCAGCTCGAACGGGAACTCCGCCCGTTCCCAATAGCCGTTGATGACCGGAAGCAGGTCCTTGTCCACGAAACTTCGGACCTTCAGCCGCAGGGCGCGGTCCTCGGCGGTGAGGAAATCGTCCATCAGGTAGAAGTCGGTGCCGTGTTCGGCCGGGTCGGTTGTCATCTGTTCGGTTGTCATCGGGTCAGCTCCATGGGGGTGGGATCGGAAATCTGCGGTTCGGGTGCTTCGGTGCGGTCTTGCCCGGGCTGGAACTGGGCGAGCCAGCGCCGCTCCTGCTCCGCCAGCGGCCTCGCCATCCCGGTCTCCGGCCAGACGGAAACCAGCACGGTCCGGCCGTCCACGGCAACAGCGCCGCCCTGGGTAGCCATGCACTCAAGGGTGAAGGAACTTGTGCCGATCCGGCTGACCGTCAGTTCCACCGTCAGGTCCTGGCCGTGGACCACTGGGTGCCGGTAGTTCAGTTCAAGGGCTGCCACCACGGTCGGAGTCACCGCGGCAGTCCCGCGGCCCGGCATGGTAGCCCGCCACTGGATCCGGGACTCCTCAAGCAGGGTCACGACGGCGGCGTGGTTCACGTGGCCGTTGAGGTCCTGGTCCGACCAGCGCGGGGAGATCCGCGCCCGGTACGGCTCAGGCATGGGCCAGGGTTTTCTGCCGGAGCAGCCAGTCGCGGACCAGCTCCGAGCTTTCGTTCAATTCCGGCGGCGCGAGCCGGTAGTCGACGGGGGTGCGGGAGTACTCCACGGGGTGCCGGACCGTGGGGATCGTCCGCGTCCCGCTGCCAGCCAGCACCACGGGCTGCAGTCCCAGCCGCTCGGCGAAGTCGACACCGCCGCGCACATCCTGGATCGGGGCGCACGGCAGGCCGGCGTCGGAGAGCTGCGAGAACCACTGCGCGGCGGACTGCGTGGCCAGCCTGGCGTGGAGGATCTCCCGTAGTTCGTCCCGATGCGCGTTCCGCTGCAGGGTCTTGGCGAACTTCGGGTCCGCGGCGACTTCGGGGATGGCCAGTGCCACGCAGAGCCGGACAAACTGGGCATCATTGCCCGTCGCGATGATGATCATGCCATCACCCGTCTGCATCGGCGCATAGGGGTACATGCTGGGATGTTCGTTGCCCATCCGGGCAGGCACCACGCCGCCGGAGACATACGCCGCGGACTGGTTGACCATGCCGGAAAGGGCCGAGGTCAGCAGATTGAGTTCCACCAGCTGTCCCTCGCCGGTCCGGGTCTTATGGTGAAGCGCCCCCAGGATGCCGATGGCAGCGTGCAGTCCCGTGATGACGTCGAACAACGCGATGCCGGCCCGGTAGGGTTCCGTGTCCGGGCCCCCGGTCAGGCTCATCATGCCGGAGGCTGCCTGGACCAGTAGGTCATAGCCCGGGATGTGCGCGCCGGCGCCGGTGCCGAACCCGGTGATGGAGGCATAGATGATGTCCGGCTTCAACTCCGCGGCGGCGGCGTAGTCCAGGCCCAGGCGTTCCATGTTTCCCGGCTTGAAATTTTCGATCATGACGTCCGCAGCGCGCACGAGGGACCGGGCCACGTCAAGGTCCTCCGGGTCCTTGAGGTCCAGTGCGATCGAGTGCTTGTTCCGGTTCACTGCCAGGAAGAACGTGGCCTCCCCGTCGCGGACCGGTGGCATGTAGCTGCGGGTGTCGTCACCCCCGGGCCCCTCAACCTTGATCACCGTCGCGCCCATATCGGCCAGCAGCATGGTGGCGTAGGGGCCGGCGAGCACCCGGCTGAAATCCGCAATCACGACGCCGGCCAGCGGCCCGGACGCTGAGCGGCCGAGGGCCTCGGCGGCCGGGTTGACAGCGTCAGGGGTAGGACCGCGGCCCGCTCCGGCGGCAGTTTCAGAGTTCGGTTGTTTCATGTAGTTCCTCCGGTGTGTGGTCTGCATCACCCACCTTTGCAAGCGGATTGATCCGCGTCCAATACGCATTTGGTGCTGTATTCATACCGCAGGGGCATCAATACGGTGGCGGATTGTTCGGTATCTTGGGCAGATGAACATCGTCGTTTACCTGGGCCGGGACTGAACCCGGCATGGAAATCCAACAAATCCGGGCCTTTCTTGCGGTCGCCGATGAGCTGCATTTCGGCCGGGCGGCAGAAAAACTCCACATGGCCCAGCCGCCGCTGAGCCGGGCCATCCAACGGCTGGAGCACGAGCTCAAGGCACCCCTCTTTGTCCGGAGCACCCGATCGGTCCGGCTGACGGCTGAGGGCGAGGCGCTGCTGATGCCGGCGCGGGAGATCCTGGCGGCCTGCCGCCGATCGGCCCTCGCCGTGGCCTCAGTGGGAAAGGGCGAGACCGGGCGGGTGCGGGTGGCTTTCGCCGGGGTTTCCTCCCACGTCATGGTGGGTAAGCTGGCCAAACGGGTCCGGGAGACCCATCCGGGCATCGAGTTCCAGCTCTCCAGCTCGAACTTTGCCCTGCCGGCCATGGACCGCGTCATGCGGGGCGCTATGGAAGTGGGACTGGGCCGCTGGAACTTCATCCCGGCGGCCCTCGACTCCCGAACTGTGGCGAATGAGCGGCTTGTGGTGGCCCTGCACGAAGCCCATCCCCTGAGCAGGCGCGACTCGCTGATTATGGCCGATCTCGCCGGGCAGCCTTTTGTCACGCTGCCCGAGCATCCGGGCGCAATTCTGCACGACTACCTTCGCCGGCTTTCCAACGCCGCCGGCTATGCCCCGGATATCGTGCAGGTGGCGCCGGATTCCCAGACGCTGATGGCACTGGTTGCCGCCGACATCGGGGTCGCATTGACGGTGTCTTCGGTGCCGGCGAACTTCAGCCATCCGGGAGTCGTTTTCCTGCCGCTGGATGATCCTGCCGACACCATCCAGCTGCGCCTGGTCTGGCGCAAGGACAACACCAGCCCGGCGCTGCGCCGGGTTCTGCTCCTCTCCGAAGCCGTCCTCCCGTCGCCGGACTCGCCACCGGATTGATGCGTCGGAGGTATCGACGGGTGCATTATTTGGTATTGGCTCCGGTTCAATCCGGCTGGCACAGTGGTCAGTACCCGCCGGCCCGTGCCGGAATCAAGGGGGATTGCCGCTCATTTACCTGCCTGGAGTTGAACCTGTGACCGTAACCGAAGCCACCCGTATAAACGATGACGTCCTCAGCCTGGACAGCCTGCTGACGGCAGAGGAGCTCGAGTTGCGCGCCAACGTCCGCGCCTTCGTAACGGAGCGGATCCGGCCCAACATCAGCGCCTGGTACGAGCAGGCCCATTTCCCGCTTGAGCTGGTGCCCGAGCTGGGCAAGCTCGGGGTGCTCGGGATGCATCTGGAGGGCTACGGCTGCCCCGGCAGGAGCGCCGTCGAGTACGGCCTCGCCGCCATGGAGCTGGAGGCAGGGGATTCCGGAATCCGGACGTTCGTCAGTGTGCAGGGCTCCCTGGCCATGTCCGCGATCCACAGGTGGGGATCCGAGGAGCAGAAAGTCGAGCACCTGCCTGCGATGGCACGGGGCGAAAAGATAGGCTGCTTCGGGCTGACCGAGCCCACCGCCGGTTCGGACCCGGCCAGCATGGCGACCTTTGCGGCGCCGGACGGCAGCGGCGGCTGGATAATCAATGGCGCAAAGCGCTGGATCGGCTTGGCGTCCGTGGCGCAGATCGCAGTTATCTGGGCCAACACCGGCGACGGCATCCGCGGGTTCATCGTGCCGACGGACACTCCGGGGTTCACCGCGACGCCCATCGGGTCCAAGCTGTCCATGCGGGCTTCCATCCAGTGCGACATCGCTCTTGAGGACGTCCGCCTGCCGGGCACGGCGCTGCTCCCCGGAGCGCGGGGGCTCAGCGGCCCGTTTTCCTGCCTCAACGAGGCCCGCTACGGGATCATCTGGGGCGCGATGGGCGCCGCCCGGGACTCCTACGAGGCCGCCCTGGCGTACGCCAAAGAGCGCATGCAGTTCGGCAAGCCCCTGGCCGGTTACCAGCTGACCCAGGAGAAGCTGGTCAACATGCTCCTGGAGATCCAGAAGGGAACCCTGCTGGCCATCCATACCGGGCGGCTGAAGGATGCCGGGGCCTTGGAGCCGGTCCAGGTCTCGGTGGGGAAGCTGAACAACGTCCGCGAGGCCATAGCGATCTGCCGCGAAGCCCGCACGATCCTGGGCGGCAACGGCATCACCCTGGACTATTCGCCGCTGCGGCACGCCAACAACCTCGAATCCGTCCGGACCTATGAGGGCACGGACGAGGTCCACACCCTCATCCTCGGTCAGCACATCACGGGCATCTCCGCGTTCCGCTAGGAGCAACTCGCCAGGCTATCGGCTTCGACGGTTTCCGTGCGGTACAGCGGACGTGGATACTAGGGAAATGACGTCTCACGGTTCCTCCACCAGCGAGAATGCAGCTTCGGACCTGATGCCGCAGTTCCCGGCCCAGATGCGGGCTGTACTCAACGGCATCCCTGCCATGGTGGGCTACTGGGACAAGGATTTGCGCAACTGCCTCGCCAACGACGCCTACGGCGCATGGTTCAACGTCGATCCGGATCAGATGCACGGCGTCCATATCCGCGAGATGCTCGGCGAGGAGCTTTTCGCGGCAAACCAGGGGTCCATCGCCAAAGTACTTGAGGGAGAGCCTCAGCTCTTCGACCGTACCCTCGTGGATGACGCCGGAAAGACGCGGTATACCCAGGCCTCCTACGTGCCGGACCGTCAGGACGGCGAAATCCGGGGGTTCTTCGCGCTTGTCACGGACATCACCGAGCGGGTTGTCGCCGAACGGCGCCAGCAACGCGACATGGACCGGTACCGGGCGCTCGCGCGCAGCATCCCCGGCGTCTTTGTCCTGCTCTTCGACTCGGACCTCCGGTACCTCATCGCGGAGGGACAGGAGCTGGAGAAGTTCGGGTACCGCAGCGACGAGATGGAAGGCCGGCTGATCCACGACGCCCTGAAGGGCGGACTGGCGGACGAGCTTGAACCACGTTACCGCGCCGCGCTGGCGGGCCAGGAGATCTCGTGGCAGCGCCGGATCGGCGATCGAACGTTCCTGCTGACGGCCCGCCCGGTCCAGTCCGACGGTGAAACCGTAGGGATGGTGGTGGCGGTCGACGTGACAGAGCGCCGTCGACAGGAAAAGACGTGGGCCGGCCTGCACGAGATCTCCACGGCAGTGGCCCGCAACGCGGCGCCGGAGGACATAGTCGATCAGGTTGCCGCCGTCGTGCGCTCGATCTTCGACGTCGATTCGGCGGCGGTTGCCCGCTTCACCGGGCCGTGGTCGGCTGAAATCGTGGCCATGGCGCCCGCGCTCCCTCCGGCTCTGAGCCGCCGTCACGTGTTTTCCGCGACGGATGCCCCGGCGACCGTGCGGGTGGCCATGACGGGCAAGCCCGCCCTGGCGGTCTACGTCGCGGGCGGCGGACTGGCGGCCGAACAGATGCTGGCGTCCGGTTTCCGGTCCTCGGCGGCCGCCCCCATCCGGGTGTCCGGCTCGCTCTGGGGCGCGTTGGCCCTGACCTCGAAGTCGGAGGCCAACCTCACACAGGCGGTCCTCGATCAGCTCGCCCAGTTCGCTGAACTCGTGGAAATCGCCATCGGCAACGCCGAAGCCCGTGCCAGTCTTGAACTCCTGGCCAGCACCGACGTCCTGAGCGGTCTGCCCAACCGCCGGGTCCTGGAGCAACGGCTCGCCTACGAGACCGAGCTAGCGACCGCGCGCGGCAGCCAGCTTAGCGCCGTCGTCCTCGACATTGACAATTTCAAAACGGTCAACGACTCTTTCGGCCATCTGACCGGGGACAAGGTGCTGGCGGAGGTCGCGGGCCGGCTCGGTGAGGTCACCCGCCAGGGCGAGATCGTCGCCCGCTTCGGTGGCGAGGAATTCGTCTGGCTCCTGCCCGGCAGCAGCAGCGAAGAGGCACTCCAGGCAGCCGAGCGGGCCCGCCTGGCGGTAGCCTCCAGGCCGTTCGACGGCGTCGGGACCATTACCTTGTCCGCCGGCGTCTGCGAGCTGCAGGAGGCCGGAAGCCATGCGTTGCTGGCCTGCGCCGACCATGCCCTCTATGCCTCCAAACACGCCGGACGCAACCGCAGCATGCGCTACGGGGCCGTAGCCACCCAAGCCCGCGGGGACCGCAGAGCTTAGCCAAGGGCGGGCTTCCCGGTCACGGCCCGGGCCGCGGGTGCCGCAGCGCCCGTGCGGCGGAGGACGTCAAGATAGGAACCCGCGCAGCAGGGCAGCCGTTCCTTCCAGATGCTCAAGTGTGGCCCGCTCGGCGGCCGTGGAATCGCCGCGCAGGATTGCGTCCGCGATCCGCGCGTGCTGCTCGTTGGAGTGCTCCAGGTTGGTGCCAAGGAACGGGATCCTGTCGAGCAAGTCGTTGAGCCTGGACCGGGTCTCTGCCACCGCCCCCACGAGGCTCGGCGAACCCGCCAGCTCGGCGATCGCGATATGGAACCGGGCATCCCGCGGCCGGTAGCTTGCTTCGGTGGCGACTGCCACATCGGTCAGGCAGTTGCGCAGGTGGCCCCGGGCGGCGGCCGATAAGTTTGATCCGGCCGCCAGGGCGCTCGCCGCCGGCTCGATCACTCCACGGAATATCAGCACGTCGTGGACCTCGGCACGATCCAGTGGCCGGGTCCCCCGACGCTCTGGGCGCACCTGGGTTTCGGACACGTACGTGCCCCCATACCGGCCTCGCCTCACCACCAGGTATCCCGCAGCCTGCAATTCCCCCAGTGCTTCCCGGAGGGTCGCCCGGGACACGCCCAGTTGCTCGGCCAGCTCGCGCTCCGGCGGCAGCTTGTCGGCCGGAGCAAAGATGCCGAGCTTGATCGTCTGCAGAATGTGCTCGATTGTTTCCTCGAAGGCGTTTCCACTGCGGACGGGCCGCAGCATCGAGTAGGGCTGTTGTAACGCGAAATCAGTCAAGGCCAACTCCCAGCAGTCTGCGAGCTTATACGTTCAGTAAGCATACGTTTAGGCCGCAAAAAGCGGGCGTCTCGAACCAATGATTCTCCGGCCAAACGAAATTTCCATTGGATTTGCAGGGAATCCTTGACGGATGTGATCCATAACACCACACTGGGAGATGTGTTCTTGGACTGATAACAGTCCTTTAAATCTGGATGACAGTCCTATACCAAGGGAAACGCATGAAATCAGCAGATGATGGCGCCGGCGTGACAAGTCCGGCCGCCGGGACCGAATCAGAGTACCTTCAACGGCGCAAACTTAAGCGCGGCGCCGCCGGCTGGATACTACTCGCCGGACTGGGAGTCGCGTACGTCATATCCGGTGATTTCGCCGGCTGGAATCTCGGTCTCGCCCAAGGCGGATGGGGCGGACTTCTGATCGCGTTTATCCTCATGGGCGTCATGTACACCTGCATGGTGTTCGGCCTCGCGGAACTCTCCTCCACCCTGCCCACCGCCGGGGCCGGATACGCCTTTGCCCGACGGGCTCTGGGGCCCCTGGGCGGGTTCGCCACCGGCATTGCCGTACTGATCGAATACGCCGTCGCTCCGGCCGCCATCGCCACCTTTATCGGCGGCTACATAGAGGCCTTGGGGCTCTTTGGCCTGACCAATTCGTGGCCGGTCTATCTGGCCACCTACGTCCTCTTCATCGCCATCCACCTTCGTGGGGTCGGTGAAGCGCTTAAGATCATGTTCGCGATTACAGCGGTTGCCGTTGTTGCCTTGATCGCCGCTGTCATCGGCCTGCTGCCGAAGTTCGACCCGGCCAAGCTGTTCGACATCGTGCCTGACGGCTCCGCCGGTTCCAGCGCGTTCCTGCCCATGGGCGTCGGTGGAATCCTGGCCGCCCTCGTCTACGGCATCTGGTTTTTCCTCGCCGTTGAAGGCGTCCCGCTGGCCGCAGAAGAATCGGCGGACCCGAAACGGGACATGCCGCGGGGCATTATCGTCGCCGTCGTGATCCTGGTGGTCTTCGGCGCCCTGATGCTTGTCCTGGTTCCCGGCGCGGCAGGGTCCCAGGCCATGAGCACCTCAGACAACCCGCTGCCCGAAGCCATCAGGATCGCCTACGGCGGAAATACCTTTCTGGCCGACTTCATTAACTACGCGGGACTGGCGGGGCTTGTGGCCAGCTTCTTCTCCATCATCTACGCCTACTCGCGGCAGCTTTTCGCCCTCTCCCGCGCCGGCTACCTGCCCAAATGGCTTTCGCTCACCGGCACCCGCCGCACCCCCTACTGGGCCCTGATCGTTCCCGGCACCATCGGGTTCCTGCTCGCGGCCATCACCCAGGACGGCGCCCTGCTGATCAACATCGCCGTTTTCGGCGCCACGGTGTCCTACGTCCTGCTGAACCTGTCCCACATCGTGCTGCGGATCAAGGAACCTGAGCTGGAGCGCGGCTACCGCACACCGGGCGGCATCGCCACCACCTCGGTGGCCCTCGCCCTGTCCGCCGTCGCCGTCGTCGCCACCTTCGTAGTGGACGTCTACGCGGCCTCCATCACAGCGGCCATCTTCGCCGCCGCAATCGCCTACTACTGGTTCTACAGCCGCCACCGGATCGTCGCCGGTTCCCCGGATGAGGAATTCGCCCGGCTCGCGCTGGCAGAGGCCGAGCTGAATAAGTAGCTGCCCCCGACCACCATCACCCCATTGCAAACGACGTTGCGGAGCAACCATGACTGAACAATCACAAGACAACGGCCGGAACGCCCAGCTCACCCTTGCTGAGCTGCAGGCGGATGTCGCCTCCGGCGCCATCGACACCGTCGTCGTGGCTATTACTGACTCCCTGGGCCGCCTCCAGGGCAAGCGCTGCGGCGCGCGTTCGTTCCTCGAAGACGTCCTCGAGCACGGCGCCGAAGGCTGCAACTACCTCCTGGCCGTCGACGTCGAGATGAACACCATCGACGGTTACGCAATGTCCTCCTGGGAGACCGGCTACGGCGACATGATGATGCTGCCGGATGTCTCGACCCTGCGCCGGGTGCCGTGGCAGGCGGGAACCGCCCTGGTCCTCTGCGATGTGATGTGGGCGGACAAATCCCCGGTCGTTGCCTCACCGCGGCAGATCCTGCGCGCCCAGGTGGAACGGCTCGAAAAACTCGGCTACCGCGCTTTCATGGGAACCGAGCTTGAATTCCTGATGTTCGACGACTCCTACCGTCAGGCGTGGCAGAAGAACTACCACGGACTCGAGGCCTCCACCCAGTACAACGTTGACTATTCTCTGCTCGCAACCGCCCGGCTGGAACCGGTGATCCGATCAATCCGCACCAACATGGAAGCGGCCGGCCTGGTGGTCGAATCGTCAAAAGGTGAGTGCAACCTGGGCCAGCAGGAGATCACCTTCCGCTTCGATGAGGCCCTCAAAGCCTGCGACAAGCACACCTTCTACAAGAACGGTGCCAAAGAAATCGCGGACCAGCACGGCAAGAGCATCAGCTTTATGGCCAAGTACGATGCCCGCGAAGGAAACTCCTGCCACATCCATTTCAGCCTGACGGACCTCGACGGCAATCCTGTGCTGCCCGGCGACGGTGAGCACGGATTCAGCCCGGCGATGGAGCACTTCATGGCCGGCCAGCTGGATGCCCTGAAGGAACTCACCTATTTCCTCGCCCCGAACGTCAACTCGTACAAACGGTTTGTCGATGGCAGCTTCGCCCCGACCGCCATTGCGTGGGGCATGGACAATCGCAGCTGCGCCCTGCGGGTGGTGGGCCACGGACGGGGCCTGCGCACCGAAATGCGCGTCGGCGGCGGAGACCTCAACCCGTATCTGGCCGCGGCTGCGCTGATCGCCGCAGCGATCCATGGGCTGGAAAACCGCCTTCCGTTGGGCCCCGTTATGCAGGGCAGCGCGTATGCCTCCGACGCCGACCGCCTGCCGACGAACCTGCGCGACTCCCGCGACCTGCTGGCTGAGAGCGTCATCGCCCGGAAGGCGTTCGGCGATGCCGTGGTGGACCACTACGTCCACTCCGCCGGCATCGAGATCAAGGCCTATGAGAGCGCCATCACCGACTGGGAGCGCGTTCGTGGCTTCGAACGCCTCTGAGCGCTACAGGCCCCGGATCGCACTGACCAGCTACTACCAGGACGCCGTGTGGGGCGTCTGGAACGCCCCGGCCGCCATCCTCCCCGGCACCTACGTCGAGGCTGTGGTGGCAGCAGGCGGCACACCGATCCTGCTGCCGCCGCTGGGCACGGACGAATCCGTCCTGGACATCATGGACGGACTGATCGTCGTTGGCGGGCCCGACGTGGATCCCACGCGCTACGGGGCCGCCGCGCACCCCAAGACCGTGCCGCAACCGTTGCGGGATGAACACGACACGATTCTGACGCGCGCGGCGATGGAGCGCGGGCTCCCGCTGTTTGCGATCTGCCGCGGGGCCCAGATCCTGAATGTTGCCCTCAACGGCAGCCTGACCCAGCACATCCCGGACATCAACCCGACGGCGAACTATCAGCCCGCGCCGGGGGTGTTTGGTGAGGCCGCCTTCACCACCGCGCCCGGCAGCCTGATCCAGTCGCTGCTGGGGGATGCGGCGGTGGCACCCTGCTACCACCACCAAGGCATGGACGCCGTCCCGCCGGCGTTGCGCGTCACCGCGTCCTCCGCCGATGGGACCGTCCAGGCCCTGGAAGCTGCCGGCGGCTCCGGCTGGGTCCTGGGCGTGCAATTCCATCCGGAACAAAACCCGGCAGACCTGCGGCTGTTCCGCGGCTTCGTAGAGGCCGCCGGCAGTTACCGCGCCAACCGAAAAGAGATGTCCACGACATGACAGCAACCACCTTTGACGTCATCAACCCCTCCACAGAGGAAGTCATCGAGACGGTCACACTGGCCGGGCTGGCCGAAGTCGACGATGCGATCGCCCGCGCGGCCGGCGCTTTCGAGTCCTGGCGGGCCGTCGCACCCGCAGACCGCTCACTGCTGCTGCGGCGCTTTGCCGCGGCGGTTGACACCGACCTTGAGAACCTGGCCCGGCTCGAAGTCATCAACGCCGGCCACACCATCGGCAACGCCCGCTGGGAAGCGGGCAACGTCCGCGATGTGCTCACCTACTACTCCGCTGCACCGGAGCGTCACTTCGGCAAGCAGATCCCGGTGGCGGGAGGCGTCAACATCACCTTCCACGAGCCCCTCGGCGTCGTGGGGGTCATTGTTCCCTGGAATTTCCCCATGCCGATCGCCGCGTGGGGCTTCGCACCGGCCCTGGCCGCCGGCAACACGGTGGTGCTCAAGCCCGCCGAACTGACGCCCTTGACAGCGATCCGGCTGGCTCAGCTGGCCCGTGAGGCCGGCATCCCGGAGGGCGTCTTCCAGGTGGTACCCGGCAAGGGCTCGGTCGTGGGCGAACGCTTCGTGACCCACCCCGCCGTCCGGAAGGTGGTCTTCACCGGGTCCACCGGCGTCGGCAAGAAAATCATGGCCGGCTGCGCGGACCAGGTGAAGCGGGTGACGCTGGAACTCGGCGGCAAAAGCGCGAATATCGTGTTCGACGACGCCGATCTGGAACTCGCCGCCGCCGCCGCGCCCGGCGGCGCGTTCGACAATGCCGGGCAGGACTGTTGCTCGCGCTCGCGCATCCTGGTCCAGCGCAACGTCTACGACCGTTTTATGGAGCTGCTCGAGCCGGTCGTCAAAGCACTCACGGTCGGGGACCCGTCGGATGAAGCCACGTCAATGGGACCGTTGATCTCGGCCCAGCAGCGCCGAACGGTGGCCGGTTTCGTCCCGGACAACGCCCCCATCGCCTTCCAGGGGCAGGCTCCGGCGGGGGCCGGTTTCTGGTTCCCGCCCACGGTACTGACCCCGGAACTGGACTCACCGTCGTTCACGGAAGAAATCTTCGGCCCGGTGGTGGCCGTGGTGCCGTTCACCGACGAGGCTGACGCGATCCGGATCGCGAACAACACCGAGTACGGGCTCTCCGGGTCCATCTGGACCTCCGGCGTGGACCGGGCGCTGCGCGTAGCCAGGGGCGTTGAAGCCGGAAACCTTTCCGTCAACTCGCACTCGTCCGTCCGGTACTCCACGCCCTTCGGCGGCTTCAAGCAGTCCGGACTGGGGCGTGAACTCGGGCCCGATGCCCTGGATTCCTTCACCGAAACCAAAAACGTTTTTATTTCCACGCCGTCCCTGGCCTAGACAATCCCCCGGCTTTCACCGCCATATCTTAAGGAGTTCCCATGCAGTCAGTAGTATCCAACCGCCTCGCCGGCCGCAGCGCAGTCATCACCGGTGGCGCCAGCGGCATCGGGCTGGCCACCGCCCGCCGGATGGCCGCGGAAGGCGCCAACGTCGTCATCGCCGACATCGAGCCCACGTCGGGACTCGCCGCGGCAACCGAGGTGGGCGGCCTATTCGTCAAGGTCGATGTCACCAGCGAAGAGGACGTCCGGAACCTCTACGCCCAGACCAAGGAGACCTACGGCCGTGTTGACATCGCCTTCAACAACGCCGGGATCTCCCCCGCCAACGACGGCTCCATCCTGGACACCGGCATCGATGCCTGGCGCAGGGTCCAGGACGTGAACCTGACCTCGGTGTACTACTGCTGCAAGTACGCCATCCCCTATATGCAGGAACAAGGGAAGGGCTCCATCATCAACACAGCCTCGTTCGTGGCGGTGATGGGCGCGGCAACCTCGCAGATCTCCTACAGCGCGTCCAAGGGCGGGGTGCTTTCCATGAGCCGGGAACTCGGCGTCGAATTCGCCCGGCAGGGCATCCGGGTCAATGCCCTGTGCCCCGGCCCGGTGAACACCCCGTTACTCAAGGAACTGTTTGCCAAGGATCCGGAAAAAGCGGCCCGCCGGCTGGTCCATGTGCCGCTGGGCCGCTTCGCGGAACCCGAGGAACTGGCTGCGGCCGTGGCGTTCCTCGCCAGCGACGACGCCTCGTTCATCACCGCCTCCACCTTCCTGGTTGACGGCGGGATTTCCGGCGCGTACGTCACGCCGATCGACTGAGCCCTGAGTACATACCCTGCGTGCTGGCCCGGCGTGCAAGCATGGCGCTGAGGTTCCGGCCGGGATAGAACCCCGGCCGGCGCCTCCGTGCGCCTAGACGAACGCGGACTTCCCGGTCACGGCCCGGGCCACGATCAGCGAGTTGATCTCGTAGCTTCCCTCATAGGTGTAAAGGATTTCGGCGTCGCCGAAGAGTTTGCCCATCTCGTAGTCGCTGCTGATGCCGTTGCCGCCCAGCAGCGAGCGCCCCATCGCCACGGATGCCCGGGCCAGCCGGGTGGTGGTGGACTTGGCCATCGCGGCCTGGACCATCTCCAGCTTGCCGTCTTCCTGGACCCTGGCCAGCTGCGCCATCAGCGACAGCGAGGCCGAGGCGTTGCCCAGGATCTCGGCCAGCTGCTGCTGGACGAGCTGGAAGCGCGCCAGTTCCCTGCCGAACTGCTTGCGCTCCAGCGAGTAGGCACGCGCGACGTCGAACGCCGCCAGCTGGATGCCGGCGGCCTGCCAGCCCACCCAGGCGCGCGAATCACGGAGCAGCTCGTTGGCCTTGGAAAAGTCGGTGGCACCGGGGAGCAGGTTGGATTCCGGGATGCGGACCTCGTCGAGCACGATGTCCGCATTCTGCATGATGCGCAGCCCGATCTTGTTCGCGATCTTCGTGGCCCTGTAGCCGGGCCGGTCCGTCTCCACGATGAAGCCCTTGATCTGCTGGTCCGCGACGTCCCGCGCCCAGACCAGGGCGAAGTCCGCGATGGTGCCGGCACCGATCCAGCGCTTGGCGCCGTTGATGACCCATTCGCCGTCGTCCAGCCGGGCCGTGGTGGCCAGGCCGCCGGCGATGTCCGAGCCGTGGTCCGGCTCCGTGAGGGCGAAGGCGCCGATCTGGGTGAAGGCGGTAAGCCCCGGCAGCCACCGCGCCTTTTGTTCCTCGGAGCCGAGCTGGTCGATCATGCCCACGATCAGCTCGTTGTGGATCCCCACGAGGGCCGAGAGCGACACATCGGCCCGGGCCACCTCGACGTACATGAGGCCTTTGAAGAGCTTGGAGGTGCCGTCGGTCTGCAGTCCTCCAAGGCCGTACTTTCCCAGCTCGGCGAGCAGACCGAAGGGGAACTCCTCGCGGTTCCAGTAATCGATCGAGGCCGCACGGATGCGGGACTGGAGGAAGTCTCTGATTTCCTGGTAGCGGATCTGTTCATCCGGGGGCAGCAGGTCCACGATGTACATCAGGTCTGCGTCCGGGAAGGGCGGCTCCGCCGCACGCTCAACCGCTGTTCCATCCTCAGTGACCCTTTGTCCGCTGGCACGTCCTTGTGGCTGCACGGGCATGTATCCCTTCGTCATGGTCCGCTCAGAAACCGAGTCGGCTCTTCCAAACCCTTGGATGTCCTAGTATATTGCACAGTGATGGGGATCACTAGCTAGTTGATGATTCCCGGGCAACGGCGCCGGGCCTGAAACGGCTGCGCCACCAGACGTCGAAAGGTGCACCATGACAGTCACTGAGGAATTCCGCGCCGCACGCGACCGCCTGCTTGACCTTCGCAAGGACTACGGCGCCGCCCGCAGCGAATTCGAATGGCCGCGCTTTGACGAGTTCAATTTCGCCCTGGACTGGTTCGACCAGATCGCGGCGGACCCGGCCAAGGCCGACAGGCCGGCCCTCGTGATCGTCGAACAGGACGGGACCGCCACACGGCGCAGCTTCTCGGACCTCTCCCGCCGCTCCGCCCGGGTGGCCAACTGGCTGCGCGGCCAGGGCGTCCGCCGGGGCGACCGCATGATCATCATGCTGGGCAACCAGGTGGAACTCTGGGAACTTATGCTCGCCGGCATCAAACTGGGCATCGTCATGATCCCCACCACCACACTGATGGGTCCCGCGGACCTCAAGGACCGGGTGGAGCGCGGCGGGGCGAACTGGGCCGCCGTCGGAAGCGCGAACATCGCCAAGTTTGCCGAGGTCCCGGGCGACTACACCCTGATCGAAGTCGGCGACGGCGAGGCCGTGGGCACCGCAGCAGGTCAGGCCACTGCCCTGCAGTACACCGGGTCCGCCGGCTCCGCCGAGGACTTCACCCCGGACGCCCCGACCCTGGCCGACGAAACCCTGCTGCTCTACTTCACCTCGGGGACCACCTCCAAGGCCAAGCTCGTGGAGCACACGCACACCTCCTACCCGGTGGGGCACCTGTCCACCATGTTCTGGATCGGCATGGAACCGGGCGATGTGCACCTCAATGTAGCCTCGCCGGGCTGGGCCAAGCACGCCTGGTCCAACGTCTTCACCCCGTGGATCGCCGAAGCCTGCGTCTTCATCTACAACTACGAGCGCTTCGACGCCAAGGCCCTGATGGAACAGATGGACCGCGAATCGGTCACGAGCTTCTGCGCCCCGCCCACGGTCTGGCGGATGCTGATCCAGGCCGATCTGACCCTCTTGAAGAGCCCGCCCACCAAGGTGGTGTCCGCCGGCGAGCCGCTCAACGCCGAGGTCATTGACCAGGTCCAGCGCGCCTGGGGCCAGACCATCCGCGACGGCTTCGGCCAGACCGAGTCCACCGTGCAGATTGCCAACACCCCGGGCCAGCCGGTCAAAATCGGCGCGATGGGCATGCCGCTGCCGGGCTACGACGTTGTCCTGGTGGACCCGGCCACTGGTGCGGAGGGCGACGACGGCGAGCTCTGCCTGCGCCTCGATCCCCGCCCCGTCGGGCTGATGAAGGCCTACTACGGCGACCCCGAAAAAACCGCGGACGCCTTCCGCGACGGCTACTACCACACCGGCGACATGGCGAGCCGGGACGAGCGCGGCATCATCACCTACGTGGGCCGCGGCGACGACGTCTTCAAGTCCTCCGACTACCGGCTGTCCCCATTCGAGCTGGAAAGTGTGCTGATCGAGCACCCGGCAGTGGCGGAGGCCGCCGTTGTCCCCTCCCCCGACCCGCTCAAGCTTTCAGTGCCCAAGGCCTTTGTGGTCCTGGCCGCCGGGCACCAGGCCGGCCCTGAACTGGCCGAGGACATCCTGCGTTACTGCCGCGACCATCTGGCCCCGTTCAAGCGGATCCGCCGGCTGGAATTCGCCGAACTGCCCAAAACCATCTCGGGCAAGATCCGGCGGGTGGAACTGCGCCACAGCGAGGAACTGCGCCACGGCGGCGGGGCCGTTCCGGCCGGCCTCGGCACGGAATACTCCGAAGCGGACTTCCCGGCACTGAAGAGCCCGTCGGTTCCGCAGCCGGAAAAGCTGGGCTGATCCTCATGAAGCCTGAAACAAGCAGGGGGTGCCGTGCCTACGCCGCTGCCGCGTGATCCGATTGCCGACGCGAGGCTGAACTGGGAGCGGCACGGCTGGTCCGACGTCGCCGCGCCGATGGCTGCCATCACCGCCATCATGCGGACGCAGCAGATTCTGCTGGCCCGGATTGAAGGCGTCCTGAAACCGTTCGGGTTGACGTTTGCCCGCTACGAACTGCTGGCCCTGCTGAGCTTCGCCCGCGGCGGTGCGCTGCCCATGAACAAGGCGAGTGCGCTGCTGCAGGTCCATCCCACCTCGGTGACCAACGCTGTCGACCGGCTTGAGGGCGCGGGGCTGGTGCTCCGCTCGCCGCATCCTACGGACGGGCGCACCACGCTGATTGAGCTCACCCCCGAGGGGCGTACGCTGGCTAAAAGGGCGACGGCGGTGCTGAACTCAGAGGTCTTCGGCCAGTCCGGCTTCGCGGAGCAGGACGTCGACCAGTTGATCGGAATTCTGGGGACCTTTCGGCGCAACGCCGGGGACTTCAGCGGCTGAGCTCCGGCGGCCGGGCCCCGGCAGCCGGCTCGCCCGGCCGAAGCGACCCAACGACACTGACGGCCTGCCACACTGCGGTGGCGGGCTTCCGCGGCACCAGGAGAGGACTCATGGAGCCAAACGCCTATTCCCGCCCCGACGACCGGGAACTGCTCCGCGCCTCGCTGCGCCTGCTGTCCGGCAGGTTCCGGCCCGCCGTGCTGTTCGCCGGCCTGGCCAGCGGCAACTCGCTTCAGCTGACCGATTTCCTCGGCACCGCAACATCCAGCCTGCATCAGATGGTGGTGGTACCGGGGACCGGGCTCGGCGGCCGGGTGTTCACCCAGCGACGGCCGTTCCTCGTGCCGGACTACATCGCCTCCGAGGGCATCACGCATGAATACGATCTGGCGGTCAGCCGGGAGCGGCTTACCTCGATGGCGGCCGTCCCGGTGGTGGTCCGGGGCGAGGCACGGGCGGTGCTGTACATCGCCAGCCGGGACCGTGCGCCGCTGGGCGAAAACGCCCTGCGCGAGGCCATGGACGCGGCCGCGGAAATCGCTGCAGAATTGCTCGTCCGGGACGAGGTGGACCGCCGCGTGTCAATCATCGACGGGGTCCGGGCCGAACCCGCCCTGGTCCGGGACCGGAGCTGGCTGGAACACGTCAGGGAAGCCCACGCCCAGCTGCGGTCGCTGGCCGGAACAGTCGCCGATCCCGAACTGGCCCGGCAGCTGGACCTGATCGGTAACCATCTGGCTCCGCCCCCCGCAGACGGTATCCATCCGGCCGCCAGGCTGGCCCGCCGCGAACTCGACGTGCTGGCGCAGCTTGCCCTGGGCTGTTCGTACCAGGAAACGGCGGACCGTCTGGGTCTGAAGGCGGTGACGGTGAAGAGCTACCTGCAGAACGCCATGGCCAAGCTTTCCGCCCACAACCGGCTCGAGGCCGTGTCAGCGGCGCGGCGCCTGGGACTCATTCCGTGAACTGGGGCTGCCGGGACAGCCCGGCAGCCCCACCCCCAATCACGGTTCGTTCAGTCTCGAATCCCCTACTCTTGAATCCCCCGGTGCCGAATCCCTCAGCGCCGGGAGACGGACTCGGACGCTCCCTTTCCGCCTTCGGCCTGCTCCGGAACGGCCTGGTGGCTGCCGTCCTCCAGCGCATGCTTTTCTCGGTTGGGCAGTGCCAGGGTGCACAGCACGCTGAACACGCCGATCCCGGCGAGCAGGTACCCGACGGACCAGGCCCCGGACGTGCCGGCCAGCTGGGCCGCCACGAGCGGGACAATGCCACCGCCGATGACGCCGGCAAGGTTGTATCCCATGCCCGCACCGGTGTAGCGGTAACGGGTTTCGAAGAGCTCGGGAAGCAGCGCGCCGGCCGGACCGTAGGCGATGGCGAAGATCACCAGAGTGACGGTCAGCCCGATGCCGAAGGCGAAGACAGTGTTCGCGCTGAGGATCGGGAAGAGCGCCAGGGACCACGGCACGGCGAGGATACAGGAGGTGGCGATGACCTTCTTGCGGCCGAAGCGGTCCGAAAGGATGCCCGAGGCCAGGGTGGCGGCGGCGACAAACAGCGAGGCAACGATGCCGGTGCTCAGCACTTCCACGCGGCTCAGTTGCATGCCAGTGGGGCTGGTGGCATAGCTGGTCAGGTAGGCGGTGCCAATGTAGAAGAAAGCGAAAAGAAGGGTCAAGGAGCCGCCGGCGAGCAGGATTTCGCGGGGCTGGCGCTTGATCGACTCGAGGATGGGCAGCCTGGTGGCGGTCCCGGTAGTCTTCGCGGCATTCGCCGCCGCGTTCTTGAATACGGGGGTTTCCTCGATGCTCAGCCGGACCCACAGGCCCACGAGCACCAGCACGGCGCTGAGGATGAACGGAACCCGCCAGCCGATCGTGATGAAAGCCTCGGACTTGTCGCCGAGCGTGAGGTTGGTGATCAGGAACGTTCCACTGGCCAGGGCGAAGGCCATCGACGGGCCAAGCTGCGGGAAGGCTCCGAAGAGGCCTCGCTTGCCCGTGGGCGCGTATTCGGCCACGAGGAGCGTGGCCCCGGCCCACTCGCCGCCCACGGCCAGGCCCTGGACGAAGCGGAGCACCACCAGGAGGATAGGGGCTGCGACGCCGATCGTGCTGGCATCCGGGATGAACCCGATCATCACGGTGGCGATGCCCATCATCAGCAGCGTGGTGATGAGGGTCTTTTTCCGGCCGATCCGGTCACCGTAGTGGCCGAAGATGATGGCGCCGATAGGACGGGCGAAGAAGGCGACGGCGAACGTGCCGAACGACGCGATGGTTCCGGCCGCGGCGCCGAGTGCCGGGAAGAATACCACCGGAAAGACCAGGGCGGCGGCGGTGCCGTAGATGAAGAAGTCGTAGAACTCGATGGTGGTTCCGGCGGCACTCGCGAAGGCAACCTTTCGCAGGGTCCTGCGGCTCGGCGGCGCTTGCAGTCCGGCCGGCGAAGTCGGTGAAACTGAGGTCATGGCAATCTCCCTTGATGTCGACCCTGGTACACGGTTGTGTGACTCAGCTCACCGTAACGAAAAGCATGGACATCCAACTACCTCCGAAAAGAGGTAGTCCCCAAAAAGCGGGATACCGGCCGTGCCGTAGCAATCTCAGCGCGGCGGTTCCGGCCTGGCGACGCGCAAAAGTCCCGGCGCTGCTGGTATTCCAGTAGCGCCAGGACTTTTGCGCGTCACAGATTCATTCGCGCGTCGCAGGAACGATTGCGCGTCGCTGCGCCTAGCGGTGGGTGAATTCCGGCTGGCGCTTCTCGCTGAAGGCCGCCATGCCTTCCTTCTGGTCCTCCGTGGCGAACAAAGAATGGAACACGCGCCGTTCGAAGAGCACGCCCTGGGCCAGGCCGGTCTCGAAGGCCGCGTTGACCGCCTCCTTGGCCACCATCGCCACCGGCTTGGACTTGGCGGCGATGACCCCGGCGGCCTTCAGCGCCTCCTCGACCACGTCCGCGGCCGGCACCACGCGGGACACCAGGCCCGAGCGCTCGGCTTCCTCCGCGCCCATGAACCGTCCGGTCAGGATCATGTCCATGGCCTTGGCCTTGCCCACCGCACGGGTGAGTCGCTGCGAGCCGCCCATCCCGGGCAACACACCCAGGTTGATTTCCGGCTGGCCGAACTTCGCGTTGTCCCCGGCGATGATGAAGTCGCACATCATGGCGAGTTCGCAGCCGCCGCCGAGGGCGAAGCCGGACACGGCCGCAACTACGGGGATGCGCAGCCGGGTGAGGTCCTCCCAGCCACGGAACCAGTCGGCCGCGTACATGTCCATGTAGCCCTTGGACTGCATTTCCTTAATATCGGCGCCGGCCGCGAAGGCCTTGGCGGAACCGGTAACCACCACCGCGCCCACCTCAGGATCCGTATCCATGGCGGTGACGGCAGCCACGAGTTCGTCCATGGTGGCCTTGTTCAGGGCGTTCAGCGCCTCGGGCCGGTTAAGCGTCACGAGGCCTACCCGGCCGCGTCGCTCCACCAGAATGTTTGCGTAGTCGGTCATGCGTGTCCCCTCAGCTGATGTTCGGATGTTCGGATGTTCGGATGTGCCTGATGTGCTCGATGTCCGGATGCGCCTGAGGTCTCGGACGCACCTGGTGTGCAGACAGCCCTAGTGTTCGGACTTGTCCCGGATGTCGGTGATGATGCCGGAGAAGTCCCGGCCGGCACCGCCTTCCGCGGCAAAGCTACCGTAAATTTCGGCGGCCAGCGGCCCCAGCCGGGCCGCTACTCCGGTGCTTTCGAGGGCGTTTAGCGCCAATTTGAGGTCCTTGGCCATCAGGGCGCCCGCGAAGCCGGGCTGGTAGTCCCGGTTGGCGGGGCTCGTGGGTACCGGTCCCGGCACGGGGCAGTTGGTGGTCAGCGCCCAGCACTGTCCGGAAGCCGCAGAGGCGACGTCGAACAGGGCCTGGTGCGTCAGCCCCAGCTTCTCGCCGAGCACAAAGGCCTCGCTCACGGCGATCATCGACACGCCGAGGATCATGTTGTTGCAGATCTTCGCGGCCTGCCCGGCGCCGTGCTCGCCGCAGTGGACCACACGCCTGCCCATGACCCCGAGCATCGGTTTGACCGCCTCGAAGTCCTCCGGATGCGCCCCCACCATAAACGTCAGGGTGCCCGCCTCGGCACCGACGACGCCGCCGGAGACCGGCGCATCAACGGCCCGGTGGCCGGCCGCGACGGCAAGGCCGGCAGCCTCGCGGGCCTCGTCCACGTTGATCGTGGAGCAGTCGAGGAAAAGCGTTCCCGGCGACGCAACGTCCAGCAGGCCTGGCTGGGCGGGCTGTCCCGGCTGGGCAGGCTGTCCCGGCTGGCCGCCGGTGCCGCGGTAGGCGTCCAGCAGGTGCTTGCCGCTGGGCAGCATGGTCAGGACGACGGCGGCCCCCGCTACGGCCCCGGCGGCTGTGCCGGCGGTGGCGATGCCGTGCGCACGGGCGGTCTCCAGCGCCGCCGGCACCACGTCAAAGCCGGTGACGGTGTAGCCGGCGTTGACGAGGTTGACCGCCATGGGGCCACCCATGTGGCCGAGGCCCAGGAACGCGATGCTGCCCGCCGTGGCCCCGGGCCCAGACAGCCCAGTGGGTGATTCAGACGGTGACTCAGGCATTGTCGTGCTCCTTCGAAAGCTTCAGTTCACGGGCGCCCAGCGGCGCAAAGTAGGACTCGACGTCGTCCCGGCTGACCTCCGCCAGGCTGGCCGGCTGCCAGCGCGGGTTACGGTCTTTGTCCACCACCTGGGCGCGGATGCCCTCGCGGAAATCGGGGCCGGCGAGGAAGCGCAGGCCCACCCGGTACTCCTGTTCGAGGGCTTCCTCAAGGCTCAGCCCGCGGACGCGGCGCAGGGATTCCAGCGCCACCTTCACGGCGGTCGGCGACTTGGCCACGATCGTGTCGGCCGCTTCGGCGGCCTCCCCTCCGCTCTCCCCGCCAAAGGCCCGCAGCCGGCGCAGGATCTCCTCGGCGTCGTCGCTGGAGTAGCACGCGTCAATCCACTCGCTCTGTGCCGCCAGGATGGACGGCGGGGCAGCTTCGGAAAAGCGTGCGACGGCGGCGTCCGCCGGCTCGCTCTCCAGCGCCTCGGCGAGCTCCGCAAGCCGTCCGGACGGCACGAAGCGGTCGGCGAATCCCAGGAACAGCGCATCGGCGCCGCCCAAGTGCGCCCCGGTCAGGGCGGCGTGGGTGCCGGACTCTCCCGGTGAGCGTGCGAGCAGCAGGGTGCCGCCGACGTCGGGCACCAGCCCGATGGTGGTTTCCGGCATCCCCATCCGGGTGCGTTCGGTGACAATCCTGACCGAACCGTGCGCCGAAATCCCGACGCCGCCGCCGAGGACCAGACCGTCCATGAACGCCACATACGGCTTGGGATAGCCCGAGATGAGGGAGTTCATCCGGTATTCCTCGGCCCAGAAGGCAGCCGTCGCGTCACCGCCGTCGATCATGTCCCGGTAGATGGCCACGATGTCGCCGCCGGCGCACAGCCCCCGGTCGCCGGCACCGCGGACCAACACCGCCGCCACGGCGTCGTCGTCCGCCCAGAGCGTGAGTTGCTCCAGCATGGCCGAAGCCATGCCCGCGGTGAGCGCGTTGACGGCCTTGGGCCGGTTGAGCGTGACGACGCCCAGCCGGCCGCGCTTTTCAAACAGCACTTCAGCGGCCAGCAGTTCAGCGGCGGGGGCTTCCCCGGAGTGCGTCCCGGTCATCAGCTGCCTTCCGGCATCACGAAGCTGGTGCCGCTGCGGATGCCCGATGGCCAGCGCGTGGTGACCGTCTTGGTCTTGGTGTAGAAGCGGAACGCGTCGGCGCCGTGCTGGTTGAGGTCGCCGAAGCCGGAAGCCTTCCAGCCGCCGAAGGTGTAGTACGCGATCGGCACCGGGATGGGCACGTTAATGCCCACCATGCCCACCTGGACCCGGCTGGCGAAGTCGCGGGCGGAGTCGCCGTCGCGCGTAAAGATGGCCACGCCGTTGCCGAACTCATGCTCGCTGCACAGGCGCAGCGCCTCGTCGTAGTCTTCGGCGCGGAGCACGCTCAGCACCGGGCCGAAGATCTCTTCCTTGTAGATCGTCATGTCCTTGGTGACGTTGTCGAAGAGCGTGGGGCCCACCCAGAAGCCGCCCTCATAGCCCTCGACCTTGAGGCCGCGGCCGTCGGTCAGCAGGCTGGCGCCCTCGTCGACGCCGGCCTGGATGTAGCCTTCGATCCGTTCCTTGGCGGACGCCGCGACGACCGGCCCGAAGTCCGAATCCTTGGCCAGGCTGTGGCCCACCTTGAGGTCCGCGATCCGCTCCAGCAGCTTGGCAACGAGGGCGTCGGCGGTGGCCTTGCCGACAGGGACTGCCACCGAGATGGCCATGCAGCGTTCCCCGGCGGAGCCGAAGCCGGCGCCCATCAGGGCATCCGCGGCCATGTCCAGGTCCGCGTCCGGCATGATCACCATGTGATTCTTGGCGCCGCCGAAGCACTGGGCGCGCTTGCCGTTGGCGGCGGCCGTGGCGTAGATGTACTGGGCAATGGGGGTGGAGCCGACAAATCCGATGGCCTGGACCCGGGCGTCCTCGAGGAGCGCGTCGACTGCTTCCTTGTCACCGTTGACCACGTTGAATACGCCATCCGGCAGTCCCGCCTCGGTGAAGAGTTCGGCGAGGCGAAGCGGCACGGAGGGGTCCCGCTCGGAGGGCTTGAGGATGAAGGAATTGCCCGCGGCGAGCGCCGGGCCGGACTTCCAGAGCGGGATCATGGCCGGGAAATTGAAGGGCGTGATGCCGGCAACGACGCCGAGGGGCTGGCGCAGCGAGTGGACGTCGACGCCGGTTCCGGCGCTGTCCGAGAACTCGCCCTTGAGCAGGTGCGGGGCTCCCGCGGCGAATTCCACCACCTCGATGCCGCGCTGGATGTCACCCTTGGCATCCAGGAAGGTCTTGCCGTGCTCCGAGGAGAGCAGCGTGGCGAGTTCGTCGAGGTTCTGGTTGACCAGGTCCACGAACTTGAGCAGTACACGGCCACGGCGCTGCGGGTTCATGGCAGCCCAGGCCAGCTGGCCCTTCTCCGCGCTGGCGATCACGTTGCGGACCTCCTCGACGCTGGCCAGCGGGACCCTGGCCTGGACCTCGCCGGTGCAGGGATCGTAGACATCGCTGAAGCGCCCCGAGGTGCCGTCAACATGCTGTCCGTCGATGTAGTGGCTTAGCTCACGAACCATGGTGGAATGCTCCTTTGCATTGTGATTGCCTGCAGTGTGATTGCCGCGGTGACGGCCGGACCGTCTGTGACCCACGCCATCTCCCTGCTGAATATACTCGGACTTCCTACTAATTTCCAGAGGGACTGCCCGGGCCGGGCAGCGTCGTCGTCCAGCCAAGTTCGGTAAGTTAGGAGTGTGAAGATTGCTACCTGGAATGTGAACTCGCTGCGTGCCCGTGCCGACCGCGTGGAGTCCTGGCTTCAGCGCACCGACTGTGATGTCCTGGCCATCCAGGAAACCAAGTGCAAGGACGAGAACTTTCCCTGGGAATTGTTCGAGAACATGGGCTACGAGGTGGCGCACTTCGGCCTGAGCCAATGGAACGGCGTGGCAATCGCCTCCCGGGTGGGACTCGACGACGTCGAACGCACCTTCATGGACCAGCCCGTCTTCGGCAAGAACGGCAAGGACGCCGTGCAGGAGGCCCGCGCCATCGGCGCCACATGCGGCGGCGTCCGGGTCTGGAGCCTCTATGTCCCCAACGGCCGGGCGCTCGACGACGAGCACATGCCGTACAAGCTCAACTGGCTGAACACGCTGAAATCCCATGCCGAGGGCTGGGTCAGGGACGAACCCCAGGCGCAGATCGCGCTGATGGGCGACTGGAATATCGCCCCGCGGGACGAGGACGTCTGGGACATCGACTATTTCCGTGCCGAGGGCCTCACCCACGTCAGCGAGCCGGAACGGAAAGCCTTCCGCGCCTTCGAAGACGCCGGATTCCAGGACGTTGTCCGCCCCCGCACCCCGGGCCCCGGGGTCTACACCTACTGGGACTACACCCAGCTGCGCTTCCCCAAGAAGGAAGGCATGCGCATCGACTTCGTCCTCGCCTCCCCCGCGTTGGCCGCCCGCGTCACCGGCGCGTCGATCGACCGCGAGGAACGCAAGGGCAAGGGCGCCTCGGACCACGCCCCCGTCATCGTGGAGCTGGGCGACTGATGACCGCCGGCCAGGGAAGCACCGTGATCCGATGACGGGGAACCTCTACCGGGGACAAGTCGGGCTGCCGTTTTCCTCGGCGCTGCGCATCTACGAGCCCCTGGCAGCGTTCCCGGCAGACCAGCAGGAGGCGCTGCGCACGGCGGGCGGCCGCAGCGCGTCGCGCGCCGCCGTCGAAAACGCCGAACTGCTGGCCTCCCTGGGCCGGGTCACCCGCTCCGGCGGGGATCCGTTCCCCACCGGGCGGACCGATCTGGTGCGCGTCGTCGGGTCCCCGCGTGGTGCGGCCGGCGCCCCGCCAATGCCCGCTGCCGGCGCGCCCGTCACCCCCAGTGCCGCCGACGGCGCCGGCTCCGACAACACGCAGCCCGCCGAGGCCGGGCAGCCCGCGGGGCAGTCCGCGGGACTGCTGTATTGCCCGAGCCAGCTTGTCCTCCGGGCCGGTCTCGCGGCGAATGCCCTGCTGGAAGGAATCCACGCGCCCCTGGCGCAACTGCTGATCCCCGAGGAGCAGCGGGACCGGCACCAGGGACGTATCGACGAGGTGCGCGCGCACGCCGGGCTGGGCCGCGTCCACACCCGCGCGTCCACCTGGGGCATCCCGTTCAGCTGGTTCTGCCTCTTCCAGGAGTCTGACCCCACCGAGGTAGTGGAGTCCGAGGGACATATCGTCACGGTGCGGGTCCGCGCGGCGATCGGCGAGGCCCTGGAGCGGGTCCGCTATGCGGTGGCCCATCTGACCCTCGCCGCGCCGGATCTGGACATGCTCGAGGACCTGACCCAGCTCACGGAATGGCTGGCGCTCTTCCACGCGGAGTCGGCGGTGGAACTGGACTACGGCGCCGTGGCGGACAAGGTCTACCCGGACGATTCCCCTCTGGACGTGAGGCTGGGGATAGAGTGCCTCGCCGAAGGCGACATGACCGGCGCGGCCGCCGCCTACCGCCGGCTGGCGTCCCGCTGGATCCCGATCCGGCAGCTCGCCCGCGCTTCCTGACCCTAGCCTGCGGCGTGCGACCGGCCGGCAGGCTGCCCGGCAACCGAGTCGTCGTTGGCCGGCCCGACGGCGGTCCCGCCAGCAGACTGCCCGGCAATCCTTCCGACGGCGAGTGAGTCCGCGGCGCGGGGCGGCGCCGTCGTCCGCCGCACGATCAGCCAGTGCGGCGCGACCGTGGACCGCACGGCCCCGGCCATGCCGTCGAGCTCGTCCAGCAGCATCTTGGTGCCCAGTTCGGCCTGCTCGTCGGGCCGCTGCCCGACGGTGGTGAGTCCCATGGCTTCAGAAAAGTCGTGGTCGTCGATGCCGATCACCGAGAGGTCCTCCGGGACCCGGACCCCGGCCTTAGCGGCTTCGAAAATGATCCCCATGGCCATCTCGTCCGAGGCGCAGAAGATGGCAGTGGGCTTCGGTCCCGGCCTGTCCCAGAGCCGATGGAAGGCCGCCTGGCCGCTCGGGACGGTGAAGTCTCCGCATTCGTCCCATTCCGGCCGGACACTCAGCCCGGCTTCCGCCATGACGTCCTGAAAAGCCTTGATCCGGACCCTCGGGACGTCGAAGTTCAGGTCGGTTTCGTCGTCGCCGTGCAGGAGGGCGATGTCCTGGTGTCCGAGGTCGATCAAGTGGCGGACCGCTGTGCAGGCGGCCGCATAGTCGTCAATGCCGATGTACGGGCATTCGTCCACATGTCCGCCGACGACGACGAGCGGGATATCAATCTTCTGAAGGTGTTCGATTTCCTCATGGGTCAGCGCCATGCAGAGGACCAGCAGCGCGTCGATCTGCTTGTAGACCATGGTCTTGCTGAAAAGCCGCTCGCGGTTGCTGCCGTGTCCGCCCAGGTTGAAGAGGGACAGGTTGTAATGCCGGCTGTGAAGTTCCCGATCCGCACCCTCGATGGCCTTGGAGAAGAACCAGCGGCTGACGAAAGGCGCCAGTACCCCGATCGTCTTGGTGCGCCCGGTGGCCAGCCCGGAGGCCGAGGAGGACGCCACATATCCCAGATCCGCCGCAACGCCCAGGATTTTCTCCCTGGTGGCCGGCGACACCTGGGGCAAACCGCGGACCGCACGGGACACGGTGGCCGTTGAGACACCGGCCGCAGCGGCCACATCCTCGATGCTGACGCCCGAGTGGCCTCCCCGTTGTGCCCTATCCGTTGTCCGTGCCACCGTGTCCCCTTGTCGACTGAGCGCGGAGGCCATCCGGCCATCCGCGGAACTGTGTCAGCTAGCCTCCCCGCGGCACCGCAGCTGCACCCCCCCCCCGGTCCTTACTTCTGCCTGGTCGCCGTCCGCTGGGGGAGGCGCCGGCGCAGCCGGATCATCCCGTACAGCGCCAGCACAGTGGCCAGCAGGCCGAGCGCCCAGCCAAGGGCCGGCTGGGCGGTCACCTCCATCCAGACGGTGCCCACCAGCAGCACCAGTGCCCAGAAGCCGAGGAGTCCGATGATGATGTCAAAGTCCTCCCCCGAGCGCACGCGCCGGTGCTCGCTGCGGACCAGGCCGCGGCTTGGCTTGGCGCTCACGGCCGCACCGTCATTTAACCGCGCCGGCCGTGAGGCCGGCGACGATCTTGCGCTGGAAGACCAAAACCAGGATCACCAACGGAATAGTGACGATGGTTCCGGCGGCCATGATGGCCGTATAGGGAATCTGGTTGGGCTGGGCACCCGCGAAGCTGGCAATGGCCACCGTCACCGGCTGGGTCGCGTCACTCGAGAGCTGGCTGGCGATGAGGAACTCATTCCAGGAGGAGATGAATGCCAGGATCGCCGTCGTGAAAATGGCCGGCGCAGCCAGCGGCATGATCACCTTGCGGAACGCCTGCCCCTGGGTGCAGCCGTCCACACGGGCGGATTCCTCCAGCTCCCACGGCATCTCCCGGAAGAACGACGTCATGGTGTAAACCGTCAGCGGGAGGACGAAGGAGATGTTCGGAATGATCAGTGCCTGGTAGGTGCCGATCCAGCCGATATTGGTGAACAGCTGGAACAGCGGGGTGATGAGGGCGACGCCGGGGAACATGGACGCCCCCAGGATGAAGCCGAGCACCAGGTACTTGAACCGGAAGTTCAACCTTGCCAGCGCGTACGCCGCGAAGACGCCGATCACCAGCGAGATGATGGTGACCACGACGCCGATGAACACGCTGTTGATCAGCGCCTGGCCGAAGCGGTTGCCGAAGGAAGTGTCGAAGGCGGTGTTGAAGTTGTCCAGCGTGACATGGCTGGGCAGCAGTGAGGTGTCGTAGGTGAATCCGACATCCCTGAACGCCGTCACCACCATCCAGTAGGCCGGGGCCAGGCACCAGATAAGGATCACGGCGGCACTGATGTAGGTGCGGCCCTGCGCCCACTTTTCGCGGTTCTGGGCTACCTTGCGGCCACGGTCCTGCCGTGCTCGGAGTTCGGTCGCGACGGTCATTTCTTCCCCTTACCGGTGCCGCCGCTTTGCTCCACAACATTCGCGCCGAGGAATCGGACGAAGATGAAGGCAACGACAAAGATGATGATGAACGTAATGGTGGACAGTGCCGCAGCGGCGTTGAAGCCTTGCCTGATCTGGTTGATCACCAGGATGGAGAGCGTGGTGGTGTTGTTCGCGCCACCGGTGAGGATGTAGGGGAGGTCGAACATCCGCAGGGCATCGAGGGTCCGGAAGAGGATGGCCACCATCAGCGCCGGCTTCACCAGCGGCAGGGTGATCATGCGGAACCGCTGCCAGGCGGACGCGCCGTCCACCTTGGCCGCTTCGTAGACGTCGGCCGGGATCATTTGCAGGCCTGCCAGGATCAGCAGCGCCATGAACGGTGTTGTCTTCCACGTATCTGCGATGATAACGGCCCACTTGGCGGGCCATTCGCTGCCCGTCCAGAGGATGGTGGTGTTGAACAGCTTGTTGGCGATGCCCTCGAAGGCGAAGATGAAGAGCCAGAGCTTGGCGGTCACGGCGGTGGGGATGGCCCACGGAACCAGAACGGCTGCCCGGACCAGGCTGCGGCCCTTGAAGGTTCGAGCCATGATGATAGCCATCCAGAAACCGAGCACAGTTTCCAGTGCCACGGTCACCACCGTGAAGAAGAACGTGGTGGCGGTTGCCGACCAGAACTGGGCGCCAAGGGTTCCCGGCGGGCAGGCGACGGTTCCGCCGCCCGGAGCGGCACACTGTTGGGCAATCCAATTCACGTAGTTCGAGATGCCAGCCGGTCCGCCCGCTGTGAAGAGTCCCGTGACGGGGTCAAGGCCGGAGTCCTTCGAGAAGGACATGATGATGGCGCTGATAATCGGGTAAACGATCACGATCGCCAGCGCGATGATGGTCGGCGCAAGCAGCCACGAGGCCCATCGGCCCTGGCTGGCGACGCGGTTGTCCTCGCCCACGCCCTTCGGCGCACGGTGGACCGGGGCGCTGCCCGACGCCGGTGACTTAACCGGCGTCGGGCCCAATTCGGTTGCCATGGCTAGGCTACTGTCCCGCGCTAGCGGACTCGATGGACTTCTGCATGTCGGACAGTGCCGCGTCGACGGTCTTTTCGCCCTTGATCGCCGCGTAGGCATTCTCCTGGATGGCCTTGGTGACGGCCGGGTAGAACGGGGTGACGGGCCGCGGTACGGCGTTCTCGATCGAGGTCTTCAGAACCGGCAGGTACGGAAGCTTGGCCACCAGCGCCTGGTCGCCATAAAGGCTGGTCAGCACCGGAGCCAGTGAGCCCTGGGTGGCGAAGAACTTCTGGTTCTCTTCGTTGACGAGGAACTTGACGAAGTCCAGGGCCGTGGCCTTGTTCTTGGAGTAGACGCTGATGGCCGCGCTGTGTCCGCCGAGGGAGGAAGCGCCGGGGCCGGACTTGCCGGGCAGCGCGGCCATCCCCAGGACGTCCTTGACCTTCGAGGATCCTTCCGTGGTAGCCAGGTTGTAGAGGTAGGGCCAGTTGCGGTGGAAGAGGAGCTTGCCGTCCTGGAAGGCCTGGCGTCCCTGCTCTTCCTGGAAGGTGATGCCCTCCTTGGGGATGTTGCCGTCGGCGTAGGCCTTGGCGAGGGCACTCAGGCCCTCTTTGGCAGCCGGGCTGTTCAGGCTGGGCTTGCCGTCCTTGTCCAGCACGGAGCCATCGAAGGAGTTGATAGCCTCCGAGGCGTTGACGGTGAGGCCTTCGTACTTGGCGTACTGGCCCGCGAAGCAGCCCATATTGTTGGCCTTGGCGACAGAACACATGCCCATCATCTCGTCCCAGGTCTTGGGAGCCGTGGGGACGAGGTCCTTGCGGTAATACAGGATGCCGCCGTCGGACGACACCGGGGCCGCGTAGAGCGTCCCCTTGTAGGAAGCGCTGTCAACCGTCGGCTTCAGCATGGCAGCGGTATCCAGGGCCATCTTGTCCTTGAGCGGCTGCAGCCAGCCCTTGGCTGCGAACTCTGCAGTCCACACGACGTCAACACTTGCGACGTCGTAGTTGGCATTCTTGGCCTGGTAGTTCTGGACGAGGTCGTCGTGCTGCTGGTCGGCCTGGTCCGTCTGCTCCTTGAACGTAACCTTCTCGTTCGGGTGGGCAGCGTTCCACTTTTCGATCAGCGGCCGGACGACGTTGCTGTTGTCCTTGCCCTGGACGTAGGTGATGGGCCCGCGGCCGTCGAGGCCCTGCGCGGCGTCGCCACCGGCGTTGCCGCCCGTTGTGCCGCCGCCCCCTCCGCCACCACAGGCGGAGAGTGTGAGGGCTAGAACGCCTGCCGCGGCTACGGGAAGTAGGAATTTAGGGGTTTTCATGCTGGAGGCTCCTCGCTGAGTACCGGATAGAAAAACGGCGGTGCAGTTGGTGTGGTGACCATCACAATAGCGACTTGGCGGTGAGGAATGCAAGCGTTTACATCAAACCTTTATCGAAAGGAGATCGGCACCCTGTGGGCCGGCTCCCGCGCAAACCCGCCATCCGCTGCCTGGTCGCCGGGGCTGCGCGGGATACGGGGGAATGTTGCCGGAACCTCACGCCTGCAGACTCACCCGGGCGGGACCGACGGACCCGGCGGAGGCCCGGCGGACCCGCTGGACCCGGGTCAGCGGTGGCGCAGCGCCTGGTCAGCGGACCCGCTCGGCCCGGCCGAACCTGGACCGCGCGCCGGCGGCGATGTGGATGAGCACGGGAGTGCGTTTCCCGATCACAGCGTCGAGCGCCTCCACGAGGCCGGACACCTCGGCTGCCAAAATATGGGGGGCTACGCCCTGGCGGGGCTGGACCCGGATTCTCAGGGCAGGCTCGCCACGGTAATCGTAGGTCGCGACGGTGGCTCCGGCCAGGTCCTGACGGTCAGCCAGTGCGGCCCGCAGTGCCTGCTCGGCCACGCCGCTGCCGATCCGGACGTTTCCGGGAACTTCGCCGGGGTCTTCGCCACTGACGAGCAGATTGGACCGCCCCTTGCCCTGCTGGGCAGCCCACGCCACCATGGCGCCAATCACCGCGAGCAGCAGCACCGCCAGCACAATCCACAGCCAGCTCTCCGTCCGGCCCGGGAAGCGCGTGATTTCGAAGGCATCCCGCCAGTTGCTCCACACCCCGGCGGACCACGTCTGCCACCAGCTGCCGACGGCCGGAACAACGGCCAGCAGGATCAGCAGGATTCCGATGGCGAGGAGCTTGACGCCGAGGATCCCGATCAGGATCCGGTTGAGGATTCTAGGGCTGCTGTTCATGCGCCGATCACTCCTGCCGAGGCGACGATAATCCGGATCTCCGGCATGGGGGAAGGCCCCATGCCCCGTAGCTCGTCCTGAACCGCGGACAACACAGCAGCCTCGTCCAGGGGGATGCCGGAGGTGGGGCGGACGTTCACCACCACCCTTTGTCTGGACACAATCACCGTGACCTGCTCTTGCGTCACGTTGGCGGCCAGCCGCGCCCGGCGCGCGAGTGCGGAGGCGATCACTTCGTCGTCCACCACGACGGCGGCGCGGCGGTCCCAGAGCAGGTGGCGGGCCCGGCGTCCGGGCAGGACCGCATTGAGGAAGAAGAACAGGCCCAGCATGACGAGTACGGCGCCGGCAACGCCCAGCAGCAGGGGCGGGACACGCCCGGGGAGCGCTACGATCTGGTCGGCTGCAGTCTGCGGATCCACGAGCCACGGCGGCTGCCCGACGGCGCGGACCGCGGCTTCCAGGAGTGCATACACGCACAGCGCAATGACCAGAACGGCGGCGATAACGGATGCCACGGCCCTCGACGAGCGGGTCTCGCGTTTCAGAATCGATTCCATGCCGGCGTCGCCGGCTGCTCCGGCGGTAAAGGCCCCGGCCGCGGGGTCCGCAGGGACAGCGGATGCCGATCGCTTCGGGTTTTTCGCGTGCCCGCGTTCCGAATCGTCGCTCACCGGACCCGCCCTCCTTCGCTGACGCTTGCTCCGCTGATCCGGATGTCCACCCGGCTCAGCCGGGCACCGCTTAATTCGGTCACCCGGCGCAGGATTTGAGCCTTGGCGGCCACGGCCCTGTCCCAGACGGAGCCGCCGAAGGCTGCGGTCCGTCCCGGATCCCGCAGCACGGCGGTCAGCGGGGGCACGGTGATGGGTGCGACCAGAGACAAGGCCAGCAGGCCGTCGTCGTCGGACCACTCGGCCCGGACTTCCGGCGCCGTGACACCGAGCGCCTCCGCCGCGGCGGCCCGCGCCAGGCTGGTCAGGGCCTGGGTGCTGATTCGGTTGTGTCCAGCCAGCGCGGCGCTGTGAACCACGGCCCCGGCCGTACCGCTCATGAGGAGAAACGCCGGCCAGTGAGGGCGTCGAGAACGCTGCGCAGATCCAGTTTCCCTTCCGCGGCGCGGCCCAGAACGGCCCCGATTCCCATGAACAGCAGGGCGCCGAGGAAACCCCAGACACCAAATTGGAAGGACATAAACGCCGCGAAGGCGCCTGCTGCGATCCCTACAACGGTCAAATTCACTGGATTGCCTCCCTCGCCGGCCGGGTTTCGCCGGGTGTGCCGGGCTTAGCCGGGCCCGGCACGTAGACGTCATGGATCTCCACGTTGACCTCGATAACCTGGAGCCCCACGAGTTTCTCGACAGCCGCGTACACCGCGGCCCGGATCTGGTCCGCCAGGGCGTGGAGGGGTGTGCCGTAGACCGCCACCAGATCGATATCCACGGCGACCTGGGTTTCGCCCACTTCGGCGCGGACTCCGGCGGCGTGGTCCGAGCTGCCCACCGCGTCGCGGAACGCCCCGAGGGCGCGTGACGGGCCCGATCCCAGGGAATAGACGCCCGGGACGGCGCGGGCGGCGATGCCGGCTACCTTGGCGACGGCGGCTTCGGAAATCACGGTGCGTCCGCCGCTGCCCGCCGGCGCGGCAGTGGGCTGCTCGGGAACGGAGCCCGCTACGGGCTGGGAATTCTGGTATTCCATAAGGCACTCCCCTTCTCTTGAGACCACCCTAGCGTCTGCCCCCGACAAGGTGGAGGCCTGGCGCCGGGAACGCCGCAGAGTCCGGTTCCGGGGAGGGATTCTTCCGCGGCGCCCGGCGGCTGGCGGCTGGCGCTTAGTTGCAGTTCGCGGCGAGCCAGCCCTGCACGGGGGCCATGGCGTCCTGGAGCTTCCCGCTGGAGAAGACCGTCTGGTCCTTCACCCCGGCGACAGCCGTCTGGCTGAGCGTGGCGAAGTCCGCCTTGATGCTGTCCGGGACCATCTCTGCCGTCCGGGCCAGTTCCGCCTTGGCCTGCTCCAGTTCAGCCGTTTTCCCCTGCGCCGCCGAGAGCGGCAGCAGGGTAGCGCCGGCCGCCTGTTCGGAGATCTTGGCGCAGGCGGCGGCCGCCGTCGGGAAGTCGCCGTAAGGGCCGGAGGACTTGCCCGGAGCCGCCGTTGAGGAGGCGGAGGGAGCGGAAGTGGCGGCCGCGGACGACGGCGTGCTGCCGGCCTCCGGCGCCGAACAGCCGGTAAGTGCCAGGGAGGCGAGGAGGACGCTGATGGTCAATGGGCGTGCAATATTCTTCAGGATCACGGTTTAGGAATCACTTTTCCGGTTGAGATTGCACCGCCGGCCCGTTCAGGCTGCTGGCGGCCTTGGCGTTTTTCCCCAGCGTGCGAGTCTAGCCCGGTTGACTCCCACGCCCCCAACCATGCCCGCCGTCGAACTCCCGTCGGTTGCTCCGTAACGGCCCTTTTGACCCGCCAGAAGGGCCGTTACGGAGCAATCGACGGGCACGGAGCACGGATCGTTTGTCAGCGTGCCGCTCGCGGGTTGCCTGTAGGGGTCGGAGTCGTTTCCGGTTCCGCGACCGGGCTGCCGGTGCGGAAGTTGATTATTTTGTGGGTGCCGTCGCAGTACGGCTTTAGGGCCGAGGCACCGCATCTGCAGAGGGCGACGGTCTTGCGTTGCCGCGGCACAGGATCCCCGGACGGCGTGAGGACGTCAAAGTCGCCGCGGACCAGGATGGGTCCGTCCGGGCAGAGGAAGAGTGAGGCGCTGCCGGGGTTTGGCGAGGTGTCTTTCATGGCTGTTTCCGATCAGAGTTAGGGGAGGGAACGGGCGGATCTTGCCTGCATGCCGGAGCCGCCGCCCGGCCTCGGAATGCGCGGCGGATTCACGGCGGGTTCCCGCATATGGCACTCCTCCGGCCGGCGCAGGGGCAGAATGCACTCCTCCCGCGGTCCCGGGAAGAAACGTGGTGCCCGGCCAGTCATGCCGCGGCGGGAATGGGCGAACGCAGTGAAGACCGGCCGTTGTCCCATGCGTCCATGAGGTGAGTCGCGAAGCGGGCGTCGATGCAGGAGACCGCGGCCGCACCGAAGAGGACATCGTCCAGGAGGTCCGGTTCCGCCTCTACGAGTCCGCCGGCAAGATCCCTCCCGGCTATCTGTTCGTGGACGGCGTCCGCCTCAACGTGCTCATCGAAGTACCCGGTCACGTCCGCATCAAATCCCAGACGGCGGAAGCCGTTCCCGTAGAGCTGGTTCGGCCGTGAGGACGTCATCTCATACATGGCCAGATGCCCGGCAATGGCTCCGCGAAGCCTCCGGTTCAACCCGAACAGGGACATCATGTTCACGGAGGCCAGTGAGATGGCCGGGACCACGTCCACGTAGCCGCCGTAGCTGTCATTGAGTCCCAGCCCCCTCATGGTCCGGGCGAACATGGCGCTGTGCATACGCTCCGGGTGGCCGCCGCCGTATTCGTCCGCCTGAATTTCCACGAGGGCGGCCTTGGCCCGGCCACTCAGGCGCGGAATGGCCCAAGTGTGCGGGTCGGCTTCCTTGAGCTGATACAAGGACTTATGGATCAGGAATTCACGCAGCTGCCCGGCCGTCGCTTTCTTCGCCACATGACGGGAGACACTGGGACCGCTGTCCCGCCCGGCCATGCCGAACAGAAGGGCCGCAGTGGCATCGCTGCCGGGCGTCCTGGAGTCCGGGCGCACCACGGACGCCGACACCGGGCCGGCCTCGGCCCGCAGCCACGCCTCGAACGGTTCCTCCAGCAGGTGGCGGATACCGATCAGCCCGGGATGCCATTCCCAGCGGTCATCGACGCCGTCCAGCCCTCCGTAGTGCAGCTCATAGAGGCAGAACAAGGCGAGCTGGACGTCGTCGTCGATCATGTCCCTGATAACCAACAACCGTTCCGCGACCAGTGTGTGCAGAGCGGCCAGGCCTTGGGGTTCCGGCCCGGGCTTCTTCTCCACCAGGATGGCAATGAGCCCGGCGCTGATAGGTCCCCTCGGTTCAGGGATGTTCATTGTTACTCCTTGTTGGGGGCCGTGCGGCTGCGGATGGTTGTGGTTCTCGAGGCTTAGCGGCGGGCCGGCGTTGCCCTGGCGCTGCACCCTCCTTCTTTCTAAGTCCGGCGTCCGCCCCCATAGAGGCGGTCCCGTCCCAGGACGGAGCCGGATGCGGTGATGGGGCGGTGGCTACCCGGAGGAAGCACGTTGTCCCGTTCCGCTCCGGGTGTTCGGGGCCGCCGAGTCATGGGGAGGGCCGGGCAGGCTAAGTCGTTTTTGGTTCGCTGGGGTTATCGGCAACTTTGAGTTCGACTTCGGCGGTGGCCTGGATGAGGGCCAGAAGGTCAGCATCCAGCCCGGGCGCAAATTCCTCCCGACGTTCCGGCGACATTGCCATCGGGAAGCCCTCGGGCATCACACCGGTGCTCAGTTCGGTGCCGTCGTTGGAGGGCGATGCGCCCCGGTATAGCTTGGCCGCTTCGCTGGCGTCGTCCGCACTGAACGTGTACTGGATGCTCTGGAGCCCCTTGTCCAGGAGCTTCTTGACTTCGGGGAACTGCTCGGCATTGGTTTTCGGGATGGGCAGCACCTTGCCCCAGTTCACCCCCAGGCTCTCCAATGCCTTTGCGAAAGCATTTTCGTGCGCCTGGTCCCGCACGATCAGGTACGCGATCGTGGAACGTGCGGCGGCGTTCTCAGTCATCTCGTAAATTCGGCATTTCTGTAGCCGCCCCGTGGATTCCAGCATCAGGTTGTAGAGCAGATCGAGAACCAGGTTTCCGCTGTTGTACACATATGACCCCAGCCACGGATTGCCGGCGGCGTCCACTGGCAGAGCGCCCTGGGCGCCCACAAGGTAATGGTGGATGTTGCTGGTGTCCAGGGCTATCTTCAGCGGCGTGGCTCCCATCGCGCCGGGCTGGTCCACCGGATCGGTTTTCTTCCCCTGGTACTGCGGGGATCCGTCCAGCAACCGGGAAATGGTCGTGCCGATGAGTTCGACATGGCTGATCTCTTCGGTGCCCACGCCCTGGATAAGGTCCTTATAAGGTTTCGACGCCGGGTCCCCCCGGAAATTGATGCTCTGAAAGAGGTACTGCATCATGGTGCGCATTTCGCCGAACTGCCCACCCAGCCCTTCCTGCAGGGCATTGGCCGCCGCGGGATCGGGCTCGTCCACGGCGATTTCATTGATCAACTGCTGAGTGTGCAAGTACATGGTGGCTCCTCAAGACGGTGACGGATGGACACTGGTAACTTCGCTGCTGACCGTAACCCTGGGTCGGTCTCCCCACACCCGGCCGTTTCCCCGGTTATGGATCGCGGACTTTTTTCGAAGCGAGTTTACTAAGCATGCTTAGCTTATGAGCGAGCACGAAACCCGTCAAGACGTATCTTCGGGAAGGTCAAGACGTGTCCTCAGAAGGCAGGAAAGGCCGCGGGTCGCGGAAGGGGCTCATCCTGCGCGGCGTCGTCAGGTTCCACGGTTCCTTCGTGCCTCCTGCCGGGCTCTACCCCAGTATTGGCAGGGCGGCCGGGGCGCATTCGACCTTGACCAGTGTGTCCGCGTCCACGGACTTCACTTCCCCGTCCATCTGGTAGGGAAGGGGCTTGAGTGTGGTGAATTCGTAAGTGCTGACGCTTGGCTGGTCGCCCAGTCCCTGCGTGGTGGCGCGCAGGGCCGTCAGCAGTACCCGCCACTTGGGCATGTGCGGAAAGAGGATCACTTCGAATTTTCCGTCGGACGGCTCGTCGTCAGCGTCACTCAGGGTGGCGTACTTCGCCATCTCAGAAATGTTGGCGAAGACAAGACTGTCAAACTTCCGGTGCTTTCCGTCGGTCAGGCGTATTTCGAACGGTCTGAACTTCGCGAAGGCCCGGATCACGGAGACCATTTCCTTGATGGCACCTTTGCTGCCCTCTTCAATATCGATCGCCATCACCGGCGTCAGACCGAATCCGATGTAGGAGTGGGCGTATACCGCCGGCGCGTCGTCTCCCTGGCCCGTGTGGATGCGCAACAGGTCGATGTAGCGTACGTTGCCCTCGGCGATGGCCTCTTCCAGCGGCTTGGTGCCGGTGGTCCGCCGGTGGTCATTGGCGTTCCCTGCCGCCATGACGGCGCAGACCGCGTTGGGGTTGCCGCTTTGCTTCACGCCGTTGACGACTTCGTTATAGCCCCCGTCACCGCTGACGGACACGACAAGTACGTGGCCGCCGCTGCTGGCAGCCTCGCGGGCGAGCTCGACGGCGTGTCCGGCGTGACTGGTCGGTTGGAGTTTGAGATCCGGCGTGTAGGTGAGGAGCTCAGTTAGCCGGTCCCGGAGTTTCTCGGCGAGCGTGGGGGCATCCCCTGTGCTGTTGGGATTGAAGATGATGACTATTGACTCAAAAGTCCGGACAGAATCCATGGCGTGCTCCTGGTATAAGTGGTGGTTTCCGGACGGGGTAGCTGATTCCCGCGGTTTTGCGGCCCGCTGACCGAACAGTGCAGATGTTCAACTGTTGCCGGCGTGGACGAGGGTGTCGGGGTCAGCCCGGCCAATTCCCCACTGCCGGGTGTGCGGGTTGGTGTACGCCGTCGTTTCTGGTCACAATGTCTCCGTGTTGTTCTCGGCCGGCTGCAGAGCCGGACAGGTGCTGCCTGTCACTGGCGGGGTATTTCCATCTGGAATCCGCACCGGCACCGCAGAACGCGGGTCCGGAGGTAAACGCTCAACAAGTCCGTAGGCCCGGCCTCCGTGGAAACCGGCCACTGCACGCCCCGAAGGGTGGGGTCCGCGGGTGACATGGGCTCCTGGCAGTGAACGCGGGGCCGGTGGGCGTCGCGCGGCATGGACGTGGGAAAAGTCGCCGACATCCGGATCAGACCACTTCCGGGTAGCTGGCCTGGTTGTAATCCGCCGAGACCGGCTCCTTCAGGCAATGGCCGGTGCGCCAAGGATCGATCCGTTTCTTCTTCATGGCAGTCGGGAATGCATCCTCCGGCCCGGGCGCGGCCTGGAACAGGCGACACCAACTCATAGAGAGGCCATAGCGGAGGTTCCGGCCCAGAGCACGGTCGCACGCCGGGGCATGGGTAGTGGCTGCCTGCAGGAACCGGTCGTGCTGCGAATCTGCCATGGGTGGCTCGTTTCCGCTCGGTGCATTCTCGTGCCGCCGTGTGGCTACAGCAGCTGAAGCCTCAAGGCCGTGCACGCGGCGCTGAAGCGGTTCCCGGACCGGTGCAGATCCGGGGATGAAACAATTCGGACTGAAAATCCCGGTGCCGCCGCCCTTTCGGCGGCCGCACCAGGACCATCATTGTTCAACAGCACTCGCAGCCGAACGAGGTACAGACGTTAGCCGTGGTTGTGGTTGCGGTTGCCGGCCTTGGCCAGGCCGCGGGCCACCATGAGACCGACCGTCAGCCAGGTGATGAGCTGCATGGCGTCATGGGCGTTGAAGACATCCACGCCGTTTTCGCTGCGGTCGTCTCCGACGACGGCGGCGGTGATGATCGTGGCGAGCACTGCGGCGGCATACACGGCGAACTCGAGCGTCCTCGTGGAGATCTTGATGTCGTTCGCGTTCCGGGTCGTCTCGGTGCGTGCGGTCTGGGTGTTATTGGCAGTCATGGGAATCTCCTGGGGTGATGTGAGGGGCCTGAATGGCCGTGCAACCAACGTCCCGCTTCAGAAACCGGTGATGACAACTTCTCTACGATGTAGACTTTATACGTAGACTACACAACAAGCAAGCCTACTTACTTTCTTTGGAAGGGGGGCTTGGCCGCAGCCACGGGAACGGAAGACCATGTCACCTGAAGAGAATCCGGTGCCCAGATCCGGTGCTGGCAGGAAAAAGCGGCTCAGCCGGGAGCTGGTTCTGTCCGCAGCCCTGGCACTGGTTGACGCGGAGGGACTCGATGCCCTCACCATGCGCCGGCTCGGGCAGGAACTCGGGCGCGATCCCATGGGCCTCTACCGCTACGCCGAGAACCGCGCGGCATTGCTCGACGGCGTCTCCGAGCTCGTTCTTAATGAACTTTCCATTTTCCCCGACGACCCGGACTGGCAGGCACAGCTCCGCCACATCGCCCACGACCTGCGGCGGCTGGCGCTCCGGCACCCTAACGTCGTGCCCCTGCTCGTGACCCGTCCGCTATCCACGCCCCTGGGTCTCCGGCCGCTGGGGACGCTGCGGCCCCTGGAAAAAATCCTGTCGCTGCTAATCGACGCCGGATTCACCCCGGCTGACGCCCTGCACGTCTACCGCGCCTACTACGGCTACCTGTACGGACACATCCTCAACGAACTGCAGGAAATCATCGCCGACCCGGACGAAAACGAAGCCCTTCTTCGCCTCGGCCTGCACCGTCTGCCGGCGAAAGACTTTCCGAGACTTCGCGCTCTCGCCCCGGTCCTCGCCGACTATGACGGCGCAGCCGAACTCGACCAGGGAATCAACATCCTGCTCTCAGGCCTCGCGGCCCGCCTGTCCTCACCGGACGCCCAAACCAGGGACTGACCGGAACAACCCTTGAAAGGCACACACCATGTTTTTGCTCTTCGGCCTCAAAACGCTCCTTCGCGACCTGCCCGGACGGATGGCGACATGCCAGTACTGCGGCCGGTTCATCCACCATCATCTGCAGGAACGCGCCACAAAACTCACCCTGTTCTTCATTCCCGTCCTCACAACATCCAAAAAATTCGACATCACCTGCACCAACTGCGGGCAGAGCTCAACGATCAAATCCCGGCAGAAGAACGCCCTTCTCAGTTAGGAAGCCAAAGGCAGAGCGCGAGAGCTGCGATACCTTCCGGCCACAAGCTATCGGCCACTGACACCCGTCAGCTGATCCCTCAGCGGGCCAAAGCCTTGAGTAAGAGCTGGCTGGCAATGTCCCGTGCGCACTCTTCAGTCGAGCGATTCGTGGTGTCGACCTCTAGATCGTAGGCAACTCCGCCGTGCACGCTCAAGGCTTGCTGTCGCGCCATTCCTTCCACACGGTCGAGACGTCGTACCTCGCGGCATGCGGCGACATCCGGGTCGCAGCGCACTCCCACCCAACTGAGTTTCACTCCGCTGAATGCTGACTGTATGCGCTCCTGTCCAGCACCACCGGAAAAAGCACCTCATCGAGGATCATGTGGGCCTCTGCCCGGGCCATACCGCTGAGGCCGGTGTACCAACTTCGTTCTAAGGCCCGATGCTCCGCGCTAAAGGTGATGGTGCCGTCCTGCTCAAAGGAGATTCCCGCGCGAGGGCTGTACCCCCTGGCAGGAAGTGCGGCGATGAACGTGTCGACGCCGAAGGTCGACCAGATGCCCGGGAGTATCTCCTGAAGCGCTCTTGCAATTGAAGACTTGCCGGAGCTCGAACCGCCGTTCAGTATGATCACCTGGGATTTCTTGCTGCTAGCCATCCAGCGAGTCTAGAGGAGTAGTTCCAGGGGGCTCGTTCGGCGCGGCGCGGCGATTTGAAGGGCAATGTGCAGGCCGATGATTTACTAAAAGGCATATCCGGAACGGTCCCGGCCCGGTCCAGCATCCGCATCGGCATACGTCATAAGATCACCGATGCTGAGCTAATCACCTTGGCCGTGATGACAGCTTCGCCGGCTAGTGGGATTTTCGTTAGTTCGTCGGGGGTCTTGGCCCGGGGGGCTGGGAGGGCACTGCTAAGTGACATGCCCCGCGCCGGGGTGCGCGGATGGACGTAGTCCCGTTGTGCCCTGTCCCGGGCGCGAAGGATGGACATGTACTCCCGCGGCGACGCCAGATTCCACGCCGCCGGACCCACCCAACGCCTGACCGGACCAGCCCAACGCGACGGGCCGCGACGTTCCCGCCCGGTTACTTCGGCACCCGGCGCCACAAGCCCGCGGAAACCCGGGCCTTTCCCGGGCCGATAGGAGCTGTGGCGGCAGACAACCGGGAAGGAGCGCCACCAACCGGACGGGACGTGCCCGCTGGACTGGACATGCCCCGCACCGGGGCCGCGGGTGGGCATAGTCCCGTTATGCCCTGCCCCGGGCGCAAAGAATGGGCATGTCCTCCCGGCGCGGACACATCCTGGCGCTGCCTGAATCCCAGCGAACTAAGGAAAATGTCCACTAGGCCCGACGGTGAACTGGCTCGTCTGGTCCTCGCCCACCAAGGCGATATCGGCACCGAGGCCGACGGAGAACTCGGCTGATTTCGGGTAATCCCAGCTGATTCGACAGCTGCACCGGGCAACGAAAAAACCCCGCAGATCCCTTTCAAACACTGGGAACTGCGGGGTTCTAGCTGGTGGCTCCGACCGGCGTCGATCCGGTGACCTTTCGATTTTCAGTCGAACGCTCTACCAACTGAGCTACAGAGCCTAGGTGACGTGTCACCATGACGGCCGGAATTTCTTCTGGCAATCAGAGCGACCCTGACGGGACTTGAACCCGCGACCTCCGCCGTGACAGGGCGGCGCGCTAACCAACTGCGCTACAGGGCCTTGCTATTTTCTTGCTTCTCTGCAGTATCGCTACCGCAATTTTTCAAGGCCTTTAGCCTACCAGACTTTCACATCCGGACTGACCAGTTCCCTGCGTACCCCCAACGGGATTCGAACCCGTGCCGCCGCCGTGAAAGGGCGGTGTCCTAGGCCGCTAGACGATGGGGGCCAGAACTCAATTCGGCTCATTGGGGGCAAAAATAAAGGGCCGAAGCCGTTCGTTTTTGTCCTTTCGAGTTGCTCCGAACTGGACCTATAAAACTATAGGACAGACCTCTGGATTATCCAAAATCGGCGGTCGCCGGTTCGCGGGCGCTCAGCTCCCCCGGGCCGGGTCCTGTTGCGCACGCTCCACATCGGCCGCCGATTCGAGGTCACCCCGAACCCGCAACCCGGCGATCACGCCGCCAATATCGGCAGCCGACCGGTTCTGGCTGAGCTTCCGTTTCGCTTCAACCCTCGTGATGACAAGTTCGACGCCGACAATCGCCCGGAGTTGCCCGGCAGTGAAACGCGCCGGCGCGTCGTCCACGGTCCAGGGGCGTTCCGACGATGCTTCGTGCAGCGTGGTCAGCCGCCGGACCAGGTCTTCAACCCAGGCCGGGTCGTCGTGGACGATGAGCCGGCCGTAGGCGTGCGCGGTGGTGTAGTTCCACGTCGGGACGACCCGGCCATGTTCGGCTTTGGACGGGTACCAGGACGGGGAAATGTACGAGTCGGAGCGCTGGATGATGACCAGGGATTCGCCCAGTGCCGGCAGCAGCCACTGTTCGTTGTTGCGGGCAACATGGCCCAGCAGTGCCCCATGCTCGCCGGCCGCCGGATCATAGACGAACGGCAGCAGCGTCGCGAGCAGTCCCCGCTCGGTCGACGTCACGAGGTTGGCCGCACCGGGGTCCGCGAGCAACTCCCTGATGGCGTCCTGGTCTGCAGCGAAATGCGAGGGGACGTACACGGGCGGTTCCTTCTTCAAAGTGTCATGTGGGACGGCTGACTTATCTCAGGCTACAAGCATGACAGCGAGGGTGACCATGACCAGGGCAATCCCGCCGTCGAGCACGCGCCACGCACTCCGCCGGGCGAATACCGGCCCGAGGTACCGGGCTCCGGCGCCAAGTGCGGCGAACCACGCTATGCTGCCGAGTCCTGCTCCGGCGGCAAACCACCACCGCCCGTCCGCTCCGTGGGTGCCTGCCAGGGCCCCCAGCAGCAGAACGGTGTCCAGGTAGACATGGGGGTTCAGCCACGTCAGCGCCAGGCAGGTCCCCAGGGCGGCCATCCACGACCCCGGGTGACCGGTCGCCGGCTGGGCAGCCTGCGTTCCGCGGATGGCCCGCACCGCAGCCATGACCCCGTAGGCCAGGAGGAAGGCGGCGCCGGCCCACCGCGTTACCTCGAGAAGCCCGGGCGCCCGCTCAATGAGGACACCCACCCCGGCCACACCGAGCATGATCAGCACGAGGTCGGACAGGGCGCACACGGCAACAACCAGAAGAACGTGCGATCGCTGGATGCCCTGGCGGAGCACGTAGGCGTTCTGGGCACCGATGGCGACGATCAGGGACAGCCCGCTGGCCAGGCCCGCGACGAGAGAGAGGATCACACCAGCCACGTTAGGTCGAAACAGATCATGAGACCAGGTAATTATTCTGAGTTATCATAAGATGAGCTAATGATGGCAATTCATCCGGAGCAGGCCCGGACACTGGCCGCGATCGTCACCCACGGGAGCTTCGAGGCCGCCGCCGGCCACCTCTCGGTCACGGCGTCGGCGGTGAGCCAGCGTGTCCGCGCCCTCGAGGCAACCGTTGGACGTCCGGTGTTGAAACGGACCCGGCCCGTCGAACTCACCGAGTCAGGACAGGCCGTGGTGCGCTTCGCCCGCCAGCTCCACATGCTGTCCGCCGACCTGGCCGAGGAACTGCAACCCGGCGCCACCCATTCAGGGGTCCGCCTGACCCTGGTCATCAACAGCGATTCGCTCCACACCTGGGCACTCCCGGGCCTGGCCGCAGTGGCGGACAAGGTCCAGCTGGAGATCCTGCGCGAGGACCAGGACTACTCGCTGGAGCTCCTCCGCAGCGGTGCAGCGGCCGCTGCCATCACCGCCACCGCCAAGGCCGCCCCCGGCTGCTCGTCCCGCCGGCTCGGCACCATGAGCTATCTGCCGGTCTGCAGCCCGGACTTCGCCGCCCGGTGGTTTGCCGGCGGAACGACGGCGGAAACACTCGCCGCGGCCCCGGTCATTGTCTTCGACCGCAAGGACGATCTGCAGGACCGCTACCTGCGGGAAGTGAGCCGCAAAGTACTCCAGCCGCCGCGGCACTACGTCCCGGCCGCCCACGAGTTCGGCGAAGCCATCCGCTGGGGGATGGGGTGGGGCCTGCTCCCGGAAATTGAGGTCCGGGACGAGCTGAAACGACGAAGGCTCGTCCCCCTCGACCCCGCAGCACACGTGGATGTGCCGCTCCACTGGCAGCAGTGGCGGCATGGATCCGCAGCCCTGGACGAGGTGGCCGCGGCGATTCAGGCCGCCGCCCGTCCGCTCCGGTGAACCCGCCCGGGGACGGGCGCACGGCCGCTGGCAGGACTCGACTAGACGCGACCGATTTCCGCCAGCCCCACTGCGCCGGACGGACTACATTGACTAACATGGCAACAACGGCCGCACCAGGCTCCCCCCAACCGGACAGCACGCAGGACAGCACCCACGATGTGACTTTCCAGGCTGTAGCGCCCGCATCCCCGGGCAAGACCCTACGGCCCGGCCAGATCAGCCGGCTCGGCATCGCCGCCGTCGTCGTCACCGTGGTGCTCTGGGCGTCCGCCTTCGTGGGGATCCGGGCCGTTGGCCCCAACTTCTCCCCCGGCCCGCTTGCCCTCGGGCGGCTGGCGATCGCCGCCGTCGTACTGGGCCTGGTGGTGCTGCCGCGGCTCCGGAAGAGCAGCAAGCTGCCCAGGGGCCGTGAATGGTGGCCCATTCTGGCCTACGGCGTCATGTGGTTCGGCGGCTACAACGTGGCGCTGAACGCTGCCGAACACCTGGTCGACGCCGGCACCGCCGCCCTGCTGATCAACGTCAGCCCCATCCTGATCGCCATCATGGCCGGGGTGATCCTTAAGGAGGGCTTCCCGCGCTGGCTGATCATCGGCAGCCTCGTCGCGTTTGGCGGGGTAGCGGTGATCGCTCTCGGTTCGGGCCAGCGGTCGACGGCGGATATTGCCGGCGTGCTGCTCTGCCTGCTGGCGGCGGCCCTCGCGGCGGTAAGTGTGATAGTGCAGAAGCCGGTGCTGCGGAAGTTCCCCGCGGCGCAGGCGACGTGGTTCGGCATCATGGTGGGCGCCGTCTGCTGCCTGCCCTTCAGCGGGCAGTTGGCCACCGAGCTGCAGGCGGCGCCGCTGCCGGCTACGCTGGGACTCGTCTACCTCGGCGTCTTCCCCACCGCGATCGCCTTCACCACCTGGGCCTATGCGCTGTCAATGATCGACGCCGGCCGGCTCGCCGCCACCACGTATCTGGTACCGGGCACCACGATCCTGATCTCCTGGCTGGTGCTGGGCGAGATTCCCACCATCTGGGGCCTGATCGGCGGTGCGATCTGCCTCGTGGGCGTGGGCCTGACCCGGCGCCGGTCCCGCTAGTTTCGGCGCTACAGTTCAGCTATGTCCCCTTCGCTGCCGCCCGGCCTGCCTATCGTCCCCGACGACCCGGAGGAACCGAACGCCCCCGCTGACCCGAACGTCTCCGCTGACCCGGACGTCCCCGCCGAAGACAGCCAGGATGGCCCGGAGCCGAAACCGTTTCCGATGTCGGAAACCGACTTCGACGCCGCGGTGAGCGACGCCCTGGACCGGATCCCGCCGGAACTCGCGAAGACCATGAACAACGTGGCCGTCTTCATCGAGGACGACTACACGCCGCAGCCCGGCGAGGATCCGGACACCGTGCTGCTGGGCCTCTACGAAGGGGTGCCGCTGACCGAACGGGACTCGTGGTGGGACGCCGGTTCCCTGCCGGACCGGATCACCATCTACCGCCGGCCGATCCTGGAAATCTGCGAATCCCGCGAGGATGTTATCGAGGAAGTCACCGTCACCGTGGTCCACGAGATCGCCCACCACTTCGGCATCAGCGACGACCGCCTGCATGAGCTCGGCTGGGGCTAGCCTTGTAGGCATGGGACACGACCACAGCCACTCGCACGGCATCACTGGCACTGGCAAGCACCGGAACCGCCTGGTCGCCGTCCTGGCCATCACCCTCACCGTCGTGCTGGTCCAGATCGTGGGCGCGATGCTCTCCGGGTCCCTCGCACTGCTCGCTGACGCCGGGCACATGCTCTCCGACGCCGCCGGCGTCTCGATTGCGCTGCTGGCCGCGTGGATTGCCACCCGCCCGGCAAGCGAGAAGCGCACCTACGGCTATCAGCGGGCCGAAGTCCTGGCCGCCCTGGCCAACGCGCTGGTGCTGATCGTCATCTCTGTTGTCATCTTCACGGAGGCCATCCGCCGGCTCGGCTCCGCTCCCGAGGTGCGCACCGACGTGATGCTCGCCGCCGCCGTCCTCGGCGCGGCCGCCAACCTGGTCTCGTTGCTGATTCTGCGCGGCGCCCAGAAGGAGAGCCTCAATGTCCGGGGCGCCTACCTCGAAGTCCTGGGCGACCTGCTGGGCTCCTTCGCCGTCATCGCCGCGGCCATTGCGATCATGGTTACCGGCTTCCAGGCGGCGGACACCATCGCCTCGATGGTCATTGCGCTGATGATCCTACCCCGGGCCTGGCACCTGCTCCGCGACGTGGTGGACGTCCTGCTCGAGGCCACCCCCAAGGGCGTCGACGTGCAGCTGATCCGCGAACACATCCTGGCCGTGGACGGCGTGGTGTCGGTGCACGATATCCACATCTGGACCATCACTTCGGGGGTGCCGGTATTTTCCGCGCACGTGGTGGTCGAGGACGCGGCGCTCGGGGCCCGGGACACGGACCGGGTGCTGGACAAGCTGGCCAGCTGCCTGGGCTCGCATTTCGACACCGAGCACTGCACGTTCCAGCTGGAACCGGTCACCCACGCCGAACATGAGGCCCACCAGCACGCCTGAGCGCGGAAGTCGGGTAGCCGGGCATGCCGGGTGGACGGGTATGCCGGGGACTCACGCGGGGGCGGGCAGCGTCCGGCGCTTTGCCGCACGCGACACGCCGGGCGCAAATGTGGCCAAATGACACTGTTGTTGTTTATGTTATAGATGTGACCAGTGTTGCCAAAGTGGCGTTGAGCACGTAGCCTCAAGCCTGCTGGGGGATCAGCAGAGGGGCATTCCTTGTGCCAAAACCAAAACCTCGCCCGCTCCAGCCCAACACAGCAGCGAGGTTTCCCCATGATTTGGACCGGTTCCGGCCGCAACACGGCCGTGCTCTGCACCGCCGTCGTACTGCTCGGAACGCTGGCGTTGCCTGCGCAGGCAACGCCAGCGTCACCGGCGACGGCGATTCTGGTGCCGGCGTCCCCCGCGGCGCCCTCGCCGGACGAGATCGCAGCAGCCAAGTCCGGTGAAAGCGCGACGGCGGCACAGGTCACCGTGATCGACCGGCTCCTGGCGGACGCCTCCGCGGGACAGGAGGCCAGCCGCGCGGCATCCATGCAGGCCAACAATGCCTATGGCGATGCCCTCGTTGAAGCCCAGCTCCGGCGGGACGCGGCGGAGATCGCTTCGGCCAGGGCTTCGGCCGCCGGGGCGGAACAGCAGAGGACGCGCAGGCAGATCGGCCAACTCGCCGGCGAGCTGTACCGCACCGGTGGGCTGAATCCCGCCCTCAGCAGCATTGTCAGCGGCAACGAAAAAGGCAACACTCTGCAGCAGGCCGCCACCCTCGAAGCCGTGACCGCGGGCCGCAGCCGGGCCTTCCAGTCCGCGGAAACCGCAGCCGCTGCCGCTGATTCCTTGACGGCGGCCGCCGCGGAGGCCAACCAGGCCGCCGACGAGGCCGCCCGGACGGCGGAATCCCGCAAGATCGACGCCGAGCGTGCCAGCGATGCCCAGCGGACTGCCGTCTCCGAGGCCAGGACCCAGCGGGCCGCACTGGTGGACCGGCTCGCGGTCCTGAACAACACCACAGCGGCACTGGAGTCCGCCCGGGTGGACGCCCTGGACCGCGGGCGCCAACTGGAGCGGCTGGCTGCGGTGACCGAGGCCGCTGCGCCCGCACCCGCCCCTGCCGTTCCGGCCACGCAGAGTCCGGCCCCGTTGAGTCCGGCCCCGCAACGTGGTGCCGGAATCCGGCCGGCCCCCGCCGTCCCGGCACCGGCACCACCGGCACCACCGGCTCCAGTCGCCCCGGCGCCCGCACCCGCGCCGGCACCCGCTCCCGCGCCGGGACCCGCGCCAGCCCCGGCTCCCGCGCCCGCACCCGCTCCCGCGCCCGCACCCGCCGGCTCCAACCAGACCGCTATTTCGGTAGCGCTGGGCAAGGTCGGCGCACCCTTCTTCTACCAGTACGGCGGCACGGGGGCCTACGGCTTTGACTGCTCAGGACTGGTCCAGACCGCGTTCGCCGCTGCCGGCAAGTATCTGCCCCGCACCGCGGCACAACAGTTTGCCCAGGCGCCCATGCACGTCCCACTGTCGCAGGCACGGCCGGGTGATCTGCTGGTCTGGGGCACGGCCCCTGGTTTCTACCACGTGGCGATCTACCTCGGTGGCGGGCGGGTGGTCCAGGCGCTGAACCCGGACGATGGCATCACCGTGACGGACCTCGCCTACATGTCAGGAATGCAGCTCCATCCGGTGGCCGCCCGGTACTGAGGCCCGAAAGGTGCGGTGCCTAGGGTCAGTCCGTTCGCCTAGGAAAGCACGTCCTTGGTGACGAACCTGCCGTACGCGAGCGCCCCGAACACGGCGACGTAGCCTCCCTGCAGCAGGGCGTTGGCAATGAATGAGTCCCAGGCGACCGGCTGGCGGAGCAGATCGGCGAAGTCCAGCCAGTAGTGGCTGAACAGCCAGGGATGCAGCCAGTCCAGCTGCGGCAGGGCGTCGAGGACCTGCGAGACTACCGCCAGCACCACGGTGGACGCCATCGCCCCCACCGGAACGTCGGTCAGCGTAGACACAAACAGCCCGATCGCCGAGAGCCCCATCAGGGAGACGGCGAGATAGGCGGCAATCAGCAGCAGCCGCAGCAGCGCCTCGGCCGCGCCGATCGCATCACCGGAAAGCAACGGCACCGGCCCCACCGGGAAGAGCGCCGCTCCGATGGCCGCCCCGACCAGCGCCACCACGAGCGGCGCCGCCACGGCAAACGCCACCACTCCGGCGAACTTCACCAGCAAGAGCCGGATCCGGCCGGCGGGCGCCACCAGCAGGTACCGCAAGGTCCCCAAACCGGCCTCGCCGGCCACGGTATCCCCCGCCACCACGCCCACGGTCAGCGGCAGGAACAGCGGAACAGACACAAGCATCGCGGTGAGGCCGACGAACAATCCGTTCTGGGTGATCCGGTCCAGGAACGCCGGGCCGCGTCCGGCCGGCACAGCCGAGGACACCCGCACCGCCACGGCAATCAGGATTGGAATGGCCGCCAGCGCACCCAACATGGCCCAGGTCCTGCGGCGGCGGAAGAGCACCCAGAGCTCAGAGGCGAGCAGCCCCCGCCCCCGGCGGCGCGGGCGTGAAACGGACCGGCCGGCCGGCCCGGAGGGAGCTTCGGCGGCACGCCCGCGGGAGGTGTCACTGGACAACGTCGAAGCCTTCCCCCGTGAGCGCCACAAAGCGTTCCTCCAGGCTCGCCTGCTCCGTGGCGAAGCCCCGGACCCGGACGCCGGCCGCCACGAGGGCCGCAACCACGCGCTCCGGTGCCACGCCGCCGCCGTCGGACGCCGCCGGAAGTGGCGCAACCAGCACCTCGCCGGCACTCAAGGACCCGACGGCGCCGGAACCTGCAGATCCGTTGCCAGCAGCGCCGTCGACCGTCAGGCCCAGACCGGCCAGTACCCGGGCTGCGGCGCCGGGGTCGGGCGTCAGCACGCGGATCCTCGACTGCCCCGCCTGGCGCAGCTCCGCGAGGGTCCCCTGCGCCACCAGCCGGCCAGCGCTCATGATGGCCGCATGGGTGCAGATCTGCTCCACCTCGGCCAGCAGGTGACTTGACACAAACACGGTGGCGCCGTCGGCCGCGAGCGAGCGCACCAGGCTGCGCACCTCCCGGGTGCCCTGCGGGTCCAGGCCGTTAGTGGGCTCGTCGAGAACCAGGAGCTCGCGGGGTGCCAGCAGGGCGTTGGCGATTCCGAGCCGCTGCTTCATGCCCAGCGAGTAAGCCCGGACCTTCTTGTCCGCGGCGTGCGTCAGGCCCACGCGTTCCAGCGCCGACCGGACGCGCGCCTTCCGCGTGGCGGCGGGGACATGCGGGTCCGCGGCATCGAAGCGCTGCAGGTTGGCAGCACCGGAGAGGAACGGGTAGAACGCCGGGCCTTCGACGAGGGCACCCACCCGTGGCAGAACCTCGTGAAGCTGCCGCGGCATCTCCTGGCCCAGGAGCCGCACGGAACCGCCGGTGGCCGCGGCGAGACCGAGCATAAGCCGGATGGTGGTGGTCTTGCCCGAGCCATTGGGCCCGAGGAAGCCGAAAACGGAGCCCGTCGGAACGGCCAGGTTGACGCCGTCGACCGCCAGCTGATGGCCGAAGCGCTTGCTGAGGCCGGTGGTCTCGATACTCAGTTCAGTGGCCGGACCGGCGGGGGTCACGCGGCGGTCACCGGGCGGGTCACCGAGGCGCGGCTGCGGACTGGAGCCGCTCCAGGGGGACAGCGCCGGCGAAGATGCGGCCGTCGTCGAGGATCAACACGTTCAGCAGCGAGGTGGACACCAGCCGGCCGCCCGGGACGGCAACCGCCGCCTGTTCAAACAAGGACGCGGCTCCGGACGCCGGCCCACCGGGCAGGGAGGGATCAGGCTGCATCGGGTTGCCCGCCGCGGCACCGGGGGCTTGGTCCGTTGCCTGGCCCGGCATCGACACGGTCCCTGCCGGGAAGCCGACCACGGATTCCCAGCCGGTGCCGGTAACGCTGGGCCGCTTTGCCTTCATCGCCTCGGGGGACATGCCCGACGGCGGTGCGGCCGAATGGGCTTTGCGCTCCGGAACAGGAATCTCCTTCACCAGAGCCCCGGGCGGCGGGGTGAACTCGAAGATGGAGGAATCAGGGGCCTCGAGCGTGAGGTTAGTGAATGCCACCTTGAAGGCGGGATCCGATTGTCCGCGGGCCTTCAGTTCGACGCCGAGCGGCAGACCGGTGGTGCCGTCGACGGAGATCGCGATGGAGGCCACCAGGGTGGCCGTGGATTTGGGGGTGAGGACCAGGTTGTACGCGGTCCGTCCGGCCACTTGGACGTCCGGACCGACCCTCACGTCGGTGGAGGCGTCGAGTTTCGCGAGCAGTTTTTCGGCCAGGGCCCCGGGTGTTGGAACGGTAGCGGAGCCGGGCATGTCCTTGGCAGCGTGGCGCTCAGCCGCATCCGCCGGAAGCTGCGCGTGGGCCGCGGTGTTGTCCTTGGAGTTGTAGAACCAGAGCTCGTTGCCGCGCCGGACGGCATTGCGTTCCGCCATCTTGTCCATCACCTGCACCCGCGCGTTCTCGGCGCCGTCGAGGTAGACCCTGGCGGTGTGCGGGCCCGTCAGCAGTTCCAGCCAGGCCGTGTCGGAGGATACTCCTCCCGGTCCGGTCTTGGGCAGCGCCGGCAGGCCGATATTGGAGGTCTGTTCCATGGTTCCGGAAAGCGACCCCTCGTTGTGCTGCGCGATCATCAGCAGCACCTCCTGCGGCGTCCGGGCCGGCAGGGGATCAACGGCGCTCGCGGGAAGCGGACCCACCAGCACCCCGGCGGCGATCACAGCGGGGACGGCCGCAGCGGGCATCCAGCGCAACCATTTCCGCGTCACAGGGACCGCGCTCCAGCCTTGCAGTTCATAGCTCAACAGTACGCCTCTCTGGTGCCGGCAACACCTCCTCCGGGGCGATTAGTCCGGGCGGACTACGGCAGCACCGACAAGGTCAGCTCGACTGCGCCCAGCAGCAGTGCGAGCACGGACGTGCCGAGCCCGGCGATGAGCAGCAGCCCCGGATGGGCCAGGCCCAGCACGACGCGCCGCAGCCGGGGCCTGGTGCGGAGGAATTTCTTCTGCACGCGGGCCCCCGCCGGGTGCTGTTTCCAGCCGCGCAGCCGGCGGAGGAACCAGGCGCAGCGGATGATGAAGGCGAGCCACAACACGGACACCACAAGCGGAATCGCGGCCACCAGCAATTGGAAACCCACCGAGGTGACTTCCCGTTCCGAGGCCTGTTCACTTGCACCGACCAGTGACTGGATGGTCGTTGAGATGGAGGCGCTCATGACCACGGACACGCCCCAGATTAGGAACGCCGCCGTCAGGGCGAGGAAGCGGACGAAGAAGTGGCCCAGCACCGAGTCCCGCCGCGGTTTGAGGTACCTTCGGGGCGTCGCGTGCAGCAGCGTGATGGTCGCCAGCAGGGAGGGCAGCGCGGCCATTCCGGCCAATACGTACCAGGACCAGCCCGCGAGATCGACGAATTCGTCCGCCAGGATCAGGGCCGCCCAGAATCCGGTCCAGGCCCAGCCGGCGGTGAGCGGGTGCCGCACCAGCCAGCCGGGGAGCCGGGCGTCGTCGCTCCCCGCCCCCGGAGGACGCGGCCCCGGGAGCTGCGGCGCGCGGTGTGCCTCTGCCGGCGCGGCGGCTGCTGTCCCACCCGGCGTCGGCTTGCCGGTGCCGTGCTGTTCGCTCATGGCCTCACTCTAGCTAGGCGTCATTTTCGCTTCGGGGGTCAGACGGAGTCTGAACCTTTTCGCGCCGGTGTCCAGTCCGCGAGGGACATGCCCATTCTTCGCACCCGGGACCGGGCAGAATGACACTATGTCCATCCGCTGGCCCCGGTGCGGAGCATGTCCCCTTGGGCGGGCGACCAGTCCAGCGGGACATGCCCATTCTTCGCACCCGGGACCGGGCAGAATGACACTATGTCCATCCGCTGGCTCCGGCGCGGGGCATGTCCCTGAGCCCGACAACTAGGCAGGCGGCCAGGCGTCAGGCGTCACGGTGCCGGCGGCGCCGTCGACCGTGATGTTGTCTCCGGTGGCAATCCTGGAGGTGGCGTCGGGCACGCCCACGACCGCGGGAATCCCGTATTCGCGGGCGACGACGGCGCCGTGGGAGTTGGGCCCGCCCATCTCCACCACCAGCCCGCCGGCGGTCAGGAACAGCGGCGTCCAGCCCGGATCGGTGGACGGCGCCACGAGGATCTCGCCGGGTTCCAGCTGCGCCCCCTCCGGGTCCAGGATGACGCGGGCCCGGGCGGTGACGGTTCCGGCCGACGCCGGGGTGCCGGTCAGGACACCCCTACCGGCCCCTCCGGTTCCGCCGCCACCGGTGCCGGTGTTCAGCGCTTCGGGCTCGGTGCCGTCCGAGAGCAGCACCCGGGGAATGTGCCGGCGTCCCAGTTCCTCCTGATAGGCGGTGCGGCGCCGGGCCACGACGCCGTGCAGCTTCGCCCCGTCCAGGCCCGCACGGACTTCCCGCAGGTCCAGAAAAAAGACGTCACCGGCTTCGCTGATGGAGCCGGCCGCGGCCAGCCCGGTGCCAACCACGGCGAGCTGCTCCCGCACCACGGCCAGGGCCTCGACGATATGGTACTTCGGCAGTTCACGCAGCCCGGCAAACAGGCGGGTCCGTTTCAGCGCCGCCCGCACCAGTGCGGCGCGAAGCCGGCTCCGCTCCCCCGCCGCAGCGACGAGCCTGCCGATATGCTCCTCCGCCTCGCGTGCTGCCTTGTTGAACTGCCGGTCGGGTGCCAGCGCGGGGTCCTCCAGCCGGAGATAGTTGGCCAGGACGCCGATAATATGCGCCGGGTCATCGGTCCAACGGGGCATTCCGAGGTCGATTTCGGCCACGGCCCGGTGGCCGTAGCGGCCCAGGAAGCCGGTGAGCCCGGACTGCACGACGGCAGGAAGCCCGCCGACGCGGTAGCGGCGGACCAGCTCCGGCAGCGGCTCCCCGGCGAACACTGCGGCGGATCCGGCGTCGGCCCGGATCACAGAGGCGAGCCGCCAGAGCGCCAGGTCCATTTCGGTGGTCACGTTGTTGGGCAGCCCGCGCAAGACCGCCTGCAGCTCCCCCCTTTCCACGCGGCGGCCCAGCAGCTTGCCGGCCGCGGCCAGCAAGGCGAAGCCCAGGGCGGGCAGCGGAAGCACGTTGGGTACCACGGGGAAGAGCTCCCGGCCGAGGATGCGCTCGGCGTGGTCAAGCCGCTGCGCTGGGGTGGAGCCGGCCGGGACCACGAGGGCGGCCCTGAAGCGACCGCCAAAACGCTCGACCCGGCGGAGCGCCGCCTCCGGACGGAAGAGGGCGCGCAGCAGGGACTCCGGAACCCTGGCGCGTGCCACCACCGGGGCAACGTGCCGGAGCACCCGCCACGGGGATCTGATGGTGACCGAGAACCGGGGATCCTCGAAAAGCCCGCGCAGCACCGCCGCGGAGCGGGACTCCATCAGGTCGAACACCCGCGGGACGATCGCGCGGCCCGGAGAGCTGCGGACCACGGGGGTCAGGTCGAAGAAAAGGCGCTGCCCGGCCTGGACATACGGCCGCGGCCCCTCGAGTGGATCGGCAACCTCAAAATGCGCCGCCCGGGCCACCGAGGAGGCAATCAGCCGGAAGCCGGCCAGCCCCATCGGGGTCAGCGGGCGGGTCAGGCCCTGGGCCAGGCTGAAGCACACGTAGACTCGCAGCCCCTCCCCGGCCGGCGGTTTCTCCGGCATTGGGTACAGCGTGGTGATGGGCCGGGACTGGGTCAGCCACGGCACCCCGTCGCCGTCGATGGCCCATTCGAGGTCCTGCGGCGAGCCGAAGTGCACCTCCGCGCGGCGGCCAAGGCGCTCCAGCGTGGCGAGCCCGGCATCGTCCAGGCAGGGTCGGGAGTCACCGCCGGGCTGTTCGATCCGCGTCGTTCCGCCGCCGGGCAAAGGCCGGATAGCGATGGCCTTGCTCCCGATCCGGCGCTCCAGGACCCGCTGGGTGGCACCGTCGACGACGAAGTGGTCCGGGTTCACGGCCCCGGAAACCACCGCCTCGCCGAGTCCGGGGCTGGCATCGACGACGGTCTCATGCCGTCTGCCGGTCACCGGGTTCGCCGTAAACATGACCCCGGCGACGGCGGCATCCACCATGCGCTGGACCACCACAGCCAGGGACACCGCCGAGGGGCTGATGCCGTGGGCTGCCCGGTAACTCACGGCCCGGGTGGTCCACAGCGAGGCCCAGCACTGCCGGACGGCGGCCAGCACGCCTTCGACGCCGACAACGGACAAGTACGTGTCCTGCTGCCCGGCGAAACTGGCGAGAGGCAGATCCTCTGCGGTCCCGGAGGACCGCACCGCCACGGGGACGTCGGCTCCGAGGGCGGCATAGGCAATCCGGACGGCAGCGGCGACGTCGGCGGGGACGGCGGCGGCCAGGACCAGGTCACGGGCGCTGCCGGCCAGCCCGGCGAGCGCCGGCAGGTCTTCGGCGGCCGCCATGGAGAGAGCGGCGTGGATGGCCTCCAGCCCTGCGGACACCGTGGCCCGCCGATAGGCGTGAGTGGTCAGGCAGAATCCGGCGGGAACCGGAAGCCCGGCCCGCACCAGTTCGCCGAGGTTGGCCGCCTTGCCGCCCGCCTCGGGCAGCATGTCCTTGGTCAGCAGCTCGAGCCCGAGCACCAGCGCATGCTCCGGTGCGTGACCCGGCGCGTACCCCGGCGTGTCCTTGCTGCGGAGCTGCTCCACCTGCCGGCCTCCCTTCGCGCGTCAGGACGGTATGGGCATCCCGGACAGTTCAGTCGCCGAGGATGGGGCCGAAGCTGGCCCGGTCCGCCAGCCGGGGATCGTCCCGGTCCGGGACCACCATGACCGGGCCCTTGGCGTGGTGCAGGATGCCGCCCGAAGTGGAGCCCAGCAGCATCCCGGCGAAGCCGCCGCGGCCGCGGGTTCCCACAACCAGCAGCTCCACATGCCGGCTCGCCTCGACGAGGACGTCCACGGGAGAGCCGTCCAGAAGCTGCGTCTCGACCGTCAGCCGCGGGAAGTGGCTCCGGGTCCAGGCCAGGCCGGCGTCGAGCTGGATTTTGATGTCGGCGAACAGTGCCTCGCGGTCCACCGGGGCGGGCACCCAGGCCAGCGAACCGCTGTAGTGGGGCACGGCGCAGACCACCCGGAGCGTCGCCGAGAGGAGTTCGGCCTGAGCCGCCGCCTCCAGGACGGCCACGCGGGCCTGCTCGGAACCGTCAACCCCTACGACCACGACGTTCTCAACCGGCACGTGGCCGGTCTTTGCCTGCTCGGCCATGACGTGCTTGTCATCCGTGGTTTCGCCCAGCCGGTCCGCACAAATCAACGGCACGGTGACCGTCGGGCACTTGGCGTGGGCCGGCAGCGCGCTGCTGACCGAACCCAGCAGCCTGCCCACGAATCCGCCGCGGCCGCGGGTGCCGAACACCAGGAGCTCTGCGGTTTCGCTCATTTCCAGCAGGACACCGGAAGCATCGCCGTTCTCAACGGAGGCATCGACGTCGATGTTGTAGCCGGCGACCTTGTTCACGGCCTGCTTCAGGATGGCTTCCGCTCCTTCGCGGATCACCGAATCATCCACGGTGGCGTAACCGCCGTCGAGCCCCGAAGCGGCGAAGATGGGAACCGAATAGGCGGTCACAATGTGCAGCGGTCGACGGCGGCGTTCGGCTTCGCGGGCTGCCCACACCAGGGCGCACTGGCTGTGGTCCGAACCGTCCACACCAACTACGATCCCCCTGGGAGCTACGGACTCGCCGCCGGCCTCCGCTGCCGGATCCGGGTTCATCTGTTCTCGGCCCATGGGGTCCGCCTCCTCGCGATTCTTGCCTGATGTTGCGGCTATTCTGCCAGAGGTGTCCGCGTACGGGGTTCTCGGCCGGCATTCACCGGCGATGCGCCCCGGAACTGGCGTACAAGAACCCCTGGTTTTCCCCACTATTCTCGGTTTGCCGGGAACTGGCAAGCGGACTCCCGGACGGCCCGCGGCGGCACACCCGGCAGGGATTTACCCAGTGTTTACACTGCGTTCAGTGAGCGTTGGAGGACGCCGGGATGACGGCGTTTCGAACTCCCGGTGCGCGGCGGGAACCCCGGCAATCCCCTGCCCGGGCAATGATTCGTCTGCTCTATCCACGGCGGGGAATCACAGGTAGTCTTCGAGTCATTGCTGAACCGAGACCCGTCTTCCAGAACGCAGCTCCGCAAGGGGGCTACGTTTGGACCGGGCTAACGGAACGCCTTCGGGGTACAGCCCCGCAGCTGGCACCATTCGAGGAAGGACCCTGCAGTGTCGAGCATGCCTGAAGCGGGAGGTATCGAACGAACCACCGCGATCGTCATCGGCACGGGACTCTCTGGCCTGGCCGTTGCCAGCGAACTGCAGCGCCGCGGAGTGGATTCCATCATCGTGGACGGGCTGGACCTGCTGGGCGCCGGCCACCCGGCCAACACCTCCTCGCTCCAGCGCTGCGATGCGGCCGACGCAGCCACCCTCAAGGAGCGCAACGAAATCCTCCGGCACCTGCGGAACTACGCCGCGAGCCACAAGCTCGATGTCCGCAACAGCATCCGGGCACTTCAGCTGGACCACCTCGAAGCCGGTGTCAGCGGCCCCACACAGCAGTGGGCCGTGCGCACCCCCGGCGGGGTCCTGCTGGCGGACCACCTCGTCCTGACGCGCTGCGCCCACAGCCAACTGCGCCGGATGCTCTCCGAACTGGGCATGGCCGCCGGGCAGAACCTGATGGCCGCCATGCATGCACTCGGGATGTACCTTGTGGGGGTCGGCGACCTAGCCACCCCGACGCCTAAGGAAGTCCTCCGCCAGGCGAAAGTGGTGGGCCAGGCGATCTCCGCCAAGGTCCACCCCGACGGCTACCCGTCGGTCCTGGCCGGCAGATTCGCCCTCGCGGCCCCGGCCTAACCAGTCCCGACCCAACACCCCTGCCCTAAACAGCCCTCCGTCCGGGTTTCGTCCCCACGGTTCCCTACCACAACGCGGGGTCAGTTACGGCCCATCAAAGGGCGCCGGATGGGCGCTAAGTGACCCCGCATTGCTTCTGTTCAGCTTCCGGTGCCGCCCTGCTCCGTGCCCGCGAGGCGACGCCTGGCCATCAGACCCAGGACAACCAGGATGCCCACGGCCGTCCCGACGAAGATCACGATGCTCCAGGGGAACGGCTCGGACGCGTTCGCGGAGCGCTCCGGCGTCGAGGTGATGCCTGGCTGGGGGGTGCCCAGCGTGGGGACGGCTGCCGCCGCCGTCGAACCTGCCGCGGCCGCCGACGAGGCGCCCGCCGTCGAACCTGCCGCGGCCGTCGAACTCGCTGCCGCCGTGGCGTTGAAGGTGAAGCTGCCCTCGATCGGGTGGCCGTCCGAGCTGACCACGCGCCATGCAACGGTAAACACCCCGGCGGGGGCACCGGACCTGAGCTTCTGGGACGCGACGCTGTCCACGATCTCGACGCCGCCGTCGGCCCAGCTGGTTCCAGCAGCGTCGCTCACCAGGATCTGCGAGCCCAGCGCCAGCGGGGCCTTGTTGAAGGTGACCGACACCGTCTCCGGCGGCTTTGGCACGGTGGCGCCGGCTGCCGGGCTGCTGGATTCGGCGGCGTCGTGCGCGGAAGCCGGGGAACCGGCACCCAGCACGGCGGCGGCAAGGACGAGGGCACCCAGCAGGGCGCTCAGAAACTGTCGGAAGAGGCGCATGGAAAAAGCTACTCCTAGTGTTGGCTTGCTAACAGCCTAGGCGAAATGGGGCGGTCGCCGCGGTACCGCCCCATAGGATTCAAGTAACCACCCACGTCTCCCGGAGGACCAATGCTCAAGCAGGGCTCTGCACTCGACCGGTATTTTAAGATTTCCGAGCGGGGGTCCAACGTCTCGCGGGAGATCCGTGGCGGCTTCGCCACGTTCTTCGCCATGAGCTACATCGTGGTACTGAACCCGCTCATCCTGTCCGGCCCGGATTCCGCCGGCAATACCCTCGGGTTCCCGGCCGTCGCCGCAGTCACAGCGCTTGTGGCCGGCATCCTGACCATTCTGATGGGCGCCTGGGCCAAGCACCCGTTTGCGCTGGCAACGGGCCTGGGCGTCAACGCGTTTGTGGCGGTCACGGTCGCCACGAACCCGGGCCTGACCTGGCCGGACATGATGGGCCTGGTGATGCTGTCCGGTGTGACCATGCTGATTCTGGTCCTCACCGGCTTCCGGACCGCTGTCTTCAAGGCGGTCCCGGAGGGGCTGAAGACCGCGATCGTGGTCGGCATCGGGCTGTTCATCGCCCTGATCGGCCTGGTTAACGCGGGCTTCGTGCGCCGCATCCCGGACGTCGCCGGCACGACGGTCCCGGTCGGGCTGGGCTTCGACGGCAAGCTGCTGGGCTGGCCCACCCTCGTGTTTGTGTTCGGATTGATCCTGACCATCGCCCTCGTGGTCCGCAAAGTCAAGGGCGCCATCCTGATCGGCATCGTCGCCTCGACCATCCTGTCTGTGATCCTGGAATCCACCCTGAACATCGGTCCCAGCTTCGACGGCAAGAACTTCAACCCGCAGGGCTGGTCCCTCGTGGCCCCGACGTTCTCCGAATGGGCTGCCCCGGACCTGTCCCTGATCGGCAAGGCCAACCCGCTGGGCGCCTTTGAGCACCTCGGCTTCGTCGCCGCGACCCTGCTGGCGTTTGTGATCCTGCTGAGCATCTTCTTCGACGCCATGGGCACCATGGTGGGCCTGGCCACCGAGGCCGGCACCATCGACAAGGACGGCAACATCCCCAACGTCGACCGTGTGCTGCAGGTGGACGCCCTCGGCGCCATCATCGGCGGCGGCGCGTCCGTCTCCTCGAACCAGATCTACGTCGAGTCCGGAGCCGGCATCGGCGAAGGCGCCCGCACCGGCCTGGCCTCGATCGTCACCGGCCTGCTGTTCCTCGTGGCCATGTTCTTCACCCCGCTGATCAACCTCGTGCCGTTCGAGGCCGTGGCACCTGCCCTCGTCATCGTCGGTTTTATGATGGTCTCCCAGGTCGGCAACATCGATTGGCAGGACTGGGGCATCGCGATCCCGGCGTTCCTGACCTTCACCCTGATGCCGTTCACCTACTCGATCGCCAACGGCCTCGGCGCCGGCTTCATCACCTTCGTCCTGATCCGCACCTTCCAGGGCCGCGCCCGTGAGGTGCACCCTCTGATGTGGGCCGTCGCCGCGGCGTTCCTGCTGTTCTTCGCGATCGGCCCGATCGAGGCCGCCCTGGGCATGAAGTAGCCTCTACTCCGCTTCCCCCGCCCGCACCACCCGTCCTTCGGCGCCGAGGTGAGACTTCGCGCCCATGTCTGGTCAAGACATGGGCGCGAAGTCTCACCTCGGCGGGAAATGGTGTCGGTTTCCGGGATTTCGGACAGCACGACGGCGGCGCTGCTGGTTTTCGCGTCCCGCGTGCGGTGAGCTAGGGGTATGGTTTCGCACCCACCCGCCGTTGATGTCCCGCCGCAGCCCTGGACCGGGAGGTTCGACGGCGACGGGGACGATTACCGCCGCTGGTGGCAGGCCGTCACCCCGTACACGCCGCCCGCCGGCCTTGCCTCTGCCGCCACGACCCCTGAGGCCCCTGCCGCGGCCGGGGCAGTGCGCCCCGCCGTCATCCTCGGCTTCGGCAGCGACGCCGGAGTCCTGCGCAACAAGGGCCGACCGGGCGCCGCGGCCGCACCGGCCGCCATCCGCACCGCCCTCGGCCCGCTCGCCTTCCATCTGGGCCGGGACGTGCACGACGCCGGCGACGTCACCGTCGCCGGGGACGCCGGGGATGCCCTGGCGGCCGGACAGGCGCGTGCCGGACTCGCCATCACCGCACTGCTCGACGCCGGGCTCCTCCCCGTGGTGCTCGGCGGCGGGCACGAAACGGCGTACGCGAGCTACCTGGGCGTGGCAGGATCGGCGGCAGTCCGCGGGGGGCTGAAGCTGGGTGTGCTGAACCTCGACGCGCACTTCGACCTCCGCTACGAGCCGGTGCCCAGTTCCGGCACGCCGTTCCTGCAGATGGCCCGCGCGGAAGCCGCCGCGGGCCGCGAACTGACGTACGCCGTCGTCGGAATCTCCGAACCGAACAACACCCGGGCGCTGTTCCGTACCGCAGCAGAACTGGGCGTGGACTACCTCCTGGACGAGGACAGCTCGGCGGAGGCCGCGCATGCCTTTGTGGCGGCGTTCCTGGCCCGGGTGGACGCGCTGTACCTGACGATCGACCTGGACGTGCTGCCGGCGTCGGTGGCCCCCGGCGTGAGCGCCCCGGCGGCGTACGGTGTGCCGCTGCCGGTGATCAGCGCCGTGTGCCGGCAGCTCGCCGCGAGCGGGAAACTTCTGCACATTGACGTGGCTGAGCTGAACCCGGAGTTCGACGTCGACAACCGCACCGCGAAGGTGGCCGCCCGGCTGATCACAACACTGCTGGGCTAGCCGGCCTCAGACCCGCTGCACGGCCGGCGCGCCGGCAAACGGCGCCGCGCCGGAAGCCTGCGCCAGGACGTCGTCCACGAACCGCAGGATCTCCTCCCCGGCCAGGATTCCCGCAGTCGAGGTCACCGTCAGGTTCGGCCTGGTGAAGGCGTCGCTGTCGAGTTCGCCGTGCGCGGGCCGGATGGCGATGTCCGCGAGTTCAAGAATTCCCGCGTCGAGCCGCGAGTCGCCGGCCGCGACCAGCAGACCTGTTCCGCTCCGCCGCCGGACCTCATCCACGGCGGCTTCCTTGGTGATCGGGGCCGGCACGCAGTAGAGCTTTCGTCCCTGCAGGGACGTGGTCCAGCCGCGGGCCCGGCACCAGGCGGCGAGTTCCTCGAGGTACGCGTCGGGCAGCGCCTGCCGGTCAACGATCGAATACACGAAGAAGTCTTCGGCAGTCCGGACCCGCAGGATCGCGGGAACCGCCGCGCTGCCGGTCAGATGGTCCAGCACGTCGCTCAAGGGCGCGCAATCCGTCCCCAGGGACCGCTGGATGTGGCGGGACCAATCGGCGTCCGGCTCGCCGTCGTGCAGCAGCACCGCGCCATTGGTCGTCACGGCGTAGCCCCGGCCGAAGCCCGGCAGCCGGACCCGGGCGAACTGTGCCTGCGTCCGGGTGGTGACGGGCACAAAGATGCTCCGCTCCACGATCCCTTCCAGCAGCTCTTCGGCGGCCCGGGTCATAAAGGACAGCGGCGACGCGTCGTAGACCTCGGCCACCACCATCCGGGGCGCCAGGTGGTCGGCTCCGCCGAGCGCCATGGAATTCGCCGAGTAGATCAGGGTACGGTCCAGGTCACTGGCAACCATGACCGGGCCGGTGCCCGCGTGAGCGCTCATACGTCCACCACGGACCTGCCATCGGCGCCGGTCGCTCCCGGCGTGTGGAGCGGGTGGATCAGGCCCACGCAGCTGTAGGCCAGCCCCGGAACTTCCAGTACCTCGACGCCGCGCTGGTCTGCCAGGTGCAGGACGTGCGCGAGCTCCGGAACCGCCTCGGGGCGCACCAGAACCTTCCACGGCACGCGCCGCAGCAGGACCCTGGTGGTTTCGCCGACCCCTGGTTTGACCAGGTTGACGTTGTTGATGCCGAAACTCCTGCTGATGTCCTCCACGGCGGCCCATCCGGACCAGTCCGCCTGCGGAAGCCCGCCGATGTCCGTGGGGGCGTGCGCCGCGGCAGCAGTGACCTCGTCCCGTACCCCGGGGAAGTTCGCCGCGACCGCGTCCAGGAAGCCGTTGGAGACATCGCTGCCGGCCAGTTCCGAGTAGAACTTGGCGCCGTGGAAATCGCCCGGGCCGATCAGTGCCCTGTTGAAAACGGTGCGTGAGACGAGGCCGGAGACGGTGGAATTCAGGCAGGCCGAGGGGACCAGGTAGTCCTCCCGGGTGCCGAAGATCCGGACACAGTGCCCCGGGTCCGCCAGGACGGCCAGGTCCGGCCGGAAGGCCGGTCCGTCGGTCTTTTGGAAGAGCTCGACGGCGGCCGCCAGCTCACGGGCGATCGCGCCCTTGCCGGTCCAGCCGTCCACGAACATGATGTCTTCCGGGCGGTGGTGGGCGGCGAGGTAGCCGAGAGCGGTCTGGTCAATGCCGAGTCCGCGCACGATGCTGATGGCATAGTGCGGCAGGTCCAGGCCGTGGACCTCCCGGGCCCAGCGCTTCATCAGGATCCCCACCGGCGTTCCGGCCCGTGCCAGCGACACCAGGACAGGGGCGTTGCCGCGCAGTTTCAGGACCTGCTCCGTCAGGGTACCGACGGCGTGGGCGATCCGGACCGCCGAGCTCCCGAGCGCGGCCTGGAACAGCGCGCCGTACTCGGGGGAGGGTTCGAACTCCTGCGGCAGCGATTCGGCGTAACTGGCTTTCCCGGATTGGATGGCGGCTTCACGTTCGGCCCGCGGCGCCTCCAGCTGCGCAAAACTCAGGTCCTTCAGCAGCCATTGCACGTCATCCGGCGCGTAGGAGCCGAAGTCGGGGCCGAGCAGCGGCGCGGGGAACCGTGTGGGGAACGGCGCCTGGCGCGGCGCCTGGCAGGGAAGCAGCACCAGCTGGACGTCGGCGCCGCTCCCCGCAACGGCCTCCGCGATCCGGCCGGGAGCCAACAGCTGGGACTCCGGCGTGCCGGGCTCGGCCATGATCACCACCGTGTCGAAAAGTCCCCCGGCGTGCGCCAGGTTGTAGGCAAACCGTGGACCGGGCCCGTCCGGGGCATCGTCGTCGCTGTCAAAGGCAATCGCCGAGCGGATGGCGTAGCCCGGCTCGTCGAGGACAGCGATGGGCGACCGGGTACTGGTCGAATACCGGATGTCGGTGTCCGGGCACAGCTCCTGCAGCCGGGCAGCGACCGCCAGCGGGAGCGCCATGAACTCCTCCGTGGCCAGGACCAGGACGCGGGCTCCCGCCGTGGCGCCGGTGTGGCCGGTGTGGCCGGGGGCGCCGGGAAATGCGCTCAGTGCTGCGGCGAGGGCGTCGGCGATCTCCGCCGCCTGCCGCGGATCGGGGCGCCCTGCGACGCCGAAGCGGGCGCTGCGGATGGGCGGCACGACGCCGGCCAGGTCCAGCAGCCGGACCTGACCCCGGCCGCGAACCGATGGATGCGGCCGCGGGAGGCTGCCGATCAGTTCCGCGGCATCCGCAGCGAGCGTGGCCGGCAACTGGATGCTGCCCTGGGCCAGTGCCACGGCGCTGATCCTGGCGTCAATTTCGAGCGCCAGTGCATCAAGCTGATTCCTGTCCGCGTCGGAGCGCAGGTCGACGAGGGATGCAATGATGTACCGGCGGTGCGGGGCCGTGTTGTGGAGTTCGCGGATGGTGTTGATGATCGTGGCGCCGGTGCTCAGCTCGTCATCGACCAGGACCACCGTTTCGGCCCGGTCCAGGGCGGCGCGGCTCGTGGGCAGCAACTGGTGGGACGTGGCGTGCGAATGCATCTCTTCGAACGCCCCGTACGGCGCTACCCCGCCGCTGCCCTGCCGGGTGGAGTGGATGTAGTACGTCCCCAGCTGCCCGGCCACCAGCTGTCCCAGCCCCGTGGCCGTTTCCGCGTAGCCGATGGTCACGGCGCCGGGAAGTTCGGTTTGCTGTCCCGCGAGCAAAGCGCAAAGCTCCGTCACGGCGGACGCCCTGGCCTGCCGCTCGTCCCGCTTCGCCGGGTCCTCCCGGGCCTGCGTGCCCGCCGGGCTGGCATCGCCGTCCCGGCCGGCGTCCACGGCCAGCAGCAGCCCCAGTCGGTCTGCAGCCTCATCGATGACGGCCGTGAGGAGTCCGGCGGACGCCGCGTGCCCGGCGGAGCCCTCGTCTGAGCCCTCGAGTTCCCTCCTGATGAGGAGGGCGAGGAGCCAGCCGGCCGACGTCGTGATTCCGGGTTCGGTGGGGACATGCTTGGCGAGCACCCGGGAGACGAGCAGATGGGCCCGCTTCGGATTGCGCCGCAGCGCCAGGCCGACGAGGGCTTCCACCGGCAGCACGCCGTGACCGGTGGTCGAGGCCACGTCTACGCCGAGGGTATCGCGGACGTAGTTTCCGCTCCAGGGGGCATCCGTACGGACTGCCTTCATCGCATGCTCGCTTCCAGTAGTTCCACAAAATTGACCCCTGGCCGGGCGACGCCGAAGGCCCGGGCCCGCAGCAGGGTGCGTTCCGCCCAGGCACGGTGCGGCTTCAATTCATTCATCTTGTTTCCATAGGACGACGCTTTCACGCCACCTCCCGCGCTCCCGGCAATATCCCGGGCATCGAGGTATTCCTCATGGCTCACGACGCACATGGAATGCACTACGGGAACGTGGGTGGGGTGGATGACCGTCTTGCCGAGCAGCCCGTTGGCCAGGTCCAGCTCGATCTCGCGAATCAGGCCGTCCAGGTTGTCCATCAGGATGCGCTGGCGGAGCTCGCCTTCGTTGACGGCCTCGAACGGTGAGGACCGCAACTGCGTCCTCAGGACCCGCTCGGTGTTGACGAAGTGCTCCCACACTGGTCCGGAAATGACCCAGCCGTTCTGCGGGCGGCCGAAGATATTCACCACGTCGCCGATGATGTTGGCAACGACCTTGACGTTGTAGATGGTCAGGTCGCGGGAACGCCGCAGCCCGAAAGCGCTGGACATGTCCGTGGCACCGATCCTGACGCACAGCACCAGTTCGCGGAACTCTTCGATCAGGGCCAGGTTGTCCGTCAGCACCCGGACCCGAGATTCAAGATGGGTTGTCGACAGGTCCTCGATGATGGGCATGGCCTGCAGCGCCTGTGCCGCCGAAGCGCCGCCGCGGCCGGCCTCCTCGTTAAGCTGCTGCAACGCCACCATAAAGGCGCGTCCCCGGCCTGTTTCGTTCTCAAACTTGGGCAAAACGAAGCCGTAAACGACCCCCAGCGCGGCACCGGCCCGGCGTCCGACGTCGAGTAGCTGTTCCGGGGTACGGCATCGGATGAAGATCAGTGGCAGCTCGCCCGGATCCTCCTGCGAAAGCTCCGCCAGCGCTATGAGCAGGTTCTCCTCTGCCGCGGGCACGTCATCATCGGGTACGGCGTCCTCCAGGCAAATGACGATACTCAGACACCCGGCCCTGGCCTGCTTCCGGATGCCCGCCGCGAGGCCGCTCCGGGTGGCCGGCGAGTAGAGGGTGGCACCCAGGGCCACGGCCAGCAGTCCTGGGTCCGAGGTGCGGTGAAGGACCTCGGGGCGCAGATGGAAAAGCCGATCCTTGACGGATTCAGGCAGGGCTCTGAAGTGCTGCATCTTCCCCTAATTCTTAGCTGCGGTGTGCTGCCGGTTAGCGCAGGAGTACCCGTTGGTCCAGTGGAATCGTCATGGTGAACCCGAAGGTGGCCCAGATGACTGCGTCGGAGGCATCTGCCGGGACGAACTCGGCGCGGACCTCAAGGACTCCGCCGATCCGCACGACATACAGAACGCTCCGGAAGCCGCCGTCGTTCCTGGCGGCCACCGCGGCGGCGGCGCCGTCGAAGACTCCGATCGTCAAAGGTGACTCGCCAGCGATGAACAGTGCGCGGCGCAGCAGGCGGACGTGGCGCAGGGATACGATTCCGGACAGGTCCTGAATTCCGGCGAGGGGCCGGTTACCGGGTGTGCTGACCGGGGTGCCGGCCTTGTGCCCGTCCGCGTGGTGGGCACCCGTGGTGAGGTTCTGGTCCTCCCATGCCACCGAGCGGGCCCCGGCCACCAGGAGCGAACCGATCGCGGATTGCCTCGCGTTCAGGCGCACCACCGGATTCGCTTCCCCCAACTCGCGGAGGCTGCCAAAGGCCGGAGCCGGGAACAGCCGCTCCGCGGCCGACGGGGCGGTGCGCGGCGCCGGACCCGGCCTGGTCGACGGAGTGCCGCTGGTCGCCGGAGTGCCGCCGGCCGCCGGAGTACGCGCGGGTCCGGGGCCGAGATTAAGTCCCGCGGAAACGGCGGAACCGGACGGGCCGGCGGAACCGGAGGGACCGGAGACCCGCGGTCGGTGGCCGAGCGTCAGTCCCGCGGAAGTCGACGGGCCGGGGTCCGGCGGCGGGGCTGCGCCGGCCGAAGCGGGCGGTGCAGTTTCCGGGCGCTTGACAACTTTCCGGCGCCGGCTGAGGTAGTCGATATCGGTCCGTACAGGGCTTCGATTCAATCCCATGGTCAGAGCTTCAACTTGAAGTCCGCGGCAACGGCGGCGAGCCCGGCCTCATAGCCCTGACCGAGGGCCCGGAACTTCCAGCCCCCGCCATGCCGGTACAGCTCACCGAGAATCATGGCGTTGATCTTATCCAGGTTCCCCCGCGGCACGCTGAAACGCAGGAGTTCCCGGTTCTGCTCATTGGCGACCCGCAGATAGGCGTTCTTGACAGCGCCGAAGGTGCCGGGCCCCCGGACATCCGGATCCACGTAGAGCAGTACCGCGATCTTGCTGACCGTCCCGGGCACCCGGGTGAGGTCGACGTCGATCTGCTCCTGGTCTTCCGCTCCGGCGAAAGCGATGCTGCCTTCGGGGCTGGCGATCTGGTTGAAAAAGACGAGGTGGTCATCCGAAATGGCGCGGCCGTCCGGCCCGCACATGATCGCCATCGGTACCAGCTCGGCTTGCGGCCCACGGCTGGGCACCATTTCCCAGCCGATCCCAAGCAGTACTTTCCCGAGTCCGGGGTTCTCAGCGGTGAGGGCGGCGTTGCTGCCCGCGACCATCGAAGCCACTAGTGTCCTTCCAGGTGAAGACCGTCAACATCAAATTTGTCCCGCAGGAACTGGCCGTGAACCGCCAGTTCCGTGATAGCCCCCGTACGGACCTGGTTGTCCAGGTTTTTGACGGTTGAGTAGAGCGTGTCAAGCTGCTCCAGCAATACGGTTGTGTCCGCGGAGTCCTCATTCCGTGACGAAGCGGCCAGCATCAAATAGGCGCGCAGCGGGGACGGCAGATAGTCGGTGATGATGGCGTTCAGGAGGACGCGCTGCTCGGTGGACGCCCCGGATTCCCCGATGTAGCCGATGAGGGACCCGAGGATGTCCGCCAGCGCCAACAGTTGTGAGACCACAACGGTGGGCAGTTCGGCGCCCTTGCTCAGGGCCGTCCCGCGCAGCTCCCGGAGCGCGGACCCGGTGGCTGCCAGCTCGACTGCAACCGGATCGACGGCGGCGGGCAGTTCGGCGCCGGAGTCGGCAGCGGGGCGGTTACCCGCTCCGCTGCCGAACAGCGAGCCTAAGAATTTTGCGACCATAGCCCGTAAGCCTATTGCTCAGGGCCGGCGGCCGCTAATTTCCCTCCTGCTGGCGCACCCGGTCCAGGTAGGGACGGGCGCGTTCGAGCCCTGTTTCGAGGGCGTGAACGGTGCCTTCCATGCTCTTGTTGGCTTGCGAGCGGAAGGTGTCGATGGCGTCCATGGTCTGGAAGACGTTGTCGAACGCTTTCTGCAGGGTCTCCACGCTGACGCCGGAGCTGGCCGCCTGCTGGTGGATCCGGGCGGTCTGATCCTTCAGCATCTCGCTCGTCTTGAGGATCATGTTGTTCGTGGTGGTGTTGATGGCGTCGATCTGATCCAGCACCATCTTCTGGTTGGCGAGAGCCTGGGCCACGATCACGGCGGTCCGCAGCGCGGAGATCGTGGTGGTGCGGGCACGCTCAACACCCTTGATGAGTTCGGTGTTGTTCTTGCGGATCATGTCGATGGCCAGGTAGCCCTGGACCGATACGGCCAGCTGCGTCAGGATGTCCTGGTGGCGCTGGCGGATCGGGTACAGCACATCGGCGTCGAGTTTGCCGGCTTCTTCGATCTGGCCCGAGATCTTCATCTCATCGACTTTGGCTGCTGTTGCCCCGTCCAGGGCCTTCGCGAATACCGCATACTCACTCAGCCCCTGCATGGTTTCCCACAGCTGGGTCTTTTCCTGGGCCAGTGCGGCGTTGTCCTTAAGCAGCGAATCCTGCCCCGCCATCAGGGACTTGATGATCTTGTCCAACTGCGTCTGCGCGGATTCGTACTTCTGGAAGTACTTGGCCAGTTTGTTGCCGCCGGGGATGATTCCCAGGATCTTGCGGCCCACGCTCAGGTCGGCCGCGTTCGGGGTGAGGTCTTCCACCGTGGACCGGAGTTCACCAAGGGTGGACGCTACCTGCACCTGGGCGCTGCTGCCGGCCTTCTTCGCGCCGGCCAACGACGTGGACGACCGCTCCAGCAACCGGCTCGAGGTGTCAGCGGAGGACACCAGCTGCTGGCCCGCCAGCCGGTTGATTCCGTCGATCTTGCTGGAGTACTCGGGGCTGTGCGGGTTCATAGCAGCGACTTCACTGACGAAAGCCCGCGCCTGCGCGTTGATTTCCTGCTGGCGTTCAGCTGGAACGGGGACCATTCCCGGGGCGTCGTCCACCTTGACGATGTCCACGGATTCCGGCGCGTTCAGTACCAGCGGTGCCGGCGACGCCGTCTCAGGCGGTGTGAGTTGCATGCTCATTGTTGTCTCTCTCTATTCTCTGGTCGCGGCGTCTTAACCGAGCTGGACGCCGAAGTCCGCGGCGATGCCGGCGAGGCCGGTGGCGTACCCCTGTCCGACGGCCTTGAACTTCCATTCGCCATTGTTGCGGTAGAGCTCTGAGAAGATCATGCAGGTCTCCGGCGCCGCATCCTCGCTGAGGTCATAGCGCACCACTTCCACGTCAGTCTCCTGGTTCACCACGCGGCAGTAGGCGGCGCGCACCTGGCCGAAGTTCTGCCGGCGGGTCTCTGCCTGGTCAATCGAGACCACAAAGACGATCCGCTCAACATCTGCGCCCACTGCCGAGAGCTCGACGGCGACCACTTCGTCGTCGCCGTCGCCCTCGCCGGAACGGTTGTCCCCCTTGTGGACCACCGAGCCGTCGGGTGCAGCCGGCTGGTTGTAGAAGATGAAATCCGCGGAACTGCGGACCTTTCCGTCGGCGCCGAGCAGGAGCGCCGAGGCATCCAGGTCGAATGCGTCGCCGGTTGTTGTCCGGGGATCCCAGCCCAGCCCGATGAGAACCTTGTTCAGCCCCGGATCGGTCTTGGTGAGCGAGAGGTTACTGCCTTTGGTAAGGGTCAAGCCAGCCATGATTATTCTCCTAGTTCAGTCAGGTGGGCCGGCCCGGGTTCCCCCGGGCCGCCGGGTTTCTAGTCCAGTGCGATGCCGAAGTCCGTGGCCACGCCACGGAGGCCCGAGGCGTAGCCCTGGCCCACGGCACGGAACTTCCACTCGCCGTTGTGACGGTAGATCTCCGCGAAAATCATGCACGTTTCGGCGGCCGCGTCCTCGGTGAGGTCGTAGCGGACCACTTCGTTGCCGGTCTCCTCGTTCACCACCCGGCAGAACGCGTCGCGGACCTGGCCGAAGTTCTGCCGGCGGGCGTCTGCCTGGTCGATCGACACGACGATCACGATCTTCTCGACGTCGGGTGCGACGGCGTCCAGGTCGATCAGGACCTGTTCGTCGTCGCCGTCGCCGTCGCCGGTGCGGTTGTCCCCCTGGTGCACGATGGCACCGTCGGCCGAAGACAACTGGTTGTAGAAGATGAAGTCGGCGTTGGAGCGGACCTTCCCGTCCGCCCTGACCAGCAGCGCCGAGGCGTCGAGGTCGAACTGTTCGCCCGCCGTGGTCCGCGGATCCCAGCCGAGGCCGATCATGGCCCGGCGGAGCCCCGGATCAGCCTTTGTCAGGGACAGGTTACTGCCTTTACTCAGGGTCAGGCTGGACATGTGTACCTCCTTGGTGCGCTGCGGGGACGGGCTTAGAGCACGGAAGCAGCGACGCCGAGAACCTCGGCGGCGGTGCGGCCGTTGGCCGGCGTGCCGATCGCCTGGAAGGTCCAGGCGTTGCCGGTCCGCGACAGCTTCGACATGACCATTGCCGTGTTCTTCCCTGCCTCGGTGAGGGAGTAGCGGGCAACTTCCGGGCTGCCCGCGGCCGAGTCGTCGATGACCCGGCAGAACGCGTTCTTGACCATATCGAAGGTCTGCTGGCTGTAGCTCGTGATGACAAACACGACGTGCTTGACCGCCGGCGAGACCGCGGGCAGGTTCACCATCATGGTCTCGTCGTCGCCGTCGCCGGCGCCGGTGAGGTTGTCACCGGTGTGCCGGATGGCGCCGTCCTTGCTGGTGAGCTGGTTGAAGAAAACCGTGTCCAGGTGCTTGCCTTCGCCGTCGAACATGATGGCCGAGGCATCCAGGTCGACCTCAGCGGTCTTCGTTCCGCCGAAGAACCCCTTCTTGGCCGGCACAGCGGAGTCCCACCCCAGACCCAGGCGGACGTTCGTCAGGGACTCGCCGTTCTGCTTCGTCAGCGACAGTGACTGGCCTTTTTCCAAACTCAAACCCATTGATTTACTCGCTTTCCATAGTGGTGGCTACTGCTTGGTGCTGGCTACCGACGAGCCGTTCGCATCCGCCGGCTCGAGTGTTTCGTCCTGCCCGGCGGCGCGGTCCCGCCTGTTGCGCAGGATCGATCCCGTGAGGGCGGCGCCGATGAAGACCACTCCGATGAGGCCGGTGATGATCTCGTTGATGGGGACCACGATGGTGATAAGCAGGATGACGGCCAGGGCGCCAATGGCCCAGTGCGCGCCGTGGTCCAGGTACTTGAATTCGTCCAGCGTTCCCTGCCGGACCAGGAAGACGGTCAGGGAGCGGACGAACATAGCGCCGATGAAGCCGAGTCCGAGGGCGATGATGATGGGATCGGAGGTAATGGCGAAGGCACCGATCACCCCGTCGAAGGAGAAGGAGGCGTCGATTACTTCCAGGTAAAGGAAGAGCATAAAGGCAGCCTTGCCCGCAAGCTTGGCGGAACCGGAGGGACCGGAGTGGACGACGAGGTCCGCGTCCGCAGCGTCGATGTCGCCGTCCTGGTCGACGTCGAAAAGGTTACCGAGGCCGTTCACCAGGAAATAGGTGATCATGCCGAGCAGGCCCGAGAGCAGGACGATTCCCTGCTTCTCACCGGACACGGCACCGGCGAAGGCCAGCGCGGCCATTCCGGCGATCAGGGATGCGCCCTCGAGCTTGCCCAGCCGGGCCAGCGGAATTTCGAGGAATTTGATCCACTTGATCTCACGCTGGGCGAGGATGAAGTCCAGGAACAGCATCAGGAGGAACATCCCGCCGAAGGCCGCAATCTGGGGGTGCGCTTCGTGCAGGAGGTAGCCATAGGTGCCGGGAGCGCCGGGATCGCCCTTTTCCATGGCCAGGCTGACCGCTTCAATGGGGTTCAGGCCGGCTGTGACTCCGACGATGAGGAGCGGGAACAGGATGCGCATGCCGAAGACCGCGATGATGATGCCCACGCTGAGGAACATCTTCTGCCAGAACGGGTTCATCCGCTCGAGGATCCGGGCGTTGACCACGGCATTGTCAAAACTCAGGCTGACTTCAAGAATGCCCAGGATGATGCAGAGGATGAGCGCCTCGGGTCCGCCGTAGAGAAAAGCGACCACCAATGCAATGATGGTGACCGCGAACGACCAACCGAATGTCTTGAGAACCACGCTGGAACAACTCCTGGAACTACTGGTCCTGACCAGTTAATGACGGCAGGACGGCGAAAACCATCCCGGAAGTTATCCCCAGGACTTCGTGCCAATATCATATCGGCAGGGTGCGACGCTGTGCAGCCCCGTCCCCCACCTTCTCACAACGTCCGCAGCCCGGTCCAAGTTCCGTCCGCCTTCCCGGCGCTGATGGGTCGCCCGGCCATCAGCCTCACGGGCCGGGGCGCGGTCAGCTGCGCCGCACCTGCACGCCGTCGGACTTCAGGACGAGCTGCGTCCCGGACAGGTCCGCGGGGACCAGCCAGAGCACGTTGCCGCTCACCGAGACTTCTTCGACCTCACCGGCCGCCAGGACCCGTGCGTGCTTGAGGATTTCAACCCGGTCGCCGGCCTTGAGGCTTCCCCAGTCGGAAACCGTGGCGGCGGATACCAGGCGCCTGGACATAACCGTCCCGCGTGCTTTCATGAACTTCTACCCCTTTGTATATGTTCTGTGTCACAACGTCGTTGGTGCGACTTCCCCTTTGTACTACAGTTCCCGGGCCCCCGCCGGCCGTGTTGCCCACAATTTCGGGGCCGCCGGAAATTGCCCGGCCAAACCGCAGTTTGTTTGCCGTCAGGCGAGATTTCCGACGGCGGATTCGGCCGCCGCCCGGACCTTCCCCGAGGCAACGAGGCGGTCCGCCGCCTCCAGCTCCGGGGAGAGGAACCTGTCGGTTCCCGGACCGTCGACGACGTCGCGCAGTGCCGCGATCACCGCGGTGCCTGCCGGTCCCGGCACAAGGTCGCCGCCGGAGAGCTGGGTGCGGATGTCGAGCGCCCTCGCTGACGTGACGAGTTCGATCGCCAGGACACGGCGCAGGTTCTCCACGGAGCGGCGGAGCTTGCGGGCCGCGTGCCAGCCCATGGAGACGTGGTCCTCCTGCATCGCGGAGCTGGGAATTGAGTCCACCGACGCCGGGACGGCCAGCCGCTTGTTGTCCGAGACCAGCCCGGCCTGGGTGTATTGGGCGATCATCAGGCCCGAGTCGACGCCGGGATCCGCTGCCAGGAAGGCAGGCAGCCCGTGCGAGCGGGCCGGGTCCAGCATCCGGTCGGTCCGGCGCTCGGCGATGGAGCTCAGGTCCGCGACGACGATGGCCAGGAAATCGAGGACGTAGGCCACCGGAGCACCGTGGAAGTTGCCGTTGGAGCTGACCCGGCCGTCGGGCAGGACCACCGGGTTGTCGATCGCGGCGGCGAGTTCACGGGACGCCACCATGGCGGCGTGGTCCACGGTGTCGCGGACGGCGCCGGCCACCTGGGGTGCGCAGCGCAGCGAGTAGGCGTCCTGGACCTTGGTGTCGTTGATCCGGTGCGAGGCCACGATCGGGGAGTTGGACAGGACCCGCAGCATGTTGTCCGCGGAGGCGGCCTGTCCGGGGTGCGGCCGGAGCGCGGCGTGCAGTTCGGGCAGGAACACCTGGTCGGTGCCGAGCAGCGCCTCGACGCTGAGCGCTGCGGTGATGTCCGCCGTCGTGAGCAGCTGGCGGATGTCGGCGATGGCCATAAGCAGCATGCCGAGCATGCCCTCGGTGCCGTTGACGAGCGCCAGGCCTTCCTTTTCGGCGAGGGTGACGGGTTCTATCCCGTGTTCGGCGAGGAGTCCGGCGACCGGGCTTTCTCCACGTCCGCCGTAGGGCGTGCCGTCCGGGCCCGTCGCCTCGCCTTCGCCCATCAGGACCAGGGCACAGTGCGACAGCGGGGCGAGGTCGCCGGAACAGCCGAGCGAGCCGAATTCGCGGACCACCGGGGTGATGCCGGCGTTGAGGACATCCACCATGGTCTGCAGCACCACGGGACGGACGCCGGTGCGGCCGGAGGCGAGGGTCTTGGCGCGCAGGAACATGATGCCGCGGACCACCTCGCGTTCCACGGCCGGGCCCATCCCGGCGGCATGGCTGCGGATCAGGGACTTCTGCAGCTGGGTGCGCAGCTCGTTGGGAATGTGACGGTTGGCCAGGGCGCCGAAGCCCGTGGAGATGCCGTAAGCCGGGGCCTGGCTGTGGGCGAGGCGGTCGATGTGGGCGCGGACCTTGGCGACAGCGTCGAGCGCGTCCCGGGAGATGGTCACCCGGGCATCGTGGCGGGCGACGGCGACGACGTCCTCGGGCGTGACGCCGCTTGAGCCAAGCGTGACGGTGAGCGGTGAGTGGGTGGGGAGAGTCATGATATTTCCTGGTTGGTGGGAATCGATTGCTCCGTAGGTGCCCTTTTGGGGGCTCAAAACGGCACTTACGGAGCAACCGATGTGGATTGGGGGCTCGTGGGGATCATGGGGATGCGGACGCCGCGTTCCTTGGCGACTTCGACGGCGCGGTCGTAGCCGGCGTCGACGTGGCGGATGACGCCCATGCCGGGGTCGTTGGTGAGCAGGCGTTCGAGCTTCTGCGCGGCGAGGTCCGTGCCATCGGCGACAGAGACCTGGCCGGCATGGATGGAGCGGCCAATCCCGACGCCGCCGCCGTGGTGGATGGAGACCCAGGTGGCGCCGGAGGCGGTGTTGAGCAGGGCGTTGAGCAGCGGCCAGTCGGCAACAGCGTCCGAGCCGTCGGCCATGGCCTCGGTTTCGCGGTACGGGGAGGCGACGGAGCCGGAGTCGAGGTGGTCCCGGCCGATCACGATGGGCGCTTTGACCTTGCCTTCCTTGACCAGCTGGTTGAACAGGAGGCCGGCCTTGGCACGGTCGCCGTAGCCAAGCCAGCAGATCCGCGCCGGCAGGCCCTCGAACTCCACGCGCTCAGCGGCGGCGTCGAGCCAGCGGTGCAGGTGCTTGTTCTCCGGGAAGAGGTTTTTAATGGCGGCATCCGTGACGGCGATGTCCTCGGGGTCGCCGGAGAGCGCCACCCAGCGGAACGGGCCGAGGCCCTCGCAGAACAGCGGGCGGATGTAGGCCGGGACAAAACCGGGGAATTCAAAGGCTCGGTTGTAACCGCCCTTGCGGGCCTCGTCGCGGATGGAGTTGCCGTAATCGAAGACCTCGGCGCCGGCGTCCTGGAACTCGACCATGGCCGCCACGTGCCTGGCCATGGAGGCCTGGGCCTTCTTGGTGAAGCCGTCCGGGTCTGCGGCGGCTTCGCAGTGCCATTCCTCGATGGTGACGCCTTCGGGGAGGTAGCTCAGCGGGTCATGGGCGGAGGTCTGGTCCGTGACGATATCCACCGTGAGCTCGCCCGCGTTGTGGCGGCGCAGGATCTCCGGGAAAACTTCCGCGGCGTTCCCGACATAGCCCACGGACCAGCCGCGGCGCTCTTCCTTGGCGGCCAGCACCTTGGCGATGGCGGCGTCGAGGTCGGTCTCCACCTCGTCGAGGTAGCGCTTGCCGGCGCGGCGGCGCAGGTGGCTTTCGTCGACGTCGACAATCAGGCAGGCGCCGTCGTTCAGGGTGACGGCGAGCGGCTGGGCGCCGCCCATGCCGCCGCAGCCGCCGGTGAGGGTCAGGGTGCCGGCGAGGGTGCCGTCCTCGTCGCCGGTGAGTTTGCGGGCGATCGCCGCGAAAGTCTCGAAGGTGCCCTGCAGGATGCCCTGGGTGCCGATGTAGATCCAGGACCCGGCGGTCATCTGGCCGTACATCATCAGGCCCTCGGCCTCAAGCCGGCGGAATTCGGGCCAGTTGGCCCAGTCGCCGACGAGGTTGGAGTTGGCCAGCAGCACCCGCGGCGCCCATTCGTTGGTGCGGAAGACGCCGACGGGCTTGCCGGACTGGACCAGCAGGGTCTCGTCCTTCTCCATGGTTTCCAGCGTGCGGGTGATGGCGTCGAACGCGGCCCACGACCGGACGGCGCGGCCGGTGCCGCCGTAGACCACAAGGTCATCGGGGCGCTCGGCCACCTCGGGGTCCAGGTTGTTCATAAGCATGCGCAGCGGGGCTTCGGTCTGCCAGCTCTTGGCGGTGAGCGTGGTGCCGCGGGATGCTTTGACCGGGCGGGCACCGGTGGTGAAATCGGCGGGTGCCATGAGGCTCCTTCTCGTCTTTTCTCGGCTGCTTCGGAGGAATGAGGTTCTGTATCAACTAAAGCCTGTCCGCGGCCACGGAGACAGAGCCTCAGAACGTGTGCCGTCCGGGATTCCAGACGCGCCCCTCCCTCCGTTGCGCTATCACTTTTGGTTGCTAAAACAGGCGAATGGGAGCCGTAAGTGATAGGGCAACTGGTCAGGACGGCTGCGGGCGGCCGTGTATCCGGACCGAGAGCTCGTCGGCGACCTTCTGCACCCGTGCGGCCAGCGCCGGCCACCCTTCCGCGGGCAGTTTCTCCTCGAGGAACGTCACGGCGACGGCGGCCGTCGGCCAGCCCACGTGGTCCGTGACGGCGGCGGCGATCGAGCCGAAGCCGGGCGTCACCTCGCCGTGTTCGGTGGCGTAGCCGCGCTGCCGGACCTGGTCGAGGTGCGAGGACAGCGCGGAGTACTTCATGATGGGCGACTCGGTCTCGTGCCGGGCGCTGAACGCGGCGGCGTTCGGGTACAGCGCCCGGACCTGAGACTTCGGCAGCGCGGCGAGGATTGCCCGGCCGCTCGCGGTGAGGTGACTCGGCAGCCGGACCCCGACGTCGGTCACGAGGGACGGCCGGTTTTTGGCCCGCTCCTCCACGATGTAGAGCACGTCGCGGCCGTGCAGCACGGCCAGATGGGCGCTTTCGCCGATCATGTCAACGAGCGAGGCGAGCAACGGCCGGCCCAGCCGGGACAGGGGTTCCTGCCGCGAATAGGCGGAACTGAGTTCGAAGGCGCTGATGCCCAGGCCGTAGCGCTGCTCCTCATGCAGGTGCAGCACAAAGCCGTTCGCCTCCATCACGCCGAGCAGGTGGTAGACGCTGGAACGCGGCAGGCCGAGCGCCGTGGCAATGTTCGACGCCGCCATCGGCCCGCGCTTGGAGGCCAGCAGTTTGAGGATGCGAAGGGTGTTCTCTGCCGCCGGCACCTTGGACGCCGCCTTCGCTGCAGCGCCGTTGCCAGCCGGCCTGGCGGCAGGGGCCACCGGCGCGTCCGGCGCGCCGGCCGCGGCGGTGGTCTTCAGGCTGGCGGTGTTCGGGCTGGTGGTGCTCGTTGGCATGGGTCCTCTTCGAAATCGGGGCGTGTCCGGTATCCCGTACTTAAGCATGCACCTGCCCGGCACCGAGGGACGGTCCGCCGCGGCACCGCGTGTCTGGAATCCCGGACATTGCCGGCCAGGGAGCCAGCCGCGGGCGGGGTAACGCTAGATTTCCGCTGCCCGCGTGTCCCGCCCGGCTGTGCCGTTCGACGTCGGCTAGACATACCCCATGACCCGCTCACCGAACCCCGATCTCGCCGCCGCAATTGAAGAAGGCCACCGGCACCGCGACCGGGAGAACATGCAGCCGACCATCGAGTATTTCCAGCGTCTCCTCGCGGAATATCCCGGCGATCCCCTTGCGCTCTTCGAGGTGGGCGGATCCTACGACACTGCCGGCGAGGAGGGGCGCGCCCGCGGCTACTACGAGCAGGCAATGGACGCCGGGCTGGACGGCGACACTCTGCGTCGGTGCCTGTTGCAGTACGGCAGCACCCTGCGGAACCTCGAACTCCACGAGGAATCGCTGGCCGCGTTGCGGCAAGCCCGGGCCCTGTTCCCCGGCTCCGACTCGGTCCGCCTCTTCCTGGCCCTGTCCCTTCATGCCGCCTCCCGCAGCGATGCCGCCGTCGCCGAACTCCTGGAACTGGCCACGGACCGTATCCGCAGCGAGGAGGTCATCCGCTATGAGGCCGCGTTGCGCGGCAACGCGGCCTTTCTGGCCGGCCTAGACCGGCAGGCCGTTCCCGGCGGCCCCTAGGGATCCGGCCTCAGGCCCCCAGTGCCCGGGCCGCAGCAGCGAGCCGGGCAGCACGGTCGAGGAATCGCCCCTGGCGGCGTTGAGCTGCAGCTGCGTCAGGAACAGGGTGCCGGACAGATCGGCGCCGGTTAGGTCTGCGTCCCGCAGATCGGCACCGATAAGGTCCGCGCCGCGCAGGTCCGCACCCCGCAGTTCGGCCGCGATGAGGTAGGCGCCCCGGAGGTTGGAACCCCGCAGGTCCTGCCCGGCCAGCCGGGCCCCGATCAAGTCGGCGCCCGGGCCGATCCTCCTTAAACGTTTCGACGGCGCCGGGGCTGTGGCCCGAACGAGTTCACTCGCACGGGCCAGCAGTGCGTTGACCCCGTCCCGATGCCCGTTCACGTCGATCGCCAGGATGGCCTCGGGCCGCTGAAGGGTAAGCCGCTCCGTCTCCTCGAAGGCCGCCAGCAGCTCACCGTGGAGCGGCGCTGTCCGGGGCATACCGAGGGCCTCATTGAGATACCAGAGGACCTCGTGCAGCTGCCGGGTGACCGGGAAAACCGCGAACATCAGCCGCCCCGAGTCCGGCGCCTCCCGCCAGCCCGTCCCGGAGAACGTCTGCTGGGTGACTTTCTGGCCCGCACCAAAGCAATCGAAGACGGTGCAGCCCTTGAAGCCGCGTTCCCGCAACTGCGGATGGATGGCGCAGCGGAAGTCCGCCTCGAGGTTCACGCAGGGATCGCCTGCGGCCTTGTCCACGGCGAAATCCGCAGACCTGGCAAAGGCCAAGGCAACGCAGCAGAGCCCGGCGCAGTTGGCGCAATCAGCCACGAGCCGGCGGTGCCGGCTGCTCTGAAGTGTCAGCGGTACGGACGTCACGGGAGTCCCTTCCTGGTCGACGGCACTTCCAGTGCGGAAGTCTACGCCGCCTTCAGGCCGTAACGCGCCCCGGGAACGAAGTCCCACCCGCCGCGGATCACCTCGCTTATATGGTGACGACCACCTTGCCGCGGGCCCGGCCTTCGTGCAGGTACCGGATCGCCGCGGGTGCGTCGGCCAGCGGGTAGCTCTTGTCGATGACCGGTGACACCGAGCCGGCGTTGATGAGTTCGGTCAGGAACCGGAGGTCGTTGGCGCGCTCGACCGAAATAAGCCCCTTGAGTTTCTGGCCCACGAAGAGGGACAGGATGGGGGCCCGCAGTGAGCGTTCAAAGCCGCCGGTCCAGCGCCCGCCGCCTTCGCCGCCGACGATCACCAAAGTTCCGTGCGGCTTGAGTGCTCGACGCAGGACCGAGAGGGGGCGATTGCCGGCGGTGTCGATAATGAGGTCGTATTGCTTCGAGCCGTCGGCGAAGTCGTCGTGCTTGTAGTCAATGACATGATCGGCGCCGATCGAGCGGACCAGATCCGTCTTCGCGGTGCTGCACACTCCGGTGACCTTCGCACCGAACGCTTTGGCGAGCTGCACGGCGTAAGCGCCGACGCCGCCTCCCGCGCCGATGATCAGTACTTCCTGCCCGGGCTGGACCTGCCCGCTGTCGCGGAGGCCCTGGAGCGCCGTGACGGCCGAGATCGGGACGGCGGCGGCCTGCACGAAGCTCAGGTTGGCCGGCTTCAGCGCCAGCTTTCCCTCCTTTGCGCAGACATATTCGGCAAAGGACCCTTCGCAGGTGCCGAAGACTTCATCGCCGGGCCGGAATCCGACGACGTTACGGCCGGCCGCTTCCACCTCACCGGCGACCTCCCGTCCGCGGATGCCGTTCTTGGGCGCCTTCAGCCCGAAGCCGAAGGCACGGGTCAGGTACGGCAGCCCGGTCATGAGGTGCCAGACACCCTGGTCGACGCCGGCGGCGCGGACCCTGATGAGCACCTCGTCGTCGGCGGGCACCGGCTTGTCGACATCGCGCAACTCCAGCACATCCGCAGAGCCGTAGACGTCTTGAACTATTGCCTTCATGGTGCTTCTCCTTCAGAATCCGGATACTGGAAAACGTCATCGAGGGGAACCCTGAGGACACGGGCAATCTGGAATGCCAGCTCAAGCGAGGGCGAGTAGCGGCCCTGTTCAATGGCGATGACAGTCTGGCGGGTGACGCCGATCCGCTCGGCAAGCTCCGCCTGGGTGAGTTCGCCGCGCTCAGACCGCAGCCGGCGGATCGAATTGGTGACCCTTGTCGGTTTCACCACGGCTGGAAGCCCCTGCGGTAGGCAACGATCCTGGCGACGGAGCCCAGAATCGCCGAGAGGAAGAAGGCCAGGTAGACGGCATTGGCGATCCAGAAGTGCTCCACCTCAGCCATCGCCAGCACCAGGGCCACCACTCCCCCGACGACGAGGAAGGACTGGCCGACGTACTCGCCGAAGCGGTAGATCTCCTTGTCACGCTGGTCCTTCTTCCCGGTATCCCCGGCGGAGAACGTCCGGATCACGGTGTGCAGCACGATGGATCCCGCGATCGATCCGCCCACAGTCAACAGCAGCGGCGCCACGTAGGGAACTTCCGTCAGCGGCATGGAACCGGACAATTCCAGGACGACGGCGAGGTACACCGCGTACGCCGCGACTGCCAGCACCCCGGTGATCCAGGCGCTCTTTTCTTCGAAGGACATCTCGTCTCCCATGTAAAACAAAGCCGACATTGCTAATGTAAAGAAACTTTTACATTGTGTCAATGGCTTTCTGCGCCCGGCATCTTGACGTTGATTCCCCGGGTGGCTTTCTGCGCCGGAGCTCCAGCCGGCCCAGTAGTCCCTGCAAGTAGTACACAGCTGTGACCCAAGTGGTGCGGGGTGTAACAGGGGTAGAAGTTACGCGTGTGACGAACGGGACAGAAGCCTACAGTGGGTTTCACGGCGGTCCCGGACCAGCCGGGGAATTGGCTGGGGAGCCCCCCGAAGCTGGTCCGGACCGCCGGAAGTTCGTTTGCCGCCGGAGCCGGCGGCCCGGCTGCAAGACGGCCAGGCCGCCAGGCTTGCCGCACCAACAAGGAGCCGCGTTGCCATGTCAGCCGCCCCGATGTCCACGCAGTACCTGACGATCGCCGAGGTGGCCGCAGCGATGCGGGTGTCGAAAATGACCGTGTACCGGCTGGTCAATTCGCACGCCATCGCAGCCGTGCGCGTCGGCCGCTCGTTCCGGGTTCCGGAGGACGCCGTCGCCGATTACATCCGTCGGGCCACCGAGCCGGCCACCCTCGCCCCGAAGCCCGGTGCGCCCGAGCAGGACGCTCGGGACTCCCCATGACTGCGCCGAGGTGAGACTTCGCGCCCATGGTCCGGATCAGGATGGGCGCCAAGTCTCACCTCGGCGAGGCGGTGGTTTGGGCTAGCGGGCGGACCAGCCGCCGTCCATGGTGTAGCTGGCGCCCGTGACCATGCCGGCGTCGTCCGAGGCAAGCCAGGCAACGAGGGAGGCCACTTCTTCCGGCTCGATGAGCCGCTTCACGGCAGCCTCGGTCAGCATGATCTTGGTCAGCACCTCGGACTCCGGGATGCCGTGCACCTTGGCCTGGTCGGCAATCTGCGTCTCGACCAGCGGTGTCCGGACGTATCCCGGGTTGATGCAGTTGGACGTGACGCCGTGCGCGCCGCCTTCCAGCGCGGTCACCTTACTCAGCCCTTCCAGCCCGTGCTTGGCGGAGACATAGGCGCTCTTGAACGGCGAGGCGCGCAGGCCGTGCACCGACGACAGGTTGATGATCCGGCCGAAGTTGTTGGCGTACATGTGCGGCAAGGCGGCCCGGATGAGCAGGAAGGGCGCCTCTAGCATCAGCGTGATAATGCGGCGGAAGTCGGCCGGATCGAAGTCCTCGATGGGGCTGATCCGCTGGATTCCGGCGTTGTTGACGAGGATGTCGCAGTCCAAACTGACGGACTGGAGTGCCCCGACGTCGAGCAGGTCCACCGCCCAGGAGGTGCCGCCCACCTCGTCGGCAAGGGCACCGGCCGCCGCTTCATCCACATCCGCGATCACCACCTTGGCACCGCGCGCCGCCAGGGCCCGGACGCTGGCGGCACCGATCCCGCCGGCCCCGCCGGTCACCAGGGCCTTGCGGCCGTTCAAGCTGCTCTCCATGTCTGCACTCCTCAGGTCGCGGTCCTATCGGCCCAGGCGAGGCATGATGCACAGCACTGAGCAGCTTCACAGAGTATTGCCGCACAAACTGGGCGTTTCAATGGTCAAACAAGCACCCGGTATGTGCAGAATTGCAGATATGAAAGCAAATCCCGATGACCTGCTGGTACTGCTGGCGGTCTCCCGTTCCGCAAAGTTCACGATGGCGGCCCAGACTTTGGGACTCAACCACACGACCGTTTCCCGGCGAATCGCGGCCCTGGAGAAGGCTCTGGGCGGGCGGGTCCTCTCGCGCGCCTCGGGAGGGTGGGAGCTCACGGACCTTGGCGCGGAAGCGGTCCAGGTGGCCGAACGGGTGGAAGCGGCCATCCGGCCCCTCGAGCAGCCGGGCCGGATCCCGGATCCCATCACCGGCGTCGTCCGGATGACTGCGACGGACGGTTTCAGCGCCTACATCGCAGCCCCCGCCGTGGCCCGCGTGCGGCGCGACCATCCGGGGCTCAGCGTCGAGATCATTACCGTTACGCGCCGCGCGCTCCAGCAGCGCTCGGGACTGGACATCGAGGTGGTGGTCGGCGAGCCGCAGGTGCACCGGGCCGCCGCCGCCCGGCTCGGCGAATACATGCTGGGAATGTACGCCTCGCGCGCTTACCTCGCCGAGTTCGGCACCCCCACGACCGTGGAAGAGCTTACGGCCCATGCGCTGGTCTACTTTGTGGATTCCATGCTCCAGGTGGATGATCTCGACGCTCCGCGGAGGCTCGTGCCGACCATGCGGGACGGACTGAGCTCCACCAACGTCTTTGTTCATGTGGAGGCCACCCGCGCCGGAGCGGGGATCGGGTTCCTGCCGTGCTTCGCGGCGGACCTGCACCCGGACCTCGTCCGGCTGCTGCCCCACGAGTTCGCCGAGAAATTGCCCTACTGGATGGTGCTGCGGCCCGATTCGATGCGCCGTCCGGCCGTGGCGGCGGTGGTGCAGGCACTGCGCGAACAGACCGCCGCCCACCGCGAGGCGCTGATGGGCCGGGGCAGATCCTCATCGACTGCTCCGTAGCCGCCGTTTTGAGGCGCCAAAAGGGCAGTTACGGAGCACTCGACGGGGTTTGCGGGGCTGGCGGGGCTGGCGGATCGTGGCGGACCGGGGCGCCGGCCGCGAAGGCCCGGACCTTGGCGTCGTTCCAGATGTGGGCGGGCACCGCGCCGCCGAGGAGCCGGCGCGCCAGCTGGGGGTCGTCGTCGAACGGCAAGTCACTTCCGGCCATGACCATGTTGCCGTAGCGCCGGCCCTTGAGCATGGCGGGGTCGGCGATGATCACGGTGTGCTCGAAGGTATCCGCGATGGTGGCCGCGTCCTCGCGTGCGTTCCTGAGGTCCGGGGCGTCGCCGGAATTCACCACGTAGATCCCACCGGGGGCCAGCACCCGCTTGGCATGCTGGTTGAATTCCCTGGTGGTAAGCGGACGCGGGGTCATGGACCCGGCGAAGACGTCGCGGATGATGAGGTCGCGGGTGTGCGGGGTGAGGTTTTCGGTGACATCGCGGGCCTCCCCCACCCGCAGGCGCATCAGCGGCGCCTTGGGCAGATCGAACCAGCCTCGGACGTACCCGGCGAGCCTGCCGTCCAGTTCCACGACCACCTGGCGGGCATCCGGATAGGCGGCATGGAAGTACCGGGCCAATGAGCATGCTCCACCGCCGAGGTGAAGGGCCCGCAGCCTCGGTCCGGTCTCCCGGGACCAGCGCGATTCCGCCAGCGCGGAGATCCAGCGCATGTACTCGAAGTCGAGGAACAGCGGGTCCGCGAGGTCGATGTGCGAGCTCATCACGCCGTTGATCCGCAGCAGCCAGCCCGTGGAATTGTCCTGGTCCGCGATCAACTCGCAGTCGCCGGTGTCGATGTAGTAGATGCCCTCCACCGGGCCGTCGGGGCGGGTACCTTTCGGCACCTCCACCACCCCCGGCACTGTTTTTCCGGTGCTCCGGCCGGCCGCCCTGCCCCGCTTAGCCATCAGCCGTCCGCCGTTCTTCTCATCTTTCAACCCTAGTTGACCGGACGCGTCGGCCTGGCCCAGCCACTGCCGGCCGGGGTGCTGGACTGGCCCGGATTTGGCCGCTTCCCCCCGCCTTCCTTCGCGAGGTGGCCACCCGGTGCCGGTCACCGCCGGTCCGCGTCGGCATCCGCCCGGAAGATGCCGACGCAATCGGTCTGTGAAAAGAAATACACCAAGGGTACTTACCATTTGTTAGTAATCATGCTTACTATTTGTACGCCAGTAGTGCTGGTTTGCGATCAGCATCCGATCTTCTTGGAAAGAGAGCGAAGATGACAGAAAACCAATGGCCCCAGGACGGGACCCTCGGCACCCCGACGGCCGCCCGGCAGACAGAGCTCCGGAAGGAATCGACGTTCCCGCCTTCGGCCGTCACAACGCCGATCTCCAACGGCGGAACCGCCAAGACCGACGCGGCCAAGGAGCAGGCCGGTGAGGTCGCGGCCCAGGCCACCGACTCGGCCCAGAACGTGGCTGAGACGGCCAAGACCGAGGTGGCCAACGTCGCCGCCGAGGTGAAGACCAACGCCCGTGATCTGCTGCAGCAGGCCAAGTCCGATCTCACCGATCAGGCCGGTACGCAACAGCAGAAGGTCGCCGAGGGGCTGCGCTCCGTTTCGACCGAGCTGCACACCATGGCTGCCGCCCCGGATCAGCCCGGCGTCGCGAGCGACCTGGTGCGCCAGGCCGCCGAGCGCTCCTCCGCCGTGGCATCATGGCTCGACGGCCGGGACCCCGGTTCACTGCTGACCGAAGTCAAGACCTTCGCCCGGCAGCGTCCCGGCACCTTCCTGATGCTGGCCGCCGGAGCAGGCATCCTCGCCGGACGGCTCAGCCGGAGCCTCAGCGCCGGCGCCCCTGATTCGGCCGGCGCCCCGGCGGCCAGCACCCCCGCCGCCGGCAGCCCGGCCGCACCTGCCGCCCGCGTGCCCGACACCGGCATGGCGGTCCCGCCACCCCCGGTCCAGATGCCGGCCCCGGAAACGACGACGGCGGGCTTCGCAGACGCTTATCCGCCCAACCCGCTCGACGCCGGCACAGCGGGCAGGGTAGCCGGGCAGGATCGCTGGGCCCCGGAGCCCGTCGTTGCCGATCCCCTGCAACCCGTCGATCCGCTGCGCGATGACCCCTTTGACGGTGGACGTCGATGAGCAGCGAAATCCCTCACACCGCCGCCCACGCCAAGGCCGAAACCACGTCCCTCGGCGACCTCCTGGGCGACGTCACGCGGGACATGTCCACCCTGATGCGGCAGGAAGTCGAGCTCGCCAAGGTCGAGCTCAAACAGTCCGCCAGCCGGGCCGGCAAGGGCAGCGGAATGCTTGCCGGTGCCGGCGTCGCGGGCCACTTTGTGCTCCTTTTCCTGTCCCTGGCGCTGTGGTGGGCACTTGGAACCCTGATGGGGCTGGGCTGGTCCGGCGTCGTCGTGGCCCTTATCTGGGGTATCGTCGCCGCCGTCCTGGCCTCGATCGGCCGCAAGGAACTCAAGTCGATCAAGGGGCTGCCCCAGACCGCCGCGACCCTGCAGGAAATCCCGCCCGCGCTCAAACCCAACTCTTAGATCCAGCGAGGAACCACGATGAGTGAAAACCCGGATGATATCCGAGCAGAAATCGAAGCAACCCGCGCGCGCCTCGGCAGCAATGTCGACGCAGTGGCGGACAAAGTCACACCGTCCCATATCGTCCAGCGGCAAACCGACAAGGTCAAAGAAACCGTCAAGGACGCGGTCTTCGGGGTGAAGGAGAAAGTTATGGGGGCCGCCGACCACGCTGCTGGCAACGCGCACGCCGCCACGGGCAGCGCCGGCGGGCACCTCAGCGACGCGGGCTCCGCGATCGGGGACGCGCCGACGCAGGTGAAGACGAAGACCCAGGGCAACCCGATGGCCGCGGGCCTGATCGCGTTCGGAGCCGGCCTCTTGGTCTCCTCACTGATTCCCGCCAGCCAGAAGGAGCGCGAAGCCGCGGATGCCCTCAAGACCGCGGCCGAACCGCTCACTGCGGAGCTGACCGAGGCTGCCAAGAGCGTGGCCGACGGACTCAAGGAACCCGCCCAGGCCGCCATGGAGAACGTCAAGGCCACAGCCGGCGACGCCGCCGAACATGTCAAGGCCGACGGCCAGGGCGCCGTGGCGGACGTCAAGGCCACGGCTGCGGACGCGAAGGATCACGTCCAGCAGGCGTAGCCCGCCAACTGAGACGGCCGGCTTCCCGCGTTGACGCGCTGGGCGGCCGGCCGTTGCGATTAAGCCCACGAAGGAAAATTTCCATGGCCAAGAACCTTGCCAGAGCAGACAATGACACCATGACCAACGCCGAAACGGATGAGAGCAGCACAGCCAAGGCCCGCACAGCTCCCGCCCCGGACGATTCCCGCAAGCCGGACAGCCCCGCAGATGTCTCCAAGCCCTCATGGAAGTACATCGCCAGGAAAACCCTGCGGGAATTCACGAAGGACCAGTGCCCGGATCTGGCCGCGGCCCTGACCTACTACTCGGTCCTCTCGCTCTTCCCCGCCCTGCTGGCACTGGTGTCCCTGCTGGGAGTGTTCGGGCAGGCTGGGCAGACCACCTCGGCGCTCCTGGAGATCGTCCGGGGCTTCGCCCCCGCTGAAACGGTGGAGGCCATCCGAAAGCCGGTGGAAGAACTGGCGAGTTCCAACGCCGCGGGCTTCACCCTTGTCGCCGGCATCCTCACTGCACTGTGGTCCGCGTCCGGCTATACGGGGGCATTCGCCAGGGCCATGAACCGGGTCTATGAAATCGACGAAGGCCGGCCCTTCCTCAAGCTCCGGGGCACCATGCTCGCGGTCACCGTACTTAACTTGCTGATCGTCGTCGTGCTGGCAGCCATGCTGGTCCTGACCGGGCCGGTAGCGGAGTCCGTCGGCAGCGCGATCGGCCTCGGCGCAGCGTTCCTGACGGTCTGGAATCTTGCCAAGTGGCCGGCAATGGTGCTGCTGGTTGTGCTGGCGATCGCCATCCTCTACTACGCCACCCCCAACGTGAAGCAGCCAAAGTTCCGCTGGTTGAGTCTGGGCTCTCTCATCGCCCTGCTGATCTTCCTGCTGGCGTCCGTGGCCTTCGCGTTCTACGTAGCCAACTTCAGCAGCTACAACAAGACCTACGGCGCGATCGGCGGCGTCATCGTTTCGTTGCTGTGGCTCTGGATCCTGAACATGTCGCTGCTGTTCGGCGCCGAGTTCGACGCCGAGATGGAGCGTGGCCGCCAGCTTCAGGCCGGCATCGAGGCCGAAGAGTCCATCCAGTTGCCGCCCCGCGACACCAAGCAGAGCGACAAGCTGCAGAAAAAAGAGGAAGAAGACATCCGCCGCGGACGCGAACTGCGCGAGCAGCACCGCGACGCTCAACAGGACTAACGGGCGGGACCTCCGCCCCTAGCCGGATGGACGGCATTGCGCTCTACTGGGTGGAGGACCCGGCACCACGATCTCCGCCGGGCTGCGCCCGGCGCGCTGCAACGCGCTGATTGCGCGCTGATTTCGACGTTCGCGACATCCGTCTCCAGAGGGGAGCTGGCGGTTCAGGAAGAGGAGGGCGCCCCCGTGCGAGCCTGGCGGTTGGGACACCCGGGACCGATCAGCACCGATCCCCTGCTGGCCGTCGAGTGCCCGGATCCCCGGCCCGGGCCCGGCGAGGTGCTCCTGCGGGTCAGGGTGTGCGGGGTCTGCCGGACTGATCTGCACCTGGCCGAGGGTGACCTCCCACCGAAGCACCCCGGTATCATCCCCGGCCATGAAGTGGTGGGTGAAGTGGTCAAATGCGGGGCCCACGCAGCACGGTTCTCCCGCGGGGAGCGGGTGGGCGTCGCCTGGCTGGGCCGTACCTGCGCCTCCTGCCGCTTCTGCCTGCGCGGCGAAGAGAACCTTTGCCTGGCCCCCACGTTCACCGGCTGGGACCGCGACGGCGGCTATGCCGAGCTGATCACCGTGGCGGAAAACTTCGTCTACCGGATTCCCGATCTCTTCTCCGACGAGGAGGCCGCCCCCCTGCTCTGTGCGGGCATCATCGGCTACCGGGCCCTGAGCCGTGCCGAGCTGCCCATCGGCGGCCGGCTGGGGATCTACGGTTTCGGCGGCTCCGCGCATCTGGCAGCCCAGATCGCGCTCTACCGGGGGGCCCAGGTATACGTGATGACCCGGTCCGTGGCAGCCCGGCGCCTCGCCCTCGAACTGGGCGCCACGTTCGCCGGCGGCGCCGACGACGCACCGCCGGAGCTGCTCGATTCCGCCATCCTGTTCGCTCCGGCGGGCGGCCTGGTGCCCGTGGCGCTGCGGGCCCTGGACCGCGGCGGGACGCTCGCCGTCGCCGGCATCCACCTCAGCGACATCCCGCCGCTGAACTACGCCGACGAGCTCTTCCAGGAACGCCAGGTCCGCAGCGTCACAGCCAACACCCGGGCCGACGGCGAGGAGTTCTTCCGGATTGCCGCGGAGATTCCACTCCGCCCGACGACGGTGCCTTACCCCTTCGAAGCCGCAGACCGGGCGCTGCTGGACCTCGCGGAAGACCGGATCACGGGCGCCGCCGTGCTGCGCGTGGACACGAAGTAGCTAGCATTTGCTGTCCTTTTGCAGCACCAGCCCTCGCTCGCAGTTCCAGTACTATCGCAGCACCCGTCCTTCGGGGCACCAGGAACGGCAGCTGCTGCGGGCCAACTGGCCACCGGAACGTCAGACTGAAAGGCATACAGTCACCCGTCACCGGAGCAGCGTGTCAAGGGTAGTGAAGCCGTAGCCGGCCTGGCGTACCCTGTTGATGATCTGAAGCAGGGCATCGGCGTCGAGGGTGGTCCCGTCGTCGGGGTTGGAGCCGACGTGCATCAAGACAATCTCGCCCGGCTGTAGCCGCCCGAGCACGCGGTCCGCCACGATCTGCGCCGTGATCCCGCCGCTGCTGCCCTTCCAGCCCACGGTGTCCACGGTCCAGCGGACAGGCAGGTAGCCGTAGGCGTTGACCGTGGCGATAGTCCGGGCGTCGCGATCGCCGAGAGGGAAGCGGAAGAGTGGCCGGGGATCCGCGCCGGCGGCCTGGATAGCCTGCTGGGCTCCGGCGAGCTGGTTCCCGATGGTGGCGTCCGAGAGTCCGGTGAACCCCGGATGCGTCATGGAGTGGTTGCCCACCCGGTGGCCGCCGGCCACGATCGCGGCGACCCCCGCCGGGTTGGCGCTGGCCCAGTTGCCCGTTAGGAAGAACGTCCCGCGCACCCCGGTGGCGGCCAGCGTCTGCAGGATGCTCGGCAACCCGGCCGAGTTCGCTCCGGCGTCGAACGTCAGCGCGACCACGGCCCCGGCGCCGGGGATCACTTCAAGGTCGCTGCCGGCGAGCGCGGCGGGGAACGGCGCCGCGGGCCGGGCCGGAGGGGCCGGGGCCGGTGCGGGCGGTGCCGGGGGCGCCGGGACCGGGGGCGCCGGGGCCGGTGCGGGCGGTGCCGGGGCCGGGACAGGGACCGGCGCAGGGTCAACCGGTCCCGGTTCGCTGGCCGAAGGACTGGGCATGTCCGACGGTGTGGCTGCAGGGTTGGCGAAAGCAGGGCTGGCGGAGGCAGGGCTGGCGGTTCCGGGAAGCGGTCTGATGGACGCCGTCGCCGTCGGACCGGCCGACGGAGGTCCCGCCGAGAAGACGACCGCCAGCACCACCGCAGCGGCTAGCACCACTACCGCTACCCACGCTGCCACCCAGCGGCGACGGCGGTCGCCGGCAAAAATCGACCACATGCTTGATTGTGGCACCATCGGCCACTTCGAGGCTAGGGCTGAAAGTTCCGACGGTGCCTGCCGGCGCCCGATGTCCGCCGGTAAGTCACGTCGCTGATAGAGGTTTCGAAGTCCGGCCGGATCGCGCCCCTGGTCAAAGGTGCCGCCCCAATGTCCGGAGGTAGGCGCCAAAGCCGTGCGGGGCGCGGGCCTGCGTCCGGCCCGAGGTCAGCACGCGCATACTGTCCGTGGCCGTCACGGTGAACGCGCGGCTGCGGAGGTTCTGGACGAGTGTCCGGTCCTCGTGCGCGGCGAGCTTCGGGAAGCCTCCGGCGGCGATGTATGCCGAGGCCCGCACACCGAAGTTGGCGCCGTAGATATGCGGGTGGTCCTCTTCGAAAGGGTGGCGTTCCAGCCAGCGACGGCGCAGCTCCGGGTCCATCCCTTCGGGGTCCGGCTCGACGGAGCCCAGCACGGCGTCTGCCCCGGCTTCGGCGAACTCCAGTTGGCGGACCAGCCAGCTTTCCGGGACCTGCGAGTCGGCATCGGTGTTGGCCAGCCAGGTCCGCCCGGCCCACGGCGGTGGTGTCCACCGTTTGCCGGGCGGCCGGCGTCGGGGTACGCCGATACCGGCAGCCCGGATACCTGCCTCCCGGCTGGCGCCGGCGCTGCGGAAGCGGACTTCGACGGCGCCGAAGCGCGGGTCCACGGCGACGAAACGGGCCGTGATGCCGGCGGAGTCGTCCGTGCAGCTGTCCAGCACAACGGTCACACCCACCTCCACGTCGGGCCGGAGCCGGTTCAGGGCATCGGCGGCCCGCTGCACGGCGCGGAGGGCGCGGCCGAGGTGCCGGTCCTCGTTGTGAGCCGGAATCACGACGGCGACGCGGTCGATATTGTGCCCGCGGGGCTGCGGAAGGGCATAGGCCGCCATCCGCTTACCGTGCCCGTTCCCGTTCCGGGGCTCCGGACGCCGGTGCAACCGAAGCCACGGCAGCGGAAGCGAGGGCACCCGGCTCGAGGGCAGCCGACGCCGCAGCAGCCGAATCGGCGGCGGTCTCCGGCGCGAGGAGGATCTCGAGGACGAAGTCGCGTTCCCGGTAGAGCCCGACGTCGGCCCAGCCGAGTTGCCGGCGCGCGGCCGCGTGGACGGAATCGCCGTCGAGCTCCCAACCAGCTATGGGGTGCCGCCAGTGGCAGAGGGCCAGGGTGCCGCCCGGCAGCAGCGAGGCCTCGACATGGGCGAACAGCTCGGCCAGCTCGCCCCGCGCCAGGTAGTAGCCAACCTCGGAGACCACAATGAGATCAAACCGGCCCTCCGGCCAGTCCTGCGGGACCGTGAGGTGGCGGGTCCGGGCCGAGGGGAGGTGCGCGAGCCGTTTGGCGGCGTGAGCCAGGGCGGCGCTGCTTGCGTCGACGGCGAGGAAGCTTCCGCACCGCCGGGCGAGTTCCGCGCTCAGGGTGCCGATCGAGCAGCCGATTTCGAGTCCGGCGGCGTACTCCGGCCCGGGCAGGGCCGCGAGGGTCAGCGAGCGCTTTCGCTGTTCGTACCAGCTGCTCGTGTACTGCCAGGGGTCGTCGGTGCCGGTGTGCACGGCGTCGAAGACGCCTTCCGCATCGCCTGCGGCATAGGAGCCATCGGCGGCCCCGGCGGCCGGGCGCTGCCAGGCGAAGGTCTCCCACGGCCGTTCGAAGTGCTGCAGGAATGCCGGCGACAGCAGCACCTCATCGCCCGGCTGCCCGGACAACGCTTGGACCTGCGACAAGTGGGCGTCCATGGCGGCGGCCTTGGCCTGCTGCTCCGCGGGGCTCAGCGGAAGCCGCAGCCATGACTGCCAGGCCGGGTCATCGGGGGTGGCCCGGAGCCAGTACCAGATGGGGAACTCCAGCAGCCCGTGGCCGCCGGAGGCGGCGACCTCGGCGGCGACGGAACCGAGCGTGTCGTGGTCGGTGTGGCCGTCATGCCGGTAGGGGGCCACGAGAATAACGTGGTCCGGCCGCACACCTTTTTCGGCAAGCGCCGCGACGGTGTCCCGCAGCGCGGTGTGGATCGAGGCCCGCTGTCCGGAGAGCAGGCCGTCCGGCAACGCAAGGAACTGCCAGGCATGGTCCGGCAGCAGCTGCCCTAGCGCGGCGCCGAATTCCCGCAGCCGGACGGCAGCGAGCCCTTCCGGCGTCGTGGTCGGCGATCCGGGGTGCGAGGCCTCCCCCGCCGTGCACAGCAGGACCGTGACGTCTGCACCCACGGACCGCAGCCGGGCCATCAGCCCGCCGGCGCCGAGGGATTCGTCGTCCGGATGGGCGGCCAGCACCACGAACGCACGTTCCGCCATTTCCGCGGCGTCTAGCGGCAGCTCCGGAAGCACGGGCAGACCGCTGGCGGCCCAGGTGTCCTCGCTGGTGCCCGCGTCGTGGTGGGTGAAGCTCACCATGGGTGGTCCCCCTTCAATGCCAGGGCGCCCAGCTGGGCGTCGTCACGCATGGCATGGTGCTGGCGGATGTAGAGCGAGAGGTCGGCCATGCGTTTGCCGTAGCCCTCGTCGAAGGCAAGCGGACCAGGCCCGAGGTTCTGGCTCACCAGCGTCTGGATGCGTTCGACGGCGGCGGCGACCTGCCCCCGGACGCGCAAAGCCTCGCTCCACGCGCCGCTGCCTGAGAGCTCCCCGGCGTCGATCCGGGCGGCGGTCCGCGCGAGGTACCCGGTCAGGGCGGCAAGGGTGCGGTCGATCTCGCCGAGGTGGGCCAGTGCGATCTGGTCCGGCTCCCGCCCGCCTTCGGCCGCCGCCGCCAGGGAGTCCTTGTACCCGCGGGCCACCGCGACGGCGCCGCCGAGCCAGCAGGCCGCCACACCCATGCCGCCCCAGGCGAAGCCGGGACGCTGGTAGTACCAGCCGGGCCCTCCCAGCGGCGCGGCCGGAACGGAGTCGAAGTGCACGGTGCCGCTGGGGATTTCCCGCAGGCCGCGGCTGGTCCATTCCGGATCGGCAAAGCTCACGCCATGAGCGTGGAGGTCGACGGCGAACGCGGCGCGGCCGCTGCCCTCGACGTGCGCGGTCAGCACGGCGTGGTCCAGTTGCGCGGCCAGCGAGCACCAGGGCTTGGAGCCGTGGAGCAGGAATCCGCCCTCGGCCTGTTTCGCCTCCAGCCGCAGCCCGGCGGCCTCAGCCGCGAACACACCCCAGGCGCCCTCGAAGTGGATCCCTTCGATGTCCGGGCGGTCCAGGCCTTCCAGCTCAGCGGGCGCGGCATGGTTGGCGGCGGGCGCGGCGGGGTGGGCGGGATAGGCGGCGTGGGCGGGATGTTCGGGCGCGGCCTGGGCGGCTGCCTGTGCCAGGATCGCAGACGCATCCAGATGCGGTTCCAGGGCTCTGCCTGCCGCGACATCAACGGCGGTGATGGAAGCCAGGAGCTCCCAGAGGAACGCCGTCCGGCCGCTGCCGGGCTTCGGGGCGGTCTCCTCCGCGGCTTTGGCCAGTTCCAGCAGCGCCGGAACGTCCCCCACGGCCGGCTGAGCGGCGTCCAGCAAGGGCCGGAGCGCGGCCAGTTGCTGCGGTGCGGAACTGATCCGCACCGGACGCGGCGGGTGGACGTCTGGGGTCCCGTTCATGTCCGTGGCCTGCATTCCTTCGGGGAGTATCGCTGGTGCCGTTCGCTCCCGCTGCCGTCGGCCGGGGGCTGCCGCTCAGTAAATCTAAGCACACTTAGCACTTCGAGGTGCAGCCCGCATACGCCCGGGTCCGTCCTGCCGCTCGCGGTCTGCCGGGCCCGTCCTACCGCACCAGCGCCAGGGCAAAACCGTCCCAGCCTTTAGAGCCCACGGTCTGGATCGCCGTCCCGTCCAGCCGCGGGTCCTCCCCCAGCATCTGCAGCGCGGTAATGATGCCTGGGGCGTTGACCGGATCGAGCGAGGGATCCAGCACGGCCCCTTCCCACACCACGTTGTCCATCACGACGGCGGTGCCGGGCCGGCCCAGCCGGATGGCCCAGTCGAGGTAGTGCGGGTTGTTTTCCTTGTCCGCATCGATGAAAACAAAGTCGAAGGGCGCGGCGTCTTCGGCCTCAAGGGCGCGGAGGGTGTCCAGCGCGGCTCCGACGCGGATCTCCACCAGATGGCCCAGGCCGGCGTCGTCGACGTTCCGGCGTGCCACGTCTGCGTGTTTGGGGAGGTATTCGCAGCTGACCAGACGGCCGCCGTCGGGCAGCCCCTGGGCCATCCAGATGGTGCTGAAGCCGGCCAGCGTCCCAATCTCCAGCACGCGGCGGGCGCCGGAGAGCCGGACCAGCAGCTTCAGCAGCTTGCCTGCGTTGGGCGCCACTTCGATGGGCGGCATACCGGCCGCCAGGGCGGCGGTCACGGCACGTTTCAGGGAACCGTCCGGCCGGACCACGACGTCGGACAGGAACTCCTCGACGGCGGTCCAGCGGGCCGTGGGTTGATGCTCGATCATGCCCCCAGTCTCCCAGTTGCCCGGGCCCGGCGGTAGCGTCCGGGACCGGGAATCCTAGTCCCGGGCCGGAGTCCGGTGGCCGCCGATTACTTGTTCCAGCCGGTCCAGTTTGCCGGTGAGTTCTCCCGAGTACCCCGGGCGGATGTCCGCCTTGATAACCAGCGAGACCCGGCGGCCGTAACGCCCCACGGCCTCGGTAGCCTGCTTTACCACCGCGAAGACCTCATCCCATTCGCCCTCGATCGTGGTGAACATCGAATCGGTGTGGTTCGGCAAGCCGGACTCACGGACGATCCGGACCGCCTCGGCGACGGCATCGTGAACTGACGCCTCGTCCGCCGGGACGGCGCCGGAGACGGCACCGGAATCTTCGGCCGTGTGTGCGGGCCGGCCTGAGGGTGCGACAGAAAATGCGAGCAACATGGCACCAGTCTGTCACGGGACACCGCAGCGGAATGGCCCGGATCCGGTCCCGAACGGACCGGAGGCCGTCACATTGAGCCTTACCGCCGAGTATCAGCTTTGCCCAAGGTCTGCGTTGCTACCCTAGGCAAATGAACCGGGTAGTAGGGGGCAGGCCGCTCCGCGCCGACGCCGCGCGGAATGTGGACAAGATCATCACCGCGGCCCGCCATTGCTTCCGCGAGCGCGGCCCGGATGTCCCGCTGCAGACCATCGCCGTCACTGCCGGGGTGGGCCCGGCCACACTTTTCCGGAACTTCGCGGACAAGGAAGAGCTCGTCCTCGCCGCCCTGCACCGGCAGCTTGGGCTGCTGGTTGATCCGGCCATCGAGGAGGCACTCGCCAACCCGGACGCCGCCGACGGGCTCTTCAACGTGATCGAAGCGCTGATGGGCGTCGCCAGCGAGGAGGCCAACCTGCTCGGCGCCGTCGCCGGCCGGCGCGGACTGCTCACCGGCATCACCGGTGACCTGATCGAATCCGTGGCCGTACTGCTGGGCCGCGGACAAGGCCAGGGAACCCTGCGCAGTGATATTTCCATGACGGACCTGATCCGTCTTCTGGCCATGCTTATCGGCGTCGTGGACACGATGGAGGCCGGGTCGGACGCGTGGCGCCGTCCGGTCGCGCTGGTGGAGGATGCCATCCGCACGGAACGGCCGCACCGGCCGCTGCCGCCGCAGGCTCCGTTGCCGAGTACCGCGTTCGACGCCGTGCTCGGCTGAGACTCGACCCTTGCGTTCTGGGGCACCAGGCAAACCGGACGCCGGGCATCAGTCCCGCGCGGGGACGGGGGACATGCCCATTCTTCGCACCCGGGACCGGGCAGAATGACACTATGTCCACCCGCTGGCCCGGCGCGGGGCATGTCCCTGAGCCCCGCCGCCCCGCCCCCGCAACATGGCTCCGGACGAACTAGCGAAAATGCGCCCTGGCCCTGGCCCTAGCCCCAGCCCAGCAGCCGCAGGCCGGCGGCCGCACCGGCTCCGGCAAGGACCACTATCAGAAAGGGTGCCCGGAGCAGGAGGGCAATGCCGGCCGCGGCCAGCGCGCCCAGCCGTGCGTCGAGCGTCAGCGTCTGGCCCGAGGCCACCGTGTTGACGATTGCCAGGGAGGCCAGCAGCCCGATGGTCATGGTGCCGGCGATCCTCGACATCCGGGGATCGCGGAGCACACCGGCCGGGACCAGATAGCCCAGCAGCTTCCAGGCGTAGGACAGCAGGCAGGACAGCAGCAGCCAGATCCAAAGACTCATGGGGTGTCTCCGGCGGGGCGGGATGAGGGGCGTGCTGGGTGTTGCTCGGCGTAGGGATCCACGTCCGGTTCCAGTCCTTCGTCGCTGCGGCCATGGCTGAACCAGCCGATTCCTGCGGCGACGACGGCGGCCACCAGGATCGGCACCCCGGCGGGCACGAACGGCACCGCAAGTACCGTGACGAGGGCGCAAACGACGGCGATCGCCACGGGTTCGCGGCCCTTGAGCCTGGGCCAGAGCAGACCCAGAAACGCGGCCACCGCGGCGCCGTCGAGCCCCCACTGCCGGGGGTCCCCCATGGCGCTTCCGGCCAGCGCGCCGACGGCGGTGAACAGGTTCCAGAGGATAAAGATGCCGATTCCCGCCGTCCAGAAACCGCGCTTCTGCTCCAGCGGATCCGTCTGCCCTGTGCTCGTCGCTGTGGATTCGTCGATCGTCACGTGGGCGGCGGCGAACCGGAGCCAGCCGCGCGGCCGCATCAGGGCGTTGATCTGCATCCCGTAAATTCCGTTGCGCATGCCCAGCAGGGTGGCCGCTCCCATCGCGGCTACGCCGGAACCTCCTCCGGCCACGACCCCGATGAACGCGAACTGCGAGCCGCCGCTGAACAGCAGCAGGCTCAGGGCCATGGTTTGCCAGAAGTCGAGTCCGGCGGTGACGGACAAGGCGCCGAAGGACACTCCGTAGAGTCCAGTGGCGATGCTGATGGACAGCCCCACCCGTACCGCCGGGGACTGCAGGAATTTCACGGCCGCGGCGCCGCGGTTAAGTTCCCCGCGGCTGGATTCCCCGCGGCTGATTTCGGCAGCACCGGCTTCGTCAGGCTCCAGGCCCAGGCGATGAGCGGCGCCTGCAGCGGCAGCCGGACGGTGTGGGCCTTTCGCCGGCGGGGCGATCCGTCGGGTCCGCAGGCCTTCCGCAGCGCGTCGATGTGCCCGGCCAGAAAGAGCGTGAACATGACCGTGACGCAGCCCGCGGCGGCCCGGCGGGTGGCCGGGATCAGCAGCCCGATGGCAGCGCCCGCCTCCAGCAGCCCGCTCAGCGCAATCCACTCCGCGCGGGACAGCACCGCGAGGGGCCCGTTGGGCCGGCCACCGGAGTCGTCGCGGCAGATGACGCCCGGAACCACCTGTTCAAAGAACTCCGGCTCGCGGAAATGCTTTCCGGCACTGGCCAGCAGCACCGCGCTGAGGGCTGACGCGGACGCTGTGTGGGCGGCCCGGGCGGACCAGCGGAATGGCATGGAACAACTCAATCACAGCCGCGGTACCCCCGCTGACCCTGGCCGCATCCGCCGGGGACACAGCCTGGAAAACGGCCGGGACGGTTTCGGCGCCGCGGCCGGTGGGCGAATTTTCCGAGCGCTGTTCGAGCCGCGGGGACATGCCCATTCTTCGCACCCGGGATCGGGCATAATGACACGATGTCCACCCGCTGGCCCCGGCGCGGGGCATGTCCCTGAGCAGGGCTATCCCGCCCTTGGACCTCGACCTCCGACCAACTGACGAAAATCTCCGCCAACCACTCATCGGGACACCCCGAATCCGCGTCCGAGCCAGGCGAAGGGCCAAAGGCTTAGCGAGCGGGCCGAGATTCAGCCGAGAGCTGGGCCAGGACGCGGGCCGGCCGGTTGGTGGTGATCTCGTGGATGCCGAGCTCCCGGCACAGCGCGACGTCGTCCTCAGAGTCAACCGTCCACACCCGGAAGCGGCGGCCGGAGTCGAGCCAGCGCCGGATGGTCCGGGCATGCTCGCGGACGTAGCTGATGCCGGGCCCGGCCAGGCCCGCCTCGCAGTCGTCCAGGATCCGCTCACCTTCGGTCTGCGCGGCCTTCATAACATTCGCCAGCGCCCCGCCGGTGAGCGCGCCAAGGCCGAGTTCCCCGCGGATCTCCGCCACGTTGACGTCGTCCACGAGCTGGCAGACGGCCGACGCCGGGACGGCCTTGAGCAGGTGCCTCACCGAGTCCGGACTGAAGCTCATGAACGAAACACTGACGTTGTCCAGCCTGGACGTTGACGCGTCCCAGCCCTCGGCCCTGAGGATGTCCAGGACCCGGTCTTCGAGCCTGAGCTGGTAGGGGCTGGGGTGTTTGAGCTCAATAGCGAGACCGATTTCGCGCCCGGCGCCGCGCAGGATGTCCAGCAGCTCGGGAAGGCTCAGGAACTGCGCGGACCGGCTGCCGTAGTCGTCCGGAATTCTCGCCCCCTTCCAGGACGAGAAGTCCAGCAGCCGCAGTTCGTGCAGGGTCCGGTCCGCCACGGGTCCGGTGCCGTCCGAGGTCCGGTCCAGGTTGGCGTCGTGCAGCAGCACCGCGTGCTGGTCCCGGGTGAGGTGGATATCGCACTCCACGCCGTCGGCGCCGTCGGCGATTGCCTGCAGGTACGCGGCGCGGGTGTGCTCGGCGAAGGCGGCGCTGGATCCCCGGTGGGCGTACACCAGCGGACGGGCGGCGGAGGACTCATCAGTCGTCATGCTGACACGTTAGCGGACGGCGCCCGCCAGGGCGGGCACTAGGCTGGGCACATGCAGGTGAACACTGAGCCAAGAACCCGGCCCGCGGCCACGTCCGATGCAGAGAAAGCCGCCGCGCTGCGCAAAATGAAGCTGCTGGCCGTGTCGCTGCTGATCGTGATGGCAGTCATTTTTGTGGTCGCCTTCGCGCTGCAGAAGCAGTACCCCTGGCTTGAATACGTCCGGGCCGCGGCCGAGGGCGGCATGGTGGGCGCCCTCGCCGACTGGTTCGCCGTGACGGCCCTGTTCAAGTATCCGATGGGCCTCAAAATCCCGCATACCGCCATCATCCCGCAGCGCAAGGACCAGATCGGCGCCTCGCTGGGCGAATTCGTGGAGACCAACTTCCTCTCCGAGCAGGTGGTTCAGGAGAAGCTGGCCTCCGTGGACCTCGCCCGCAAGGCCGGCGCCTGGCTGTCCGGCCCCGGCGGCGCCGAGCGCGTGGCCAAGGAAGGTGCCGCCATCCTCCGCGGCGTGTTCACCGTCCTGAACGACGACGACGTCCAGGCCGTGATCGAGGGGATGGTCCGCCGGCACATAGTCGCTCCGCCGTGGGGGCCGCCGGTGGGCCGGATCGCGCAGAAGATCTTTGACGACGGACACCACCACGCGTTCGTGGATGTGCTGGTGGACCGCACGGTGGACTGGGTGCGGGACAACCAGGAGACCGTCAACAGGCTGGTCACGGACCGCTCGCCGACGTGGGTGCCTTCGTTCGTCGACGGGCTCGTGGGCGACAAGGTCTACATTGAGGTCCTGAAGTTCACCCGGGCGGTGCAGGCCGATCCGCAGCACCAGGTCCGCCTGTCCATCGACAAATACCTCAAGGACCTCGCACAGGACCTGCAGCACGATCCGGTCATGATCGCCCGCGCCGAAGGCATCAAGGCCCAGGTCCTGGGCGACCCGGAGATCCGGGAGCTCGCCTCCCGCACCTGGGGCACCGTCAAAGCGGCCCTGCTCTCCGCCGTCGACGATCCGCACAGCGAACTGACCGTGAGGTTCAAGGCCGCCGTCCACGACTTCGGCACCCGGCTGGTGGTAGATCCCGAGCTGGCCGGCAAGGTCAACAGGTGGATCGGCGACGCCGCAGGCTATCTCGTGAAGACCTACCGTTCGGACATTGCCGGCGTAATCTCAGACACAGTGGCCCGCTGGGATGCCGAGGAAACCTCGCAGAAGATCGAACTGCAGATCGGTAAGGACCTGCAGTTCATCCGGATCAACGGCACGGTGGTGGGCGCCCTCGCCGGACTGGCCATCTTCACCGTGGCGCACCTGGTGTTCGGCTGACGCAGCGTTCGGCCAACTGGGCGTTCTGCTACGCAGCAGCGACCTTCGCCTTGGTCCGGCCCGGCACGGCGAAAATCGTGAACGCGAGTGCCGCGAGTGCCGTGACTACGAGCAGCAGCAGCCCGATCGAATAGCTGCGCGTCGCGGCGTCGTACGTGGCTCCCATGACCAGCGGCGGGAAGTACCCGCCCAGTCCGCCGGCGGCGCTGACCACGCCGCTGATGCTGCCCACCTTGCCTGCCGGGGCGAGCACGCCCACCCAGGCGAATACCCCGCCCGCCCCGAGGCCCAGCGCCGCGGCCATGGCGACGAACGTCAGGCCGGCGGGGACATCGCCGTCGGGCTGCAGGTTCACCACCCAGGCGAGCACGGCGACGCCGGCGAGCGACACGATCACCACGGGTTTGGGGCCGAACTTGTCGGCGAGGACGCCGCCCACCGGCCGGGCCAGCACGGCGGCAAGCGCGAACCCTGCGGTGCGGGCACCGGCCGCGCTGGGATCGAAGCTGTAGATATCGCGGAGGTAGGTGGGCAGGTACGTGGCGAAGGAGACGAAGCCGCCGAAGACGACGGCATAGAGGAAGCACATCTTCCAGGTGACCGGGGTGCGCACGGCGTCGGCGAGCTTGGGCAGCACGGGGGTGGTGCTGCGGGTCCAGCCCGGGGCTTCCTTCATCAGGAACCAGACGAGCGCCGCCATCACGGCCAGGATCGCGGCGATCAGCAGGTGGGTGGGGAAATAACCGATTCCGGCCACCAGCCGCGGGTTAAGGAAGGCGGCCAGCGCCGTGCCGCCCATGCCGGCGCCGAAGACACCGGTGGCGAAACCGCGGCGGGACGGTTCGTACCAGCCGCTGACAAAGGGAATCCCGACGGCGAAGACCGTCCCGGCCACGCCCAGCAGCAGCCCGGCACCGAGGACCAGGGCGAAGGAGTTGAGGAGGCCGCCGACTGCCACGAGCAGGATCGGCAGGATGGAGGCCAGCAGGACGAACGTGAACATGGCGCGGCCGCCGTACTTGTCCGTCAGCGTGCCGACAACGATCCGGCCCAGCGAGCCCACGAACACCGGCATGGCAACGAGCACGCCGGTGGTGGCCGGGTTCAGCTGGAGGTTCTGCGTGTAGAAGGCGCCCAGGGTGGCCACCGAGTTCCAGGCCCAGAAACCCGCCACCGAGGCCGAGGTTGCGAGCACAAGGTTGAGTGTCCGCCCCGCGGGGGCGGTCCGGGGAAGCGCTGCGGATCCTGCCACGTGTTGTCCTCCAGCTTCAGTTCAGCTCAGCGGTTCCGGGTGTCCCGGTCGCGGGTTCCGACGGCAGACCAGCCGCGGCGGGCGGCGCCGGTGGAACGTCGCCCGCCGGCGGCACCGTCTGTTGATTTACCTGCGCCTCTGCCTGCGGCCGCGCCCCCGTCCCGGGAGCGGTAGACGATGTACGGGCGGAAGAGGTAGTGGAACGGTGCCGTGAAGGCGTGGACAAGCCGGGTGAACGGCCAGATCACGAAGAGCGCCATGCCCACCAGGGTGTGCAGGTGGAAGGAGAACGGCGCCCCGGCCATGGCGGCGATGTCCGGCTGGACGATGAACAGGGACCGGAACCACGGGGCCACGGTCTCGCGGTAGTTGTGGCCGTGTTCGCCCTCGAAGACACTCGCCAGGGTGGTCCACAAGCCGAACACGATCGCTGCGGTGAGGACCACGTACATGGTCTTGTCGTTCCCGGTGGTGGCCATAAACACCGGGCCCGTGGTGCGGCGGCGGTAGATCAGCAGGATGATCCCGCCCAGGGTCCCGACGCCGGCGATCCCGCCGACGAACAGGGCGTTGAAGTGGTAGAACGCCTGGCTCATCCCCACGGCCTGGGTCCATGCCATCGGGATGACCAGGCCGAAGAAGTGGCCGGCGATCACGGCGAGCAGGCCGAAGTGGAACAGCGGCGAGGCGATCCGCAGCAGCCTGGACTCGTAGAGCTGGGAGGACCGCGTGGTCCAGCCGAACTGGTCGTATTTGTAGCGCCAGATGAGCCCGCCGACGAGGACCACCACCATAACGTACGGCAGCACGCCCCACAGCACGATGTCCAGTGCGGTGATTTCGACGGCGGATCCGGGCTCGGTTTCGGCTGCCAGCATGGTCAGGCCCCCTTCACGGGCAGCAGGCGCGGGTCGTACGGGTCCAGCCCCACCGCTTCGGTGGGTGGCCCGTACCCGGCCATCCGCATCACGGCCTGTTCGTCCGCGGGCGATTTCCCGGGCAGCGTGGCGCAGACGGCCTGCAGGATCCGCGCGTGCGGGAGCTCGTCCCGGAGCAGTCCGAAGCGCAGCATCTCCAGGCTGGCCCGGAAACGGGTCAGCAGATCGCGGCCGGCCGCGAGGTCCACCACGGCGGCATATTCCAGCACCATCGGCAGGTAGTCGGGCAGTTCCCCGTGGGTGTCCACCAGGATGTCGCTTTGCCGGTAGGTCTTCTTGAAGTTGCCCAGCACCTCGCCGCGGCGCCGGGTGTCCCCGTCCGTCCAGTAGGACAGGTGCAGGGCGTGCCGCTTGCCGAGGTCGAACTCGCGGACGTAGTGCGCCTGGATTTCCATCGGCGGCGTGGATTCCAGCCGGTCCAGGACCTCCTGGAAGTCCGGGAGGGCGCCGGGGAACTCGGCCAGCGCGGCGCGCATCAGCGGCACCCGGCCGATCAGTTCCTCATCCGGATAGGACAGGCACCAGGCCGCGGCGAGGTAGAGGACCTGCTGGCGCCGGCTCACAGCTGCTCCCCGGCCGGCGGGGTGCCGGGACCGTGGCCGCCGGGGGTCACGGGTAACGGTCTTTCCGGGAACAGCCCGGAAGGGGCCCCGGTGCCGTCCCAGTTCAGCAGGTTCACCCTGCCCCGCAGGGTCGCTTCGCCCGGCGCGGAATCGGAGGTCTGCCGGTCCCGGAGGGCCTTGAACGTTTCCACCGCCACCGGGACGGGCCTGCCGCTGGCCTCGCCGAACGGGGCGGAGTCCTGCATGCCCGGGCCGCCGTCGAAGTCCAGCGAACAGCCCATCTCCTCGAGGTCGTGGGCCTGTTCCACGTGCGCCTTGGGGATGACGTAGCGTTCCTCGTACTTCGCGATTGCCATCAGCCGGTACATCTCGTACATGGTCTGCCCGTCCATGCCCACGGCTTCGGGGATGGAGTCGTCCGGATCGTTGCCCATGCTGATGCCGCGCATGTAGGAGCGCATGGCCGCGAGTTTCTTCAGCACCGCCGTGACCCGGTCCGTGTCGCCGGCGGTGAAGAGCTCCGCGAGGTATTCCACCGGGATGCGCAGCGCGTCGATGGCGCCGAAGAGGTTGCCGGAGTCCTCGCCGTCGTGGCCCTGGTCCCGCAGCAGGTCAACCACCGGGGACAGCGGCGGCACGTACCAGACCATCGGCATGGTCCGGTATTCGGGGTGCAGCGGCAGAGCCACCTTGTAGACCTTGGCCAGGGCGTAGACCGGCGAGCGCCGGGCGGCGTCGATCCAGTCCTCCGGGATGCCCTGGGCCCGGGCCTCGGCCTGGACGGCGGGGTCGTTCGGGTCCAGCAGAACGTCCATCTGGGCGTCGTAGAGTTCCCGCGGGTCCGTGACGGACGCCGCCGCGGTGACGGCGTCGGCGTCGTACAGGAACAACCCCAGATACCGCAGCCGCCCCACACAGGTCTCGGAGCAGACGGTCGGCAGCCCCACCTCCACCCGCGGGTAGCAGAAGGTGCACTTCTCGGCCTTGCCGGTCTTGTGGTTGAAGTAGATTTTCTTGTACGGGCAGCCGGTGACGCACTGCCGCCAGCCGCGGCATTTGTCCTGGTCAACAAGGACGATTCCGTCCTCCACCCGCTTGTAAATGGCGCCGGAGGGGCAGGATGCCATGCAGGACGGGTTCAGGCAGTGCTCGCAGATCCGCGGCAGGTAGAACATAAAAGTCTGCTCGTAGGCGAACTTAATCTTGTCCTCGGACTCCCGGCGGACCTTCTCCACGATCGGGTCAAGGTGACCGTATTCGGTGGAGCCACCCAGGTCATCGTCCCAGTTCGCGGACCAGGTGATCTTGGTGTCCTCGCCGGTGATCAGGGACTTGGGCCGGGCCACGGGGAAATCGTCGCCCAACGGGGCGTCCACGAGGGTTTTGTAGTCGTAGGTCCACGGCTCGTAGTAGTCCTTGAGTTCCGGCTGGACCGGGCTGGCGAAAATCCCGAAGAGCTTCTTCACCCGGCCGCCGGCCTTGAGCACCAGTTTGCCGCGCTTGTTCAGTTCCCAGCCGCCCTGCCACTTTTCCTGGTCCTCGTAGCGGCGCGGATACCCCTGGCCAGGGCGGGTTTCGACGTTGTTGAACCAGACGTACTCGGTGCCCGCGCGGTTGGTCCAGGCCTGTTTGCAGGTCACCGAACAGGTGTGGCAGCCGATGCATTTGTCCAGATTCATGACCATGCCCATTTGAGCCATAACACGCATCAGTACTGCACCTCCTGGGAACGACGGCGGACGGTGGCAACCATGTCGCGCTGGTTTCCGGTGGGGCCAAGGTAGTTGAACGCGTAGGCCAGCTGGGCGTAGCCGCCGATCAGGTGCGAGGGTTTGACCAGCAGCCGGGTCACGGAGTTGTGGATGCCGCCGCGCCGTCCGGTGGCCTCGGACTTGGGCACGTCGATGGTGCGTTCCTGCGCGTGGTGGACGTAGACCACGCCCGCCGGCATCCGGTGGCTGACGATCGCCCGGGCCACCAGGACGCCGTTGATGTTCAGGCACTCCACCCAGTCGTTGTCCTTGACCTCGATGGCGGCCGCGTCGGCGGGGCTCATCCAGACCGTGGGGCCGCCGCGCGAGAGCGAGAGCATCAGCAGATTGTCCTGGTATTCGGAGTGGATGGACCATTTGGAGTGCGGGGTCAGATACCGGACCACCACCTCCATGGCCCCGTCCTGGCCGAGTTTGGGTTCACCGAAGAGCCGGTGCATGTCCAACGGCGGCCGGTAGATCGGCAGGGCCTCGCCGATGTCGATCATCCAGTCGTGATCGAGGAAGAAATGCATCCGCCCGGTCAGCGTGTGCCAGGGCTTGAGCCGTTCGACGTTGATGGTGAACGGGGCGTAGCGCCGTCCGCCGGTCTCGGAACCGGACCACTCCGGCGAGGTGATCACGGGCACCGGGCCGGCCTGGGTCTGGGCGAAGGTGATGAACTTTTCCTCGGAGCCCTCGGAGAGGTCCGCGAGTTTCCGGCCGGTGCGGATTTCCAGGTCCTTGAAGCCCTGCACGGACAGGGCACCGTTGGTGGTGCCGGAGAAGGCCAGGATGGCTTCGGCCATCTTCGCGTCGGTGTCGATCGCGGGGCGGCCGTCCGCGGCGCCGCCGAGCATCACGCCGTTGGCGTGGCTGAGCCGCTCCAGCGGGCCGGCGAGTTTGTAGGTGACGTTCTTGACCGTGAAGCCCAGTTTGTCGGCGAGGGGCCCGACGGCGGCGAGCTTGTCCGCGATGGCGGTGTAGTCCCGCTCCACAACCGAAAAGATGGGCATGTTCTGTCCCGGCACCGCGGGGATGGAGGTGTCCCGCCAGTCCCGCACCATCCCGCCGGGCTGTGCGAGCTGGCCGGGGGTGTCATGCTGCAGCGGCACGCTGACCAGGTCCCGGCGGACGCCCAGGTGGGTTTTCGCCTGCCGGGAGAACTCCCGGGCGAGCAGGTGGAACATGTCGAAGTCCGTTTTGGTCTCCCACGGCGGGTCGATCGCCGGGGTGAAGGCGTGCACAAACGGATGCATGTCAGTGGAGGAAAGATCGTGCTTCTCGTACCAGGTGGCGGCCGGGAACACGACGTCGGACAACAGCGTGGTGGACGTCATCCGGAAGTCCGCGGAAACCAGCAGATCCAGTTTTCCCTCCGGCGCCTGCTCGTGCCATTTCACGTCTTTTGGCTTGAGCCCCTCGGCGTGGTCCTTGCCCAGGACGTTGTTGTGGGTGCCCAGCAGGTTCCGGAGGAAGTACTCGTTGCCCTTGGCGGAGGAGCCGAACAGGTTGGAGCGCCACAGCACGAGGGTCCGCGGCCAGTTCCCCGGGGCGTCCACGTCCTCGATCGCCGGGTTCAGGGTGCGGTTCTTGAGCGCGTCCGCGATGTAGCTGGGCGTGTCCTTCGCGGTGCCGGCGGCGACGGCGGCTTCCGCCTCGTCCGCGAGGTCCAGCGGGTTGCGGTCGAACTGCGGGTAGAACGGCATCCAGCCGAGCCGGGCGGACTGGGCCAGCGCGTCCGCGGTGTGCATCCCGTCCAGGGCCCCGGTGGAGAGCGGGGACTTCAGCGCGTCCGCGGAGTAGCCGTCCTGCCGCCACTGGTCCGTGTGCATGTACCAGTAGCCGGTGCCGATCATGGTCCGCGGCGGGCGGGACCAGTCCAGCGCGTTGGCCAGGGACACCCAGCCGGTGGCGGGGCGGGTCTTTTCCTGGCCCACGTAGTGCGCCCAGCCGCCGCCGTTGCGGCCCATGCAGCCGGTCAGCATCACGAGGGCCAGCACCGCCCGGTAGGTGGTATCGCCGTGGAACCACTGGCAGATCCCGGCGCCCATGATGATCATCGAACGGCCCTTGGACTCCTCGGCGTTGCGGGCAAACTCGCGGGCCACCCGGATGCAGGCCTTCGCCGGGACGGAGGTGATTTCCGCCTGCCAGGCCGGGGTGTAGGGCGTGGAGGCGTCGTCGTAGCCGCCGGCCCAGTCCCCAGGGAGCCCGTCGCGGCCCACACCGTACTGGGCCAGCATGAGGTCGAACACGGTGGTGACCAGCTGGCCCTCCACCTCAACGACGGGCACGCCGCGGCGGAGCACACTCCCGGCCCCGCCGGCGTCCTCGAAGCACGGCAGCAGGATCTCGGCGCTTTCCGCAGAGACTTCGCGCAGCGACAGCGCGGGTTCGATCCCCTCGAGGTCCAGGTTCCATTTGCCCTCGCCGCTGCCGGAGTAGCGGAACCCCATGGAGCCGTTGGGGACCGCGGGCAGGCCGGTTTTCTTGTCGAACAGCACGGTGCGGAATGCCGCGTCCTCGGCCCCGGACTCGGCCGTGAGGTCCTTGGCGGTGAGGAACTTGGACGGCGTGAGCGTGCCGTCACCGCGCCGTGCCAGCCGGACCAGGAACGGCAGGTCCGTGTACTGCCGGACGTAGTCGGAGAAGAACGGCACCTCACGGTCGACGAAGAATTCCTTGAGCATGACGTGCCCCATGGCCATCGCCAGCGCCGCGTCCGTTCCGGCCTGGGCCGGGAGCCATTCGTCCGCGAACTTGGTGTTGTCCGCGTAGTCCGGGCTGACTGTGACCACCTTGGTGCCGCGGTAGCGCACCTCGGCCATCCAGTGCGCGTCCGGGGTCCGGGTGACGGGCACGTTGGAGCCCCACATCATGAGGTAGCCCGCGTCCCACCAGTCCCCGGATTCCGGGACGTCGGTCTGGTCGCCGAAGACCTGCGGGCTGGCCACGGGCAGGTCGGCATACCAGTCGTAGAAGGATGTCATCACCCCGCCGATCAGCTGGATGAAGCGGGTCCCGACGGCGTGCGAAACCATGGACATCGCGGGGATCGGCGAGAAGCCGGCGCAGCGGTCCGGCCCGTAGGCCTTGATCGTGTTGACGTGCGCAGCGGCGGCGATTTCGATCGCTTCCTGCCAGGACACCCGCACCAGACCGCCCTTGCCGCGGGCCAGCTGGTAGCGGCGGCGCCGTTCCGGGTCGCCCACAACGTCGGCGAAGGCCAGCACCGGGTCGCCCAGCCGCGCCTTGGCCTCGCGGTACATCTCCACGAGGACGCCCCGGGCGTAGGGGAAGCGGACGCGGGTGGGCGAGTAGGTGTACCAGGAGAAGGCTGCCCCGCGCGGGCAGCCCCGCGGCTCGTATTCGGGGCTGTCCGGGCCCACCGAGGGGTAATCGGTCTGCTGGGACTCCCAGGTGATGATGCCGTCCTTGACGTACACCTTCCAGGAGCAGGAGCCGGTGCAGTTCACCCCGTGCGTGGAGCGGACCACCTTGTCGTGGCTCCACCGGTCGCGGTAGAAAACGTCGCCTTTCCGGCCGCCCTCGCGGAACACCACCCTGCCGTCATCGGTCTGGTCCCACTTCGTGAAAAATCGGCCCAGCTTCAGCATTGCGTCCGAGGCGGGTCCATCAAACCCCGCGGGACCTCCGGCAGTCATGCCTTTAAGTTAGATTGCGCCTTTCGGCCCGGCTAGGGCCTTCCGGCACTGGGCAGCGGCGGTACGACGGGATCCGGTTCCGGGGGCCGGCTGCTGGAGCCTTCAGACGGGGCCGGCAATGGTGCCCGTCAGCCGCGGCTCAGGCGAAACTGTCGAGCTCCACGCCCGCGCTTTCCAGGGCCGCGCGGACCGCTGCCGCCACGGCGACAGAGCCGGGGGTGTCGCCGTGGAGGCACAGCGAATCCGGTTCCATCCGGAGCACGGTGCCGTCGATCGCCTCGACTTCGCCCTTCGTGGCGAGGCGCACGGCCCTCTCCGCGATCCGGCCGGCGTCGTGCAGCAGGGCACCGTCCTGCGAGCGCGGCATGAGCGTGCCGTCCGGCAGGTAGGCGCGGTCGGCGAAGGCTTCGGCGAACACCGGGTGGCCTGCTTCCCCGGCGAGACCGAGCAGCGCCGAGCCGGGGAAGCCCAGGACGGGCAGTCCCGGATCGTAGGCCTGGATGGCGGCCATCACGGCGGAGGCCTGCTCGGCGTCGTGCACCGTCCGGTCGTAGAGCGCCCCGTGCACCTTGACGTAGTCCACCGAGGCGCCGACGGCGTGGGCCACCCCGTCCAGCGCGCCGAGTTGGTACAGCACGGCACCGAAGAGATCGTCGAAGGACATGTCCAGTGCGCGGAGGCCGAATCCGTTCAGGTCCGGGTAGCCGAGATGGGCACCCACCCGGACGTCGAGTTCGTACGCGGCCCGGCAGGTGTCCAGCATGGTCACGGGGTCCCCGGCATGCAGCCCGCAGGCCACGCTGGCACTCGTGAGCAGCGGAAACATCGCGGCGTCGTCGCCCATGGTCCAGGTCCCGAAGGACTCCCCCAGGGCTGCGTTCAGATCCAAAAGGTGCCGCCGTCGTGGCCCTGGCCGTTCGCCCGGCCCACTTTCCGGGGGCCGTCGCCCTGACGGGCGCCGCCGGAGCGGGCGTCCTCGCCGGCGCCGGGTGCGCCGCCGTTGTGAGCGCCGGGTGCGCCGCCGTCGTGAGGGTCCGGGCCGTCACCCTGGCGTGTGTCCGCGCCGGGGGCCCCGGCGACGGACAGCAGTTCGCCGGGGATCGTGTCCGGCATCGGTCCGAACGCTTCCTTGGCGTTGGCGACGACGGCGCGGCCCATCATCCGGTTGCCGACGCCGCCGACGACGGCTCCGATGCCGAACGGCAGCGCCCGGCCCAGGAGTGCCGTGCCCTGCTTTTTCAGCAGGCTCTTCAGGAACATCGTCTGTAGCCGTTCGCGTACCGAGCCGAAGCCGGCCAGTGGGACGCGGCGTGCGAAGAGGGAGCCCCAGGCCTGGGTGGGCCCCTTGCCCTGCCCGGCGGCCTGGCCGCTCAGGGAGCTCAGCAGGGCGGTGCCCTCCTCGCCGAGCATGATGGCCATGACCAGGGTGCTGGCCCGGTCCGGGTCCACCATCCGCACGCCGTGCAGCTCGGCGAGGGAGGTGGAGAAGAGAGCGGTGGCTTCCAGGAACCCCACGGTGGCGGCCGCTGAAAGGCCCAGGGCAGCCACGGTTCCGATGCCGGGGACGACGGCGGATCCGCCGACGAGCGCGCCGCCACCGGTCACGGCGATGAGGTAGTCCCGTTCCAGCTTCGCGGCGAGCTGGGCCGCCGTGGCGTTCGGATGCTTCTTCTGCAGGCGTCGGAGGTTCGCGAGGATCAACGGCCGCTGGATTTCAACGGCCCGCAGGAGCACTTTGTGGACGCCCTGTTTGGGCAGGCCCTGTGCATCAAACATCGCATTGTGGGCGGTCTGCTGGGCAATCTTCATTGCCGGGTTGCTGCGCTTGGCCATCATCGCCTCTCGTCGGAACCGGAACTGCTAATAGAGCCTTAACTCTAATATGGACTGCTGTTTGTCAACGGCTCGTGGCGAAGCTGGCCCGGCGCATTGGCGCGCCCAGGTGGGGGCGGGCAGCTGAAAGGCGGATCGGCGCAGCCCATCCGCCCGCAGCTGCCCGCGGGATCCTGCCGGGGTTAGCGCGGGGTCCGGATGAGCTTCTTGTTGACGAACTCATTCATCCCGAACCGTGCCAGCTCACGCCCGACGCCGGAACGCTTGACCCCGCCGAACGGCAGGTCCGCCTGCGTCTCGGCCACGGAATTGATGAACACCATGCCGGTGTCCAGCCGGTCCGCCACGTCCTTGGCCTTCTCTGCGTCGGCGCTGAAGACCGCGCCGCCGAGGCCATACGGGGAACCGTTGGCCAGTTCAATGGCCTCCTCCACCGTGGCCACCTTGTAGATGACCGCAGCCGGGCCGAACAGCTCTTCGGAGAACGCACGCATGCCCGGGGTCACGTCTGTGAGCACGGTGGGTTCCACGAAGGCGCCGGGACCGTCGACGTGGTGTCCGCCGGTCCTCAGGGTTGCGCCCCTGTCCACGGCGTCCTGGATCTGTTCGATCAGGCCGTCAGCGGCGCTCTGCGAGGAGAGCGGGCCGAACCGGGTGTCCGCCAGGAGCGGGTCGCCCGGTTTGAACGCGGACATCCGGGCGGTGAATTTCTCCACAAACGCCTCGTAGAGGTCCTCGAGGATGATGAACCGCTTCGAGGCGGTGCAGGCCTGCCCGGCATTGCCCATCCGGCCGCTGACCGCCGCCTTGACGGTGGCATCGAGGTCGCCGGAGTCGAGCACGATGAACGGATCGCTGCCGCCCAGTTCCAGCACATACTTCTTCAGGTTCCGGCCCGCCACCTCGGCGACGGCCGCTCCGGCCCGCTCGCTTCCGGTCAGCGAGACACCCTGGACGCGGTCATCGGCGATCACCCCGGCTACCTGCTCGTTGCTCAGGAACACGTTGATGTAAGCGCCCTCCGGGAGTCCGGCATCCTTGAAGATCTGCTCGATCGCGAGGGCAGACTGCGGGCAACTGCTGGCGTGTTTGAGGAGAATGGTGTTGCCGAGGACCAGGTTGGGGGCGGCGAACCGCGCCACCTGATAGTAGGGGTAGTTCCACGGCATGATGCCCAGGAGCGGCCCGACGGGTGCGGAGCGGACAACGGCCTCGCCGCCGCCCTTGACGTCCAGCAGTTCGTCCTGGAGGAAGGACGGGCCTTCTTCGGCGTAGTACGAGTAGATGTCGGCCACGAGGCCCACCTCGCCCCGCGACTGGGCCAGTGGTTTGCCCATTTCGGTGGCGATCAGCCGGGCCAGCTCGTCCCGCCGCTCCCGGTACAGCTCGGCCACCCGGGCGATGACCTTGGCGCGGGCCTCCACCGGGGCCGATCGCCAGTCGGCGAAGGCCTCTTTCGAGGCTGCGAGCGCCTGCTCCACCTCGCCCGCGGTCGCGAGCGGGAATTCCTTCAACGTTTCTCCGGTTGCGGGGTTTACTGTCTTGTAGGCAGTCATAAATCCACCATCTCCGTTTCTGGCTATTGAAGCTCGATCAGTGCCGCGGCCGCCGCATTCGATCAGCTTGAAGGCGGTCCGGGCCCAGTATGTCGGAACGGGCTGTCTCGATGAGGTAGCCCGTCCTACTAGGCGGCAACCCGGACGGTCCGCCGCCTATTCCATCCGGTCCTTGGCGATCGAAATCCGCCGTTCCTCCAACTGGCCGGACACCTAGACTGAATCCATGCGCGCATTGAGAGCCCTCCGCCCGTTCGCGCACCGCGAATACCGGGTGCTGATCGCGGCCCTGGCCATCTCCATCTTCGGTTCCGGGATGTGGGCCGTTGCGATGGTCTACGAGGTGATCCACCTCGGCGGAGGCCCGCTGGAACTCTCCCTCGTGGCCGCGGCCGGCAGCGTGGGTTTAGTCGCCTTTGTCCTGGCCGGCGGCATCGCGGCGGACAGGCTGCCGCAGCGGCTCCTGATCATCGCGGTGGAGGGCGCCAACCTGGCCGTCATCGCAACCATCAGCGGGCTGGCCATGGCGGGCCGGCTGCAGCTCTGGCATCTGGCGCTCGGGGCGTTTGTGCTCGGTGTCGGGGCGGCCTTTTTCTTCCCCGCCTACTCGGCCATCCTGCCCCGGATCCTGCCGGCCGAGGACCTCCTCGCGGCCAACGGCATGGAGGGCACCATACGGCCCATCCTGCAGCAGGCCGCCGGTCCGGCAGTGGCGGGCATCCTGGTGGCGGCCTTGTCCCCCGCGTACGCGGTCACCGGGGTTGCGGCCTGCCACCTGCTGGCCTTTTCAATCCTGAACTTCCTCCGCCGCCGGCCTTCGGCAGCCGCACCGGCACCCCACAGCGAAAGCAGCACGGCCCGCGAGGAGGGCGCCGGCCAGGCACGGGACGAGACCTCGCTGCTGCACGATCTCCGCGAGGGTGTCAGCTACACCGTCCGGACGCCGTGGCTGCTGTGGACCTTGCTGTGGGCCTGCATTTCCGTGCTGTTCCTGATCGGCCCCATCGAGGTCCTGGTACCGTTCGTGGTCCGGGACCAGCTCGGCGGAGACTCCCGCATGTTCGGCTTCCTGCTCGCGATCATGGGCGTCGGAGGAGCCGCAGCCTCGCTGGCCACCGCCTCGTTTCCGCTCCCCCGCCGCTACCTCAGCGTCATGATGGTGAGCTGGGGTGCGGGCAGCCTGCCAATCGCCGCCGTCGGCATTATGGACAGCTTCTGGGCCCTGGCGGCCGCCCTGTTCATTTTCGGCGCCACCGGCGGCGTCGGCATGGTCATCTGGGGGACACTGCTGCAGCGCCGGGTCCCGCCGCATCTGCTGGGCCGGGTCTCGAGCCTGGACTTTTTCGTCTCGCTGGCCCTCATGCCGATCTCCATGGCCCTCGCCGGCCCCGCCGCCGAGGTCCTGCCGGTGTGGCTGATCTTCCTCGTGGCCGGGACCGTATGCCCCGTCATGGCCGTGGTCGCCATGCTGGTGGCGAGGATGCCGGCAGACGAAATTTCCCACCCGCTGCACCGCGGCGATAACGCCCCGGCCGCCCCCGACGCCCCCGATACCCCGGCTGGTACCGAAGCGTCGAGCCCGGCGCGGCCCGGTCCGAAGCAACGCGGGGTCACTTAGCGCCCATTCCGGACCGCCGGACGGGCGCTAAGTGACCCCGCGTTGCTGTAGCCCGGCTTAGACGCCGGCGCGCACGATCGGGATCGACGCCGTCGGGAGTCCGCTGGGGAAGATCGTGGGCTCGGGCGTTGCCACGGGTGCCAGCGGCACCCGCACCGGATCGCGGTCCAGGGTGATCAGCTCGCCGCGGACGTCGACCTCCAGCGGGGCGCCTTCGCGGACCGTGAGGCTGATGGCGCCCTGTTCCAGCCCGACCTGCAGCAGCCGGCCCTGGATCTTCAGGTGGAAGGCGAGTCCGTCCCATTCGGCGGGCAGCCGCGGGTCGAAGTACGGCACCGCGCCCTGGTCGCGCAGGCCTGCGAAGCCGCTGACCAGCGAACTCCACACGCCGCCGGTGGAGGCGATATGCACGCCGTCGATTGTGTTGCCGTGGGTGTCGTCCAGGTCAATGAACAGCGCGTGGGTGAAGTGCTCCAGCGCGGCCGCGCCGTAGCCGACTTCGGCCGCCATGATGCCCTGGACGCACGCGGACAGGGTGGAATCGCCAGTGGTGATCGGATCGTAGAAATCGAAGGCGCGGCGCTTCTCCTCGGCGGTGAAGTCCTGCCATTGAAGGAACATGGCCAGCACGGTGTCGGCCTGCTTGAGCACCTGGTGCCGGTAGATCACCAGGGGGTGGAAATGCAGCAGCAGCGGGTACTGCGAACGCGGGGTACTCCAGTCCCACGGCTCCAGGGTCATAAAGTCGTTATCCTGCGAGTGGACCTGGAGGTCCTCGTCGTAGGGCACCTGCATCCGATTGGCGGCCTGCTCCCAGACCTGGCGCTCGGCGTCGTCGATCTCCGGGTGGTCCAGCGCCGCAGCGGCGCGCAGGTTGAAGCGCGCCATGACATTTGTGTACAGGTTGTCATTGACGACGGCGGTGTACTCGTCCGGGCCGGTTACGCCGTGGATGTGGAACAGCCCGTCCTTGCCGAAGAAGCCCAGCGAGACCCACATCCGGGCGGTTTCGACCAGCAGTTCGGAGCCGAGGGATTCCTGGAAATCCTGGTCGCCGCTGGCCCAGCTGTAGCGGTTGGTGGCGAAGGCGATCGCGGCGGCGATGTGGAACTGAGCGGTGCCGGCGGCGTAGTAGGCGCTGGCCTCGAGGCCGTTGATGGTCCGCCACGGGAAGAGGGCGCCGTCGACGCTGAGCTCCTTGGCGCGGATCTTGGCCTCGGGCAGCATCCCATGGCGGAACTCCAGGACCTGGCGGGCGTTGCCCGGGCAGGTGTACGTCAGGTACGGCATCAGGTACACCTCTTGGTCCCAGAAGTAGTGGCCGTCGTAGCCGGAGCCGCTGACGCCCTTGGCCGGGATGCCGGCGACGTCCGCGCACGCCGTGGCCTGGACCAGCTGGAACAGGTTCCAGCGGACAGCCTGCTGAAGCCCGGCCTGGCCGGCCAGCACGATGTCGCTCGTGGTCCAGTAGTCGCGGTAGTGCGCGGTGCTTTCGGCGAAGATCTCCGCGATCGGCTTGAGTCCGGCTTCGGCGTCGTCGGCCAGGTCCGCCGAGGACTGTCCGACGGCGTAGCTGACGCTCTTTTCCAGCACGAACGGCTGGTCCGCGCCGACAGCCAGGACGTAGCGGACGCTGCTGTCATCCTCGTGCACCAGGGTGTCGAAGGGCTGCAGTCCCGCGGACGTCCAGTGGTCCACGGCCATGCCGATGCGCTGCCGGGACTCGGCGGTTTCCCAGGACAGGCGCAGCGAGCCGTCGCCGCCGTCGAGGCGCAGCGGCAGCAGCACACGTCCGGCGTGCCGGCCGGATCGGCGCGGGTCATGCGCCGAGTGGTCCTCCACCGGCTGGTCCTGGCGGTTGATCACGGAGGACGTCACGTCCGCGGAGATCTCGCGGTCCGCGGCGAGCTCCAGCGAGATGCCCAGCGCCCCGCGGGTCTGGTAGCCGACGGCGCGTCGTTCCGTGGTGGTCACGGTAGCGCCGGAGCGGCACTGCCAGGTGATCCGGCATTCGTAGATGCCGGTAGTGAAGTCAACGCTGCGCCGGTAGTCCAGCACGGTGGATTCGTCGAGGCTCAGCGTTTCACCGTCGATGACCACGGTGAAGTTATTCGCGTCCGGGATGTAGAGGATCCGTTGGCCCGTGCGGGCAAAGCCGTACGCATTTTCGGCGTGCTTGATGTCCCAGGTCTCGTGGAAGCCGTTGATGAAGCTGCCCGGCAGATCGGCGTCGGCGGCCGCCCAGTGCGCGCCGCGGATGCCCAGGTGTCCGTTGCCGAGGCTGAAGAGCGTTTCCAGGGTGCCCGCGTTGCCGGGGACGTGGACGGTCTCGACGAGCTGCCAGGGGTCGTTGGGGAACCGGGCGCGGTCAGAGGTGATGAGGGCCATGGTTGGGGATTCCTTTGGGGCGGTAAAAGCAGTGCGGAGAGGTGCTGCGGTGCTGGTCGTGCGGCAAGAAGTCGTGCGGTGAGTGCGGAGCTAGAGCAGTTCGGCGAGGTCGTTGACCACGACGGTGGCGCCGGCGTCGAGCAGTGTCTGCCGCCCCGCTCCCCGGTCCACGCCGATCACCGAGTGGAAGCTCCCCGCACTTCCGGCCTGAACACCCGAGACGGCATCCTCGACGACGACGCATTCCTCGCCGGGCAGGCCCAGCAGCCGGGCCGCGTAGTCGTAGGTGGCCGGGCTGGGCTTGCCGGGCAGCCCTTCGGCCACGGCGACGACGCCGTCCACCACCACCGGGAAGTAGCCAGAGAGTCCGGCTGCCTTGAGGACGGCCGGGGCATTGCGGGAGGAGGAGACGACGGCGAGCTTGAGTCCGCGGGCCAGCACGGCGTCGATGAAGCGCACGGAACCGTCGTATGGCTTCACTCCGCCGGCTTCCACGATGTCGTTGAAGACCCTGTTCTTGCGGTTACCCAGGCCATGGACCGTGTTATGAGCGGGATCGTCGTCCGGCGGGCCCTCCGGCAGGACGATGCCGCGGGACGCGAGGAAGTCGCGGACGCCGTCGAAGCGGGGTTTGCCGTCGATGTGGTCGAAGTAGTCGCTCTCGCGGTAGCCTGCGGCCTCGGGGATCGTCTGCAGGAAGCCGTCGAAGAGTTCCTGCCAGGCGCGCTCGTGCACGATCGCGGTGGGGGTCAGGACGCCGTCGAGGTCAAAGAGTATGGCGGAGGCGCCGGTCCAGCTCGCGTCGGGAAGCTCAGTCATGGGTCGAAGGTCCTTTCAGACGGTGGCATCCGGATCGGTGGGCATCCGGATGCGTGGGGGCGGAAGGCGGCGGGGCGCCGGCCATCGGCGCACCGGGGTGACGTCGTAGGCACACTTGGGGTGATATTGTGCGGGCCGCGGCCGGCCCTGGCGGGTGCTTTGGCGTTGACCCGTGTACGGTCCTGCAGGTCCTTGCGCGGGGGCACGAAGCTGCGCGGGGAGTTCAGGTGCGTACGGAGGGCGGCTGCGTCGCAACTCTCGAGGTTCGCGGCGGCAGCTCTGGCGCCAGGGGGTGCGGTGTCCGCATTGATTCGGGCCTGGACGGTAAGGCGCGGGGTCTTGGCCTGCAGCACAGCCTTAGCCTGCAGCACGGGGGCCTGCCCTTTCCTCCCCCGGTCGTCGTCGGCCGTAAACATAGCCGAATTCGAGTATAAAGGCCGGCAAAATTGGCTCGCAAGTGGACGAATGGCGAAGGATCATCGGATCCTGGTGCCCGAAGGGACTCTCCGGCCAGGAGCCCTGCTCAGCGTAGCGCGTAATAGCGCAGGAAAGCGCTGACGTCCACAAGCTCGGCCTTGGAGATGGAGTGCCCCATTCCGGGATAGCTGCGCGCCGTGAGCTGGGTGTGCCCGTGTAGCCATTCCTCGGTGTGTTCCGTGGCGGCGGCGTTGATGACCACATCGTCCTTGTCCCGCCCCCAAAAGAACGGCGGCGGCGTCTCGAACGATTCGCTCAGGGCCAGGAGTTCGTTGTCCAGGACAAACCCGGACAGCCCGACGACGGCCCGGAACTGAGTGGGCCGCAGGCGCAGCAGGGTACTGGCCATGGCCATGCCCTGCGAGTAGCCCAGCAGGCTCACGCTGCTGTGCTTCGCTCTGACGGTGTCGATCCAGCTGAACACGGCGTTCGTGGACGCAATGACGTCCGCGAAGTCATGGGTCAGGAAGTAGTCCAGCAGGAACCAGCCGGAGTGGTCGCCGATCTCCTTGGGGCCGCGCAGCGCGGCGCAGCTGAACCCGGACGGCAGGCTGTCAAAGAGTTTCACCATCCGGGATTCGTCGGTGCCGTAGCCGTGCATCATGACCAGCAGCGGCGTGCCGGCGCGTTCGTGTTCCGGCTTTGACCAGACGACTGTCTCCATCGGAACAGCCTAGCTTTCGGTGATCACCAGGGCGGTACTGTGGCCGCCAAAGCCGAAGGCGTTGGCCAGGCCTGCCCTGGCAGGGAGGCCTGCGACTGTTTCCTGGCTGAGATTGAGCTCCATACCGTCGTCCGGGTCTTCGAGGTTGCGCGTGCCCGGGAACGCTCCGGTCCGCAACGCCTGGACCACCACGAGAGCCCCGAGCGCTCCGGCGCCGCCGAGGAGATGCCCGGTGAGGGACTTCGTTGACGTGACCGGAACCCGCTTTCCGAGGACGGCCTTGATGGCTTCCGCTTCCAGACGGTCCCCCACCGGGGTGGAGGTCGCGTGGGCGTGGACCAGGCCGATGTCCTCCGGCGTGAGTCCTGCCGCGGCAATTGCTTTTTCCATCACGCGGCGCTGCATGGCCGGATCAGCAGCGACGATGTCGACGGCGTCGGACGTCACCGCGGTCCCGGCGACGACGCCCAATATTTCGGCGCCGCGGGCGACGGCATGGTCTTCGCGTTCCAGCACCAGGATCGCGGCGCCTTCGGCCAGCACGAAGCCGTCCCGGTCCCGGTCGAAGGGCCGCGATGCGGACAGCGGGTCATCGTTCCGCGTGGACAGCGCCCGGATTTGCGCGAATCCGCTGATGATCAGGCCGTTGATGCAGGCATCCACACCGCCGGCAATGACCACGTCCGCGGACCCGGCCCGGATCATGTCCGCCGCCTGGGAGATGGCTTCCGCCCCCGAGGCGCACGCGCTCACCGGAGTCCGTGCACCGCCTTTGGCGCCGATGTCCATGGAGACCCAGGCGGACGGGGCGTTGGTCATGATCCGGGTGAGGGTGTGCGGGGAGACCCGGCGGGGGCCGCTGGAATCAAGAGTCCTGGCCTGCTCCAGCGTGGTGTCCAGGCCTCCATAGCCGGAGCCGATCACCACCGCCAGGCGCTCCGGGTCGGCATCCGGGCGGCCGGCCTGCTCCCACGCTTCCCTGGCAGCAATGAGCGCCAGGTGTCCGCACCGGTCCATCCTCTTGTATTCGGGGGTGGAGAGCTGCGAAGCGACGTCCGCGGTCACCCGGCCGGCCATCCGGACAGGCAGTCCCTGCGCCCAGTCATCGTCGAGCGCCGCGATTCCGGAGCGCCCGGCCAACAGCGCGGACCACGTCTCGTCGGTGGTGCCGCCCACCGGGGTCACCGCACCCAATCCCGTAACGACAACCCTGGGGATAATTTCAGACATTGCCAACCATGCTTCTGTGAGGCCCGCCGGGAGTGCGAGGGCGGGCGTGCTTAAAGGACTAATGCCAGGCCCCCTTTAAGAATACGTGCCGCCCGCCGCGCCGGGCACGCCACAGACTTCGCTACGGGGTCGGGCGCAGGGTCGGGTGCCGGGAATCGGCGCAGAAAGGCAGACGGTGGCCGTCGGCACGCAGGATTTCCCCGGCGGGGCGCAGTCAGAAAGCGTTGAAACGCCAGGTATCGGGCTGTAGCGTGACGTTGGACAGCATGCTTAGCAACACCCACCGTCCCACCGGACAAAAGGAGCAAGTCGTGAGAATCGGTTCCTCTATTTTCCTCATCGCCCTCGGCGCCATCCTCGCCTGGGCCATTACCCCGGGCCTGATCCCAAACGTCGACCAGACAATGGTCGGCTACATTCTGATAGCGGTCGGCGTGATCGGGCTGATCGCCTCCCTGGTCCTGGCTTCCCCCGGCCGCAGCCGCACCCGCCGGGTCAGCGAATCCCGCTCCGTCGTCGACCCCAACACGGGCGAGACCATCACCCGGAACGAGAGCCGGGACGCCGGTATCTAAGCCCTGGATCCACGGCACCCTCGGGCGCCGGAGCGAACCACCCGGAAGCCGGGCCGGACCGTGAGGTCCGGCCCGGCTTCCGGCATTTAGGCCAAGGCTGGCCGACTCCGTCCACCCTGCCCGCCCCATCCGCCCCGGCGGGACATGCCCCGCGCTCAGGACCACGGCTGGACATAGTCCCACGCTGCCCATTCCCCGGCGCGAAAAATGGACATGTCCCCCGCTGCTCCCGTCCGCCCCGGCAGGACATGCCCCGCGCTCAGGACCAAGGCTGGACATAATCCCACTCTGCCCATTCCCCGGCGAGAAAAATGGACATGTCCCCCGCTGCTCCCGTCCGCCCCGGCAGGACATGCCCCGCGCTCAGGACCAAGGCTGGACATAATCCCACTCCGCCCATTCCCCGGCGAGAAAAATGGACATGTCCCCCGCGGAACGGGCAAACTATTCTTCGTTTCTGTTGCTTTCCATTGACAAAGCCACATATCCAAAGATAAAGTCAAGCAACTCCACTTCGTGTGATGGCTATCACTGAGGCGGCAGGACGGTCCGCAGTACTGACGCAAGGGAGAGCCAGTGTTCGCCGAGGAACGCCAACAGCTGATCGTGGGGCTCATTGCCGGCAGCGGCCGTGCCAGCGTCACGGATCTCGCGGAGCGTTTCAGCATCACCACCGAAACCGTCCGCAGAGACCTCGCCGCCCTTGAAACAGCCGGCAGCGTGCGCCGGGTCCACGGCGGGGCCGTGTCCGCGGATCGTTTCAGCACCAACGAGGAAAGCATCCTGGTGCGGATCGTCCAACGGCAGCCGGAAAAGACCCGGATTGCCGAGGCCGCCCTGGCGCTCATCCCGCGGGACGGCACCGGCAGCATCCTGATCGACGCCGGATCCACCACCGAGGCCCTCGCGGCACTCCTGGCCGTCCGGACGGCCGCAACTGCCGCCGGCTCGGAGCCCGGCGCCGAACTGGTGGTCATCACCCACTCGCTGCCCATCGCGGCCAAACTGTCCGGCGAACCCGGCATCGCCCTGCACCTGCTGGGCGGCAAGGTCCGCGGCATCACCCAGGCCGCCGTTGGCCAGTCCACCGTGGAAGCCGCACGTCGGATCCGTCCCGACATCGCCTTTATCGGCACCAACGGCATCCATGCAACTTTCGGGCTGAGCACTCCCGATCCTGAAGAAGCCGCTGTCAAGGCTGCCTTCGTCCAATCAGCGCGCCGCATTGTGGTGCTGGCTGATGCCTCCAAGCTGGACGCCGAAACTCTAGTCCAGTTCGCCTCGTTGAAAGATCTGGACACCTTGATCACTGACACGAATCCCAGCCAGGAGCTGGCCGACGCCCTGGCGGACGCCGGCGTCGAGGTGGTGGTCGCATGATAGTCACCCTGACCGCCAACCCGAGTCTGGACCGCACTGTGGCCCTGTCCGGACCCCTGCTCCGCGGCGAAGTCCAACGTGCTGTCTCGGTCCGGCAGGAATCCGGGGGCAAGGGAGTCAACGTGTCCCGCGCCCTCGTCGCCTCGGGGCTCACGACCATCGCCGTGCTGCCTGGCGCCGAAGCCGATCCTGTCCTCGCCGGGCTGCGGGAGGGCGACGTCCCCTTTGCCGCCCTCCCCATCGGGGAGCCGCTGCGCACCAACGTGGCGCTCACCGAGCCCGGCGGGGTCACCACCAAGATCAACGAACCCGGCCCGGTACTGAGTGCGGACCAGCTAGAGGCCCTGATCGGGCTGCTGCTGGACCACTCCCGCGGTGCCAGCTGGGTGGTCCTGGCCGGCTCGCTCCCGCCCGGGGTCCCGGCCGACTTTTACGCGACCGTCACCCGGCGGCTGCGCGCCATGGATCACGGCAACGAGGCGCCCCTCATCGCCGTCGACTCCTCCGGCGGACCGCTCGCCGCCGCCATCTCCGGCGACGCAGCTGGGACACCGGACCTGCTAAAGCCCAATGCCGAAGAACTGGCGGAGCTGGCTGCCGCAGCCGGATTCGCCACGCACAAATCCGCCGAGGAGCTCGAAGCGGATCCGGCGGCTGCCGCGGCGGCCGCCGCCGCCGTCGTGCGTTCCGGAGTGGGCGCCGTGCTGGCAACACTCGGCTCCAAGGGTGCGCTGCTTGTGACGGCCGACGGCGCGTGGCTGGCCACGCACCCGCCGGTCATTGCCGTGAGCACGGTAGGCGCCGGCGATTCCTCGCTTGCCGGCTACCTGCTCGCCTCCAGCCGGGGCGCCGCCCCGGCCGATTGCCTCCGTCAGGCGGTGGCCCACGGCGCCGCCGCCGCTTCGCTGCCGGGCTCCACAGTCCCGGCAGTCCACCAAACCACCCCCGATGCCGTAACCATCACGGCCCTCCGGAAGGATTGACAGTGACTCAACTCATTACCACCGAACTGGTCGACCTCGACCAGAACCTGGGCAGCTCGCCCGCGGACGTGATCCGGCACCTGGCTGGCAAAGTTGCGGCCAGCGGACGCGCCACCGAAGCCGAAGGCCTCTTCAACGACGCCTTCGCCCGGGAGTCCAAGACCGCCACCGGCGTCCCCGGCGGCATCGCCATCCCGCACTGCCGCTCGACGGCGGTCACCGAACCAACCCTGGCCATGGCGCGGCTCTCCCGGCCGGTCGACTTTGGCGCCAAAGACGGCCCCGCGGACCTGATTTTCTTCATCGCGGCACCCGAAGGCGCGGATCAGGAGCACCTCAAGCTCCTCTCCAGACTGGCGCGGTCCCTGATCAAGAAGGACTTCACCGCCGCCCTGCGCGCCGCGAAGTCGCCGGCGGAAGTTGTGGCGCTGGTCGAGGGTGCACTGGCGGACAAACCGGCCGCCCACGCGTCCGCGGCTCCGGCCGGCGCTGCGGTGCCAGCCATCTCCACAGCCGGGGCCGCACGCTCCGGGAGCGGGGAGCCGAAGCGGCTCGTGGCCGTCACCGCCTGCCCCACCGGCATTGCCCACACCTACATGGCCGCCGATTCACTCGTGGCCGCAGCCAAGGAAGCCGGCGTGGACCTCCAGGTCGAGACCCAGGGTTCCTCCGGCGCCAAGCCGCTGGACCCCGCCGTCATCGCCGCAGCCGACGCCGTGATCTTCGCCGTCGACGTCGACGTTCGCGGCAAGGAGCGCTTCGCCGGCAAGCCGGTCATCAACGCGCCCGTCAAGCGCGGCATCGACGAACCCGCGAAGATGATCCAGGAAGCCCTCACCGCGGCCGACAACCCGCACGCCCGCCGGGTTCCCCACTATGGCGCCGAGGAGCAGGCCCAGCACGACGCCGAGGAACAGGGCGAACACATCGGCCAGAAGCTCAAGAAGGCCTTACTCACCGGCGTCAGCTACATGATCCCGTTCGTCGCCGGCGGCGGCCTGCTGATAGCACTGGGCTTCCTGCTCGCCGGTTTCGACATCGCTCTGGGCACAAAAGCCAATGACATCCTGGCCGATAGCACCCTGTTCAATCTCCCCGACGGCAACCTCGCCCTCTACCTGGGCACCGTTGCCTTCAAGATCGGCGCCCTGTCAATGGGCTTCCTGGTCCCGGCGCTGGCCGGCTACATCGCCTACGCGATCGCCGACCGCCCCGGCATCGCCCCCGGCTTCGTTGCCGGTGCGGTTGCCGGATTCATGGGCGCTGGCTTCCTCGGCGGCATCGTCGGCGGCCTGCTCGCCGGTTACATCGCGCACGTCATCGGCCGGCTCCAAGTTCCGCGCTGGCTCCGCGGCCTGATGCCTGTGGTGATCATTCCGCTGCTTGCCTCCATTTTTGCCTCCGGCCTGATGTTCTTGGCCCTGGGTGGACCGATCGCCGCGATCACCGTATGGCTGAACAACTGGCTGTCCGGCCTTACCGGCGCATCCGCCGTGGTGCTGGGAATCATCCTTGGCCTCATGATGTGCTTTGACCTCGGTGGTCCGGTCAACAAGGTGGCCTATGCCTTCGCTGTGGCCGGCCTAAGCGCCGGCAGCGCCGTTAACCAGGCGCCCTGGCAGATCATGGCAACCGTGATGGCTGCCGGCATGGTCCCGCCGCTGGCGATGGCTCTGGCCACCGTCCTGGACAAGAAGCTCTTCAGCCTGGCCGAGCGCGAGAACGGCAAGGCTGCCTGGCTACTGGGCGCCTCCTTCATCTCCGAAGGTGCCATCCCGTTCGCCGCGGCCGACCCGCTGCGTGTCATCCCGGCCAGCATGGTGGGCGGCGCCCTCACCGGTGCTCTCAGCATGGCCTTTGGCGTCACCTCGCAGGCCCCCCACGGCGGTATCTTCGTGTTCTTCGCCATTGGCAACCTGCTGATGTTCGTGATCTCGATCATCGCCGGCACCGTTGTAAGCGCGCTGGCCGTGATCGCGCTCAAGCGCTGGGCGGTCAAGAAGACCGTTGATACGGTGGAACCGGTTCGCGTTGCCGTCTGAGCCGGTCCATGAAATCTTCTCCGGCGATCATTCCCCGGCTGACATTCGTTTTGATACACAAGGAGCAGAAATGACCGAACGCAACGCCACCATTGCCAGCCGCGTTGGGCTGCACGCCCGCCCGGCCGCCATCTTTGCCGAGGCCGCAGGCGAGTTCGATCTCGAAATCACCATCGCCCGGCTGGGCGAACCGAAAGACGAGGCCATGGACGCCGCCAGCATCCTGTCCCTGATGAGCCTCGGCGCATCGCACGGCGAGGTTGTGGTGCTGCGCGCCGAGGGCGACGGCGCCGACGTCGCCCTCGAGCGTCTGGTCCAGGTTCTCGAAACGGACCACGACGCCGAATAGCGGCCTGGCCTGCGGCCGCCGTCCGGTCCTGTCCCCGCGGGGGATGGGCCGGACAGCGGCGCGAAGACTGGACATGTCCCCCGATACTCCCGTCCACCCCGACTGGACATGCCCCGCGCCCAGATCCACGGCTGGACATAGTCCCAATCCGCCCACTCCCCGGCACGAAGACTGGACATGTCCCCCGATACTCCCGTCCACCCCGACTGGACATGCCCCGCGCCCAGATCCACGGCTGGACATAGTCCCAATCCGCCCACTCCCCGGCACGAAGACTGGACATGTCCCCCGATACTCCCGTCCACCCCGACTGGACATGCCCCGCGCCCAGATCCACGGCTGGACATAGTCCCAATCCGCCCACTCCCCGGCACGAAGACTGGACATGTCCCCCGATACTCCCGTCCACCCCGACTGGACATGCCCCGCGCCCAGATCCACGGCTGGACATAGTCCCAATCCGCCCACTCCCCGGCACGAAGACTGGACATGTCCCCCGATACTCCCGTCCACCCCGACTGGACATGCCCCGCGCCCAGATCCACGGCTGGACATAGTCCCAATCTGCCCACTCCCCGGCACGAAGACTGGACATGTCCCCCGATACTCCCGTCCACCCCGGCGGCCGGAGGTGTCTAATGGTGGGTCAAGCCCGTCCCGCGATCTCCTTGACGGCCGCCGGCCCGGCCGGCGATGCAGCCGCGAATGGCGCCGTCCGAAATGTCGATAAGCAACCTTAGTACGTGCTTGTCACAGCACTCCCGCGCCGATAGTTTGGAATTCGCGGCACTTCCACCCGGGGCGCCGCAGAATGAGTACCCGTCCGGAGGAGGCAACCCCGTGGCAAGCGTGCAGGAAAGCGTTGAAGTGGATGTTCCGGTGTCAACCGCCTACAACCAGTGGACCCAGTTCGAAACCTTCCCGGAATTCATGAAGGGCGTCCAATCGGTGGAGCAGATCGACGAGACCTCCCTCCAGTTCCGCACCGACATTGCCGGGGTCAGGCGCGACTACCTCGCCCAGATCACTGAGCAAACCCCCGACCGGAAGATCGCCTGGGTCAGCACGGACAAGCCCCGCAACGCAGGCACGGTGACGTTCGAGCCCCTCGGCGCGGAGCGCGCCAGGGTCACCGTGGAGCTGGAATGGGATCCCGAGGGCCTCGTGGAGAAAGCAGGCTCCGCGATCGGGGCGGACAGCCGCCAGGTCACGGCGGACCTCGGACGTTTCAAGGAGTTCATCGAATCCCGCGGTATTGAAACCGGCGAGTGGCGCTCTTCCGTCGAGCAGGGGGAAGTCGACGACGACGCCGGCAGCTCGGACCACCAGCGGCCAAGGTAGCCATGCCACAGAAGAAAAGCGAGCTCATTTCCGTGCTCAGGAACTCCTGATCCCGATGGCCGCCGGCCGGTCCCCTGCGGAGTCAGGCCTCTTTGCGCGTCCTTTTCGCGGCAGCCAGGGGTGCCGCCTTCGAGGCGGCCGCCTTCTGGCTGGCTGCTTTCGGGCTGGATGCTGTCGCGGCGGTCTTCGGCGCGGCCTTGGCGGTGCCGGATCCGGCTTTGGCCGCCGTCGTCTTCGCGGCGGGCTTGGCAGCCGTCTTGGCCGCGGCGGGCTCGGCGGCCGGCTTGGCAGCCGTCTTGCCTGCGGCGGAAGCGGCCGCGGAAGCCGCGCCACCTCCGCGCTTCTTCGCCAGGCTCCGCTTGAGCGCTTCCATCAGGTCGATTACTTCGCCGTCGCCGGATTCGGCGGCGGGCGTCCCGAAGGTCTCCTCGGTGTCGAGCGACTCGCCCTTGTCCAGTTTCGCCTCGATCAGGGTGCGGAGCTGGGCCTGGTAGTCGTCGGTGAACTGATCCGGCTCGAAATCGGCAGCCATCGAGTCCACCAGGGCCGCGGACATTTCCCGTTCCTGGGCGGAGATCCGGATGGACGTTTCCAGCGACGGGAAGCTGGCCTCCCGCACCTCGTCGGCCCACAACAGGGCCTGCAGCATCAGCACGTCGCCGCGGACCCGCAGGGCCCCCAGCCGGGTCTTCTCCCGCAGGGCGAACTGGACAATGGCCACCCGGTCCGTGTCCTCCAGGGCCCGGCGCAGCAGCGTGTACGCCTTGGGCGATTTGGAGTCCGGTTCGAGGTAGTAGCTCTTCTCGAACGTGACGGGGTCGAGCTGCTCGGCCGGGACGAACTGCACGACGTCGATCTCGTGGCTGTTCTCGGCCGGGATGGACTTGAGCTCCTCCCGGCTGAGGACCACGGTGCGGCCCTCCTCCTCGTAGGCCTTGTCGATATCCTCGTAGTCCACGATCTTGCTGCAGACCTCACAGCGGCGCTGGTAGCGGATCCGGCCGCCGTCGGCGTTGTGGACCTGATGCAGGCTGATGTCGTGATCTTCGGTCGCGCTGTAGACCTTGACGGGCACGTTGACCAGCCCGAACGCTATTGCGCCTTTCCAGATGGCTCTCATGGATCAAGTGAACCTCACAGTTGCGCGGAGGTGAAGAGCCTTGCCTGAGAAGCCGCCGTCCAACGGCAAACAGCGGGTCCGGGTTGCCGGCCGCGAAATCGTGGTGACCAACCTGGACAAAGTCATGTACCCGGAGACCGGTACCACCAAGGCCGATGTCCTGGCCTACTACGCCGCCGTCGCTCCGGTGCTGGTCCCGGCAGCCGCCAACCGGCCGGCCACCCGCAAACGCTGGGTCCACGGGGTGGGAACCGCCGCGGCCCCGGGTGAGATGTTCTTCCAGAAGAACCTGGACGACTCGACCCCCGGCTGGGTGCCGCGCGCTTCCATCAAGCACAAGGAGCGCACCATCCAGTACCCGCTGGTCAATGATCCGGCCACGCTTGCCTGGCTGGCGCAGATCGCCGCACTGGAGCTCCATGTGCCGCAGTGGCGTGTGGATTCCCGCGGCAACCAACTACCGCCGGACCGGCTGGTGCTGGACCTGGACCCCGGCGAGGGCGCCGGGCTGGCGGAGTGCGCGGAGGTCGCCAGGCTGGCCCGCGCCATCCTGCAGGACGTTGGCCTGGACCCGGTTCCGGTGACCAGCGGCAGCAAGGGCATCCACCTCTACGCAGCCCTGGACGGGACGCGCAGCTCAGAGCAGATCTCGGAGTTCGCCCATGAACTGGCGCGTTCGCTGGAGGCCGACCATCCGGACCTGGCCGTGAGCGACATGAAGAAGACCCTGCGCACCGGCAAGGTCCTGGTGGACTGGAGCCAGAACAGCGCCGCGAAGACCACGATCGTCCCCTATTCCCTCCGCGGGCGGCCCAGGCCCCTGGTGGCGGCGCCCCGGACCTGGCGCGAACTCGGTGCCCCGTCCCTGCAGCAGCTGGACTACCGGGAGGTAGCGCAGCGGGTGGGGGCCGGGAAGGACCCGTTCGCCGCCATCTCCGGCGGAAAGCATCCGGGCAGCCAGGCCCCCGGTTCGCCGTCTGCCGGTCCGGACGACGACGGCGGCGGCGGCGGCGGCGGCTCAGACTCCCGGCTGGAGCTATACCGCACCAAGCGGAACGCGGGTGCCACCCCGGAGCCGTTCACGGCCGAGCGGCACCGGGAACCCGACGGCGGCACCCGCCGGGAGAAGTTCGTTATCCAGGAACACCACGCCAGCCGCCTGCACTTCGACTTCAGGCTGGAGCGCGACGGCGTGCTGGTGTCCTGGGCGCTGCCCAAGGGCGTCCCCACCAGCAAAACGACGAACCATCTGGCGGTCCAGACCGAGGACCACCCGCTGGACTACGCGGATTTCGAGGGCACCATCCCGAAGGGCCAGTACGGGGCCGGCAGCGTCAGCATCTGGGACCACGGCTACTACGAATGCGAAAAGTGGATCGCCGGCAAGGAAGTCATCGCCACCCTCACGGGGCCAGACGACGGCGGCCTCGGCGGCACCCGCCGCTTCGCCCTGATCCACACCGGCCGCGGCGGCGACCAGTGGCTCATCCACCTGATGGACAACGAGTGGTCGAAACCGGGACATCCGGCGGCGGCCGTCCCGGTAAGCGGGGACGTTGGCCCGGTGCAGCCTGCCCCGGACCTGGCGGACGTCAGCCCCATGCTGGCCAGCTCCGGAACCACAGCGGACCTGCCGGACAAGGACTGGCAGTTTGAACTGAAGTGGGACGGCGTGCGCGCCCTGGTGGTGGGTGACGCGGACAGGATTCGCCTCATCAGCCGCAACGGCAAAGACATGTCCGCCAGCTACCCGGAGCTGACGGACCGCTCCTGCTGGCCGGAGCAGGACTTCATTGCCGACGGCGAGATCATCGCCGTCGGGCCGGCCGGGCGTCCCGATTTCGGGCTGCTGCAGGGCCGGATGAAACTCATCAGATCCGCCGACGTCGCGAAGGCACAGGCGTCCACGCCGGTGCGGCTGATGCTGTTCGACCTGCTGGCCGACGGCGGAAGAGACCTCCGCCGCCTGCCTCTCAGCGAACGCCGGGCGGGCCTCGAACGGTTTTTCCACCCCTCCGGCTGCCCGGCGGAACTCTCTGACGTGATCGACGGCGACATCCGCAGCATCCTGGAAAGCGCCGAGGAGCTGGGGCTGGAAGGCGTGATGGCCAAGCGCACGGACGGCCGCTACGTCGGTGCGCGGAGCCGGTCCTGGCTCAAGCTTAAATTTGAGCGGACCCAGGAAGTGGTGATCGGCGGCTGGCGGCCGGGGAAGGGCGAGCGCGAGCAGTCTGTGGGTTCGCTTCTGCTGGGGATCCCGGACGGTCCGAAGCTCCGGTACGTAGGGCGGGTGGGCAGCGGCTTCAGCACCCGCGAACTCAAGGAACTGCGGCAGAAACTCGATGCCCTGCCCCGCAAGACCTCCCCCTTCGCCGAGATGCCGGCGGCCGACGCCTCGGACGCGCACTGGGTGAGCGCCACGCTCGTCGGCGAGGTCACCTACGGCGAATGGACCGGCAGCGGGAAGCTCCGGCACCCGGTCTGGCGCGGCTGGCGGCCGGACAAGGACCCGGCCGACGTCGTGCTCGAGGAGGGCTGAAGGGCCGGCCGTGGGGGAGGCCGGCCATCAGGGGGGGCCGCCAAGGCAGGGACAAAGCGAAGCCCGGGACATCCCGTTTGGGATGTCCCGGACCTATCACTCCTTCCGCCCCGGCTGGGGAGAGTCAGGACGGAAGTGGCCTTTTCCTAGGAAGAGTGCGGCGTGTCCGGCGGGGTGATCCGGTGGACCGCGTTCACCGCGGCACCCTGTCCCGGCCGCCCGTGCTTGACGTCGTGTTCCTTGGGATGCCGATGTTTGCCGTTTCCGTCCGGCCACTGCTGGCCATCGGACGGCGTGGGCGGCGCGGGGCGTGTGGTCTCCGGCCCCGGGGCATCATCCATCGATTCAGCCAAATGACTGGCCACCCCGGGCTCAATCCCGTCTCCGGCATGGTGTTCCGCCATTGCTCTTCCCTTCCGCCGTACCAATAAACGCTTTTGCCGACAAACGCTGTACTAACCAAGAAGCCGTGCGTTACCGCCGTAAGATGAAGCGTTCAACCATGGTAGGTCGGCACGGGTGAGTTGTCTGTAGCTGTGGAGCTGACGGATACTCCTCATTGACCCGGTGGCCCAGGCCCGGTCGGGCACTTCGGTTGACGATCCGCCCTGGAGCACGGCAGAGAGGAAGTCCTGGAACTGCTGCGGTTGCGCCGGATCAGAGGGAGTGATCACGCTCCGTCTACCAGACCTGGATGCCGAAGCGTTTCGCCACGGTCGTTAGAGCGGAATTGTCTGCCCGAATCTCGGCGACCGATTTGGAGGCCATTCCGTCGCCGTCCAGGCCATCGTCCCGGCGGCGCAGCCAGTACGCCCAATAATCTCCCCCGCCGTGTTTGCTCTCGAACCGGTGCCCAACGGCAGACTGCCGTCATCCAGGACCTGCTCACGGATCCACGTGGCGATCATGGTCGTCGCCGCCCGGTTCTCACCGTGGAGGACGCCGAGCGTCAGTTGGGAGACGCCGAGTACATCGTTGAGCTTCTCGCCGAGGCCGCCCCCTATGGCTGCGATGGAGTCAGGGTGTTCGACGTCGACCCACCAGCCTGCGTCGCCCAGGGTGAGCAGATAGATGTTGCGCCGGTCGCGCCAGTGCCGCGGCAGGCAGCCCATCTTGATCTGGTTGCCCCAGTCAACTTTGACGCCCTTGACGTAATCGTCCAGGGTCATCCCCATGAAGTCGGCATCCTTTTGCATCGGGTGCTTGGCGCCAAGCTTCAGGGCATACCCGGACAGCACCTCGGCGAAGGCGATCTCGTCGTTGTCGGAAATGTAGACAGTGGAACCCGGCGTGTCATAGCGGCTCTAGCCTGCCGGGTCATCACCGCTCAGGCGCTCAGGCGCTCAGGCGGATCCAGGGCACCACGGTTGGTGGTGGCGACCCGGCGTCCGGACCGGAAGTCGTCCAGGATCCACAGACCCGTTTTTGTACACTGCTTTCCGCTCAAACGTCCTGCCTGTCCTCGAGGAACGCCGTCAGTGCCTGGAGGACTTCTTTGTGCCGGTCTTCGCGGATCGCGGTGATCGGGGTGTCTTCGCCCAAGAAGGGATTTCCACCGATGAACCAAGCGCGCGCGATGGCTTCGCTCTCGGCGTCTGCAATGGAGATCCAGACGCGGTGCGCCAACTGCAGACGCTTCTGGAAGGCCGGACCGGGGGTCGGACCGTCCGGCTTCGCCCACTTGTGCGGAAGCTTCTTGTCTTTCGAACCTGCCAGGGCGGCCACCAAGAGGGGGCCGAGGTGGCTGTTCAATCGCCGTACAAGTTCGTGGATGTCCATGCGGGCGGTCTCGTTGTGCCCCGCGATGATGGTCGTTGAAATGCTCATGACCCCACAATAACACCCAAATGACACTGCGGAACAGTCACTGCGGAGCTACTCCGTAGCCACCCGCCATCAACATGGTCCCCGTAGTGAGGCCAGCGCTGATCGGTCGTTCGCGCGTCCCGGTCGACCCTCCGGCTTTCGGGCTTATCCACCTGCTAGGAGAGTGAGGGTGTGGTCTTGCCGCGCCGAACGAAGTAGGCGACGGTGACCACGGCGAGAAGCGGCCCCCAGGCGATGACGGGGGCGTAGGTAAGCCCCATCAGAGGAAGGCCGGTGCTGTCGACTTTGTCCCACACCAAGAGCTGGCTGAACGTGATCATTGTGATCAGGACCGCGCCAATTCCGGCCGGAATGACCGCCGCCATCCGAGGGACGGGCTTTCCGCCGATGAGGGGGATCCACTGCGGGACGACCTCCCCCCAGCGGCAGACGAGGCCGAGGGTGAGAAGAGCGAGGCACTCAAGCAGCACAGCGAGGCCAATCGTGTACACGGCGCCCCAGCCAGGCAAATCGTAGTCCTCGCGCAGCACGGCGTCGCTGAAGCCAACGGGGATACCAATGCTCATCGCGAGACGCCACAATCCGGAGGGCAGCACGCAGAGGGGAACGGAGTGGGCAACCCACAACGCCCAGCGCGGCGCTTTCGTGGAATGGTCGAGCCGTGGCTTTCGGTCGGCAGTCGTCGTCATGCGTCCAGTCTGTCTGTCCTGCCTGGCATGTGTCATCCCTCCTATGGTTGAACTTGCCGCATTCACCTGCAACCGCCGACATGTCCTTCGTGTGGGACCTACGACACGAAATCTCCCGGTCACTGGATCGGATTCCTCCTGCGGTTCGATTCCGAGTGCGCTGTGATTGGCAGTGTCACCGCAGGGCCCGGGCGATCCACCCCGAACGTGCTCGCCTTCGCATCCCGGGCGACATCTCATAAGCGGCTGTTCTAGCTGTTCTATAGGCGGCCGCCGGCACTCAAGAACTAGCCGCGTCGCGTCCTCCCTGAAGGCGGCGCCAAGCGATCACAAAACGCCGCCAAAGAGCGATCAAATCCACGGTCTGTAGCAACTACCAGCGGACTTTCTTTTCCGCCGGGCCCTGCTTTCCGCTGACGTGGGTGGGCTTGTGGCTGTGGCCCACGCTTTGCGACCCGGCTCCGCCCCGCGACTTGCTTGCGAGCATTTCCTTCTGCGCATCCGTCAGGCGGGATTTGATGCCTTTCCCCTGCTCCTCCTGCGTCCCCGGCTTGCCGTCCTTGGCCTCGGCCCCGGGTTCACTATTGGTCTCGCTGCTTTTTTCGGTGTCTTTGCCCGTCATGGACTGCTCTCCTGTGTGTGGCTTCTCATCAGCGCTGCGCTGGATTCAACCCTAAACGATCCAACCCTAAGTGCATTCCGGACGCCGCAGGAAGCCCCGAATGAGGCCCGAATCCGGTTCCCGGGGGCCTTCGCGGCAAAAAGTTTGTCGTCGGCGCCGGGAACGCCGCCGCTTCCTAGCAATGGGGCGGCGAAACAGCGGAAAAGAATTCGGCCGATCGGCACCGATCCGGGCCAAAATAGCGGATGATACGGCACCGAACTCGGAAATTCCATAGAAATCGCGTAAAATTGAAAGCCTGCCCGGAGCGGGGCAGCTACAAGTCGCAAGCAAATGACCTCCATAGGAGCCGCCCAAATGCCCAAAGACCGAAGCACCACCGACTCTTCAGCAGGCGTCCTGGACGCCAGCGGAACCAACCAAGTTGCACCCAAGGGTGTGAGAAAATCAAAGCCACGGACGCGCCGTCGACTCAAGGAGTCCGACGTCAACGTCGTCAACCAGCCGATGCTTAAGAAAGCACTCGGCGGCACCATTGTGGGTAACACCATGGAATGGTACGACGTCGGCGTCTTCGGCTACCTGATCACCACCATGGGACCGGTGTTCCTGCCGGAAGCGGACAAGTCCGTCCAGACCCTGTTCCTGCTGGGAACCTTCGCCGCCACCTTCATCGCCCGCCCCCTCGGTGGCGTCGTCTTCGGCTGGCTCGGCGACAAGATCGGCCGCCAGAAAGTTCTTGCGGCCACGCTGATGCTCATGGCCGCAAGCACCTTTGCTGTCGGCCTCCTGCCGGGCTACGCGCAGATCGGCATCTGGGCGGCAGCGCTCTTGGTTGTCCTCAAGCTCGTCCAGGGCTTCTCCACCGGCGGCGAGTACGCCGGCGCCACCACCTTCGTGAGTGAATATGCCCCGGACAAACGCCGCGGCTTCTTCGCCAGCTTCCTGGACATGGGCAGCTACCTCGGCTTCGCCTTGGGCGCCGCCCTCGTCTCCGTGCTGCAACTGACCCTGGGTCAAGGCGCCATGGAGGAGTGGGGCTGGCGCATCCCGTTCCTGGTTGCCGGCCCGCTGGGACTGATCGCTATCTACTTCCGAAACAAGATTGAGGAATCCCCGCAGTTCCAGGCGACCCTGGACGCCCAGGAAGAAACCTCCAAGGACGCCAGCGCCAGCGACGCCGCCGCCTCTAAGAGCCCGGTAGGGATTGTGAAGGCCTACTGGCGTTCGCTCATCGTCGCCATGATCCTGGTGGCAGCGGCGAATACCGCCGGTTATGCCCTGACGTCCTATATGCCGACATACCTTACGGAGTCCAAAGGTTACGACCCCGTCCACGGCACCCTGCTGACCATCCCGGTGCTGGTCATCATGAGCCTCTGCATTCCGCTCACCGGTAAGCTCTCCGACCGTATCGGGCGCCGCCCCGTGCTCTGGATCGGGGCCGGCAGCACCATTGTGCTGGTTATCCCCGCTTTTCTGCTGATCGGCGTCGGATCCGTCTGGTCCACCCTTCTGGGTCTCGCCCTGGTGGCCTTCCCAGTGACGTTCTACGTCGCCAACCTGGCTTCGGCCCTGCCCGCGCAGTTCCCGACGGCGAGCCGTTACGGCGCCATGGGCATCGCGTACAACTTCTCCGTAGCCATCTTCGGCGGCACCACGCCGTTCGTCGTCGCCGCCCTCATCGGCGCCACCGGCAACGACATGATGCCGGCCTACTACCTGATGGCCACCTCGGCGATTGGTGCCGTGGCGATCTACTTCCTGAAGGAATCGGCCCGGCGCCCACTGCCGGGTTCCATGCCCAGCGTGGACACCCAGGCTGAGGCCAGGGAGCTCGTCGCGAACCAGGACGAGAACCCGCTGATCGACTTGGAGCACATGGACATGCCGTTTGCCGCAGCAGCGGCAGACTCAGCGGCGGTCCGCGAACCCGAAAAGGTTCCGGCCCAGGCCTGAGCTTGCCGTTCTGGCAGCACGGCCCGGATCACCCTGATCCGTTCCGGCTAACCCGGACTCTGTAGTACAGCCCCGCCAAAGAGGCCCGCCTGCCGTGTTTTACCCATTGGGGAAGCACGCCGGGCGGGCCATTGGCGCGTCCGGACGCTAACCGTGCAATCTGTCTGACACACCGGCGCCTATTTGGCGCGCCGGGGCGGTCCTGCCAGGAGCCTGTCCGGGAGCACCCGGACGGCCGCAATCAGGACTTTGTACCGCCTGGTCGGGATGGACACCGCTTTGCCGCGGGCATTGTCGGCCAGGCCCTCCCGGACCACACGCTCGGCCCGCAGCCACATCCAGCGCGGGGCCGCGCTCTTGTCCATGCCCATCCGGTCGTGAAATTCGGTGTGGGTGAAGCCTGGGCAGACCGCGGTCACCATGATGCCTTGCTTCGAGTAGGCGAGGTTTGCCCAGCGGCAGAAGCTGACCAGCCACGCTTTGGCAGCCGAATAGCTTCCCCGGGGCAGGTACGCCGCGACGCTCGCGACGTCGATGATCCGGCCGGACTGCCGGCTGAGCATGCCCTGCAGGGCCGCGTGTGTGAGCTGCATGGCGGTCTCCACATGCAGCTTGAGGTGCCTTGTCTCGTCCGCGATGCTGTTGTCCGCGAACGAGTGCAGCAGCCCGATCCCGGCGTTGTTGACCAGGATCTCCACCGGACGCGCCGGGTCGGTGAGCCGTGCGACGACGGCGGCCACCCCGCCGTCGTCCGCGAGGTCTGCGGCGAGCACCTCGGCCCGGACGGAATAGCGCTGTGTCAGCTCTTCCGCCCGCGCCCGGAGCCGGGCCGCGTCGCGCGCCACGAGGATCACGTTGTGTCCCTGCTCCGCGAGTTGGCGGGCGAATTCCGCCCCGATGCCCGCCGATGCTCCGGTGATCAGGGCGGTGGTGGCGGCAGGGGCCGTGTTGTGTGGAGTCATAACGCCAGCCTAGCCGCGGCGCCGGCAGCTCAGAGACGGGCCGGATCAGGCTCCCGCCGGCGGAGGTTCCGGCCAGTCGACGCACTGGTTGTAGGAGTCGTGTTTGCGCAGGTACCGGTACATAAAGGGGCAGTTCGGGATGATCCGCTTACCGGACGCCACCACATCATCCAGGGCGAAGTGGGCCAGCACTTTGCCCAGCCCCTGTCCCTGGAACTGCTCCGCCGTGTCCGTGTGGATGAAGTCCACATGGCCAGGTTCATCGATGAAGCGGATCGCGACTGCCAGCTTGTCGCCGACGTGGAGCTCATAGCGGTGCAGCTCATCATTTCGGGTGGTGGTCACGTCCGGGCTGAACGTGTCTTCAGTGACTGCCGAGTTCTCCGTCATGGTTCGACATTGGCACTTAAAGGCGGGTGTGGCAATGGTGGTCCGGATCCGCCGGACACCGGATCGAAGTCGATCCTGGTCGACGGCGGCCCACACCCCCCAGGAACGTCCGCACCCACCCACGCCAAACATATGCGGCCTCTGCAAGCGCTGGCTGGTGCTGTCCCTTCGTTGTCCATCCGCGCCGCGCGGGCAGCCAGATGCCCTCACGTACTACGCCATGATGCGTTCGAGTCGCTGTTTCCGCTGCTCCCAATCCGGCATCACCAGGTGCTGCAGGTCAAAGAACTGCCGGCCATGGTTCGGGACCAGCAGGTGGCACAATTCGTGGGTGAGGACGTAGTCAACGCAGTCCATCGGTGCGCGGATGAGATCCGGGTTCAGCACGAGGCTGCCGGCCGGGGACGTGGAGCCCCAACGCGTGGGCATGCGCTGAAGCCTGAGGGACGTTGGCTGCACGGCGTGCGGCTGGGGGAACCGCTGTCTGTTCAGCTCCAGACGGCTGGGAAGCTGGACCTGTGCCCGCCTCCGGTACCACTCTTTGACGTGCTTCTCTATGGCGGCGGTGTCGTGAAAGTCGACGCACCGCACCTCCAGGAACCCCCGGACCATCTTCACGCCTGGCGTGCCGGATGCCTTGGCCGCACCCTCCCCCGTTTCGGCCGGGACCACCCGGATGCGGTACTGCCGGCCCAGGTACAGATGAGTCTCGCCGGGGACGTAGAGGCGGGGTGGGGTGAGTGGCCGGAAGTCGGCGAAGGATGCCTGTTGCGCAAGGATCCAGCGGGCGCGCTTCCGGACGCGGGCGGCAATGTCCTCCTCTGCCGCAATGCGCGGCGCGGTGACGCGGACCAGCCCATCCGGCTCCACCGAGATCTCCAGCGTGGCCCGGTCCCGGCGCTCCAACCGGTACTCAATGACTTGCGTGCCGTAGTCAATCTGCCGCGTCCCCAGCGTCATTTCGTGAAGCGCGCCCTTGCTACTTTGAGGACCGCCGTGGTGAGGCTGTCCACCAGGGGCTGTCTCAGCTGGACGCCGTGGCGTTCCCCGAAGTCATAGAAATAGTCATCCAGTTCCGTGGCGAGGGCATTTTGCTCGTTGGGCTTGGTCCAGAAGTTGATCACCATCCGGCCGCGAACAATGTCCACTACAGTCTTCGCCGTCGCTGCTCTTTCGTCGTCGGGTACGGCCAGGAATTCCTCGAGTGCCGACTCGAGGAAGCTCCTGCCGAGCGCACCGTAAATCGCGGCGGCGTCGTCGTCGTGCGCCACCGCGGAGGGAAGCGCCGCACCGCGGTCACCGCCGGCCAGCTGTTCGGCGATTTCCTTTGCCTGGAGCAGGTACCGTTCACCGTCCCGACGACGGCGGTACTCGTCAATTGCCTGCTGCAGCAGCTCCGAGAACCGCGCGTAGAAGGCCGGGTCCTCGGCCATCCGCTCGGTGATGGTTTTTCTGGTGGCGCTGACGATCCGGTCCGCCTTTGATCCGGGCGTGGTGCCGTCCTCGTCCACAACGGCCTTCAGCGCGGCGGGATCGTTGATGTTGAGTTGTTCGATGATCGTCTTGGCCGGCAGGGCGGTCACATGGTCATCGAGCAGGCGTCGGATGCGTGGTTCATAGTCGCGAAGATCAACCGTCTCCTGGTATCGCTTCTGCACCGCCGCGCGGAGTTCGGCAAACTGGGCGTAATCGTTCCGGTAGCGGTCAACGTCGGCCTGGGTCATGACGTCCAGCAGCTTGTCGCTGGAAAGTGCTATGTGAAGAGTGCGGCCAAAAGTCTTGAGCCGCTCGTAGAATTCGTGCCGCAGCGGTTCGTCAAACAGGTGCTGCTCCAGCGCTTCCATGTCGTCTTTCCGGGGGACGGCGTTGAACAGGTCCCACACGTGGCTCCACCGTCCCGGGAGCAGCCGGATCTGTTCGCGGATGTCCACCACAGCCCCGGCGATCTCCTCGGAATCAAAGTCGCCCAGGGCACTGTAGGACGTCAAGGCCTCATCCAGTTCGCCGAGGAGGCCTTCATAGTCCAGAACATAGCCGAACTGCTTTTCAGTATCCCCGTCAGAGAACAGCCGGTTGACGCGGGCCACCGCCTGCAGGAGCGTGTGTTCCCGCAGCGGTTTGCAGAGGTAGAGAACGGTGTTGCGGGGCGCATCGAAACCGGTCAGCAGTTTGGAGACCACAATGATGATCTCCGGCCCGCCGGAGCCTTTGAATTGTTTGATGAGTTGCTCGTTGTAGTTGGCCTCGGTTCCGTAGCGGTCCATCTGCGTTTTCCAAAAGCGCTGCACAGCTTCACGGGAGTCGGCATCTACCTCTTCGCGGTCCTCCGCGTCCTCGGGCGGGGAGATGATCACCTCGCTGCTGACGTGGCCGATCTGGTCGAGTTCCTGCTTGAACCGGATGGCCGCGGCCTTATTGGGCGCCACCAGCTGCGCCTTGAATCCGGTCCCCTGCCACGTTTGCCGGTAGTGTTCGGAGATGTCGAAGGCCTTGGCACGGACGGCCTGGGCCGTCTTACCAAGGACGTCGGCGCGGCTGAACTTCCGCTTGAGGTCGCGTTTTTGCTCATCCGTCAGCCCGGCGCTGATCTTCTCGAACCAGGCGTCAATCACCCCGGCGGTGATCTGTTGTTCCACCAGGCGGCCCTCGTACAGGATGGGCACCACCGAGCCGTCCCGCACCGCTTCGTCGATGGTGTAGCTGTGGATGATCCCGCCGAAGGTGTCCGCGGTGTTCTTCTCCCGCTTCAGCAGCGGCGTCCCGGTGAACCCCAGGTAGCAGGCATTGGGCAGTACCCGGCGCATGGCCACATGGAACTGGCCATAGCCGCCGTAACGGCCGGTCTGGCTGCGGTGGCTTTCGTCCACCAGGACAAAGATGTCGCGGGACTCGTCCCGGCCGTCGCGGCCTGCGGCGCCGTCGAACTTGTTGATGAGTGTGGTGATCAGCGGGGCACCGCCGCGCACCAGTTCGCCGAGGTGTTTGCCGCTCCTGGCGCGGACGGGTTCCAGCTCGCAGGCCAGGAAGGTGTCGCGGATCTGCTTATCCAAATCGTCCCGGTCCGTGACAATGACGATCCGCGGATTGGTTACCCGGGGGTCCAGCACGAGGGCTTTGCCGAGCATCACCATGGTTAGTGATTTCCCGGAGCCCTGGGTGTGCCAGATGACGCCGCCGTTGCGGCGTTCCTCCTGGCCTGCCGCCAGCACACGTTCCACGGTTTTGCGCACAGCGAAGTACTGCTGGTGCCGGGCGATCTTCCGGACCCCGGCGTCGAACACCGTGAAGCGGCGGACAAGATCCAGCAGGCGTTCGGGGCGGCACAGTGCATAAAGAAGCCGGTCCTGTTCGCTGACGGTCCGCCCGGCGATGAGTGGCTGAATGACGGCGTCGGTGTCCTCGGCGTCGTGCCAGCTCGCCCAGAATTTCCGCGGCGTGCCAACCGTGGCATACAGAGCCTCCTGGCGGTTGGCCGAGATCAGCAGCTGGGCATAGTGGAACAGCTGCGGGATGCCGTCGCTGTTCTGGTAGCTGATCAGCTGGCTGCCGGCCTTCTTGAGTTCCTCCGTGGGCCGCTTGTTTTCGATGACGATGAACGGAATGCCGTTTACATAGCCGACGACGTCGAGCCGCTGGGTGGCGCTGCTGCCGGTGCGTTCCACGCGCATTTCCGTGGTGACGTGGAAGACGTTGTTGGCGGGGTTTTGCCAGTCGATGTACCGCAGTGAGTAGCTTTTGCTGTCGCCGTCCACGGCTTTGGTGATGGTGGTGCCGAGGATGAGCCGGTCGTAGACTTCCAGGCTGGCCGCCTGCGGGCCCTTGGCCTGTTCCAGCCCGGGCCCCAGCCGCCGCACGGCCTCGTCCGCGTCCGCCACATCAAAGGGGTACTGCCGTTTCTTGTGGCTGAACTGGTTGATCTTCAGGATCTGCGCGGCGAGGATCCCGGCGAAGAGGACACCGCTGCGCCTGCCGCCGCGTTCTTTCAGTGCTTCGGCCGGTGTGAGCTGGGTGAACCCGAGCGCTTCCAGCAGCTGAACGGCCGGGCCCTGCGACTGGCTCAGCTCGGAGGCGTCGAACGTCTCGTCAATCATCATCTTGTCCCCCGGGCTCGGTCCCGGCAGCCACGTTTACGCGCACCTGCCCTGTGAGTAGTTTCTGCATGAGTCCGCGCTTCTGGGTGCGGAGGAGCTCGGCTTTGCGCTGCGCGGCAGCTATTTCTTCCCGCGATGCAGTTAGGAGTGAGGCGAGGTCGCTCTGTTCTTCCGGGTCAGCCGGCAAGTTGAGATGTCCGCCGAGGAACCCTTGGTTGGTAATGGAGATCGTGTTTTTTGCACCCTTTTGCACCAGCGGACTGAGGTAATTTTGGACGGTGCGCGGGGACTCAAAGTAGGCGTCCAGGATCACGCCGAGATCAGGGTTTTGCGGGGTGAACACGCCATACAGCGGCGAAACGATTACGGCTTCCGGAACCGAACTGCGCTTGATGATGCCGAGCGGGAAATCGCCTGTGGGACTTTTCGTATAGACGATATCGCCAGAGTTCACGAGGTTGTAGTGACCGGTATTGGCAGCCGCGAATGATCGACCGAGGTGCTCCTTCTGATTCACGAGTCCCTTGTGGACCGAAACCGAGAACACCTCCTGAGAGCCACTTGAACGCTGCTTATGCTCCTTGAGAACTCCGCGCAATTGCGTCTTGGACCACGGCCCAGCGTGATCGCCCATTCGCACACGGCCCGTAAGGATCTCCATCCTCAGCCAGTCACGGCGCATCTGGAGACCGGCTATGTGAGCCTCTGCTAATCCGATCGCGTCATCCCAGGTGCAAAGGATTTCGGCGATCTTGCGCTGTTCCGGGAGGGGCGGGAGCAGAACCGGAAAGGTCTTCAGCTGGGTGGAGTTTATGCTAGCCAAATTAGTGCTCTGCTTGGACGCTGACTGAAAATAGCGACGCCCGTGGCTCGAAGCAGCTAGGGCGGCAAGGAATTCAGGCAACAATTTATCCGCGTCCGGTCGAACTGCGAAAACGTGATTCTGATGAAGGCAAGGCGAGATTTGTCCACGCCAAACAGTTCCACGGCCAAGCTTGTTAAAGTCGCCACCCTCGGTAAACAGGACATCACCAGATCGAAGACCGTAGCGCCCAACTTGAGTTGGAGTCACATCAATATTCGTGACACTAGCGAGGGCAACATATCCGTCTTGCACGTTTGCGACACGCAGATAAGGAACTGAAGCGGCACTTTCAGAGGCCGGCTTGCCTTTCGCAATTCCTGTCTGCACCGTGGCAACATCGCGGAGATGCGCAACCAACCACCCTACCGGTGCTCTCATTTCTTGCCGTCCTTGCTCAACCGCTCGATCGCAGCGAAGTCCGCATCATCCGCAGCCGTAGCCTCCACAGCCTTCCGCTTCGCGTCAAAGTCTCCGTAGCGTTCCTCAGCGAGTTTCCTGGCTACGGCGGCGCTCACCTTGCCCGAGTGCATGAGCAGTTCGCGTTCGTTGAACTTGAGGAAGGCATCGAGCTTGTCGGCCCAGTCCGTCATGCTCATCGACTGGCGACGCGTTGCCTGGTCTTCGGCGTAGTCAAGGTACATCGTGACGATGCGGTTGAGCTGCTCGGCTTCCTCAGAGCTCAGGTAGTTCTTGCCAATCGCCACATCACTTTTGCGCACGATGGCTCCAGCCCAGCTGGTCAGACCCATGTTTTGCACCTCAGAGTCGCCTCGGGCTTTGATGAGCTCTCCGGCCGTCATGCCGGTTACGGCCCACAACATCTTGTTTTGCACCTTGGCGAAAAAAGTCTGCGAGGCATCGGATTGGGCGTCGTAGTCCACGGCCGTGGCATATAGATCACGCACCTTTTGGTAGAAACGCTTCTCGCTGGCCCGGATGTCGCGGATGCGCTGGAGCCACTCGTCGAAGTAGTCCCACTGCTTGGCATCCTTGAGCTTGGCATCGTCCATGGCGAAGCCCTTGACCAAGTACTCGCTGAGCACGGTGGTGGCCCAACGGCGGAACTGCACGCCGCGGGCCGAGCGCACCCGGTAGCCGACGGCCAGGATGAGGTCCAAATTGTAGTAGGCCACCTGGTACTTTTTGCCGTCCGCGGCAGTTGTTGCAAATTCTGCAACAACTGCCGCGGAGTCAATCTCACCATCTTCGAAGATGTTGGCAATATGCCGGGAGATGACCGACTTGTCACGGCCAAAGAGCTCGGCCATCTGGTTTAGGGACAACCATGCCGTGCCATTCGATGCCCGTAACTGTACGTGAGCCAGACCGTCGTCGCTCGTGTAGAGCACCAGTTCACCCGCTGCGCCGCCTTGTGCGCCACCTTGTTCAGTCATCGAGGCCCAACTCCTTCAGGTAGCCGGCCATGCGGGCACGGACTTCCACCAACTCGGCCTCGATCTCCTCGATCTCATGCTGCACGGCGGCCACGTCAATCTCAGCCTCGGCCTCAAAGGTGTCGATGTAGCGCGGGATGTTGAGGTTGAAGTCGTTCTCGCTGATCTCGTCGCGGGGCACCAGGCGCGAGTACCGCTCAGATTCTGTCCGGCCGCGGTAAGCCTTAACGATCCGCTCAAGGTGCTCCTCGTCCAGCAGGCTCTGCGACTTGACTGGGGTAAAGTCCCGGCTGGCATCAATGAACAGGACGTCATCGCGGCCCTCGTTGGTGCCGCCCTTTTCACGCGAACGGTCAAAGATCAGGATGGCGACGGGAATGCCGGTGGTGGTGAACAGATTCGCCGGCAACCCCACCACCGTGTCCAGCAGGTTCTCTTCGATCAGCGACGTCCTAATGCGCCCCTCGGCACCGGCACGGAACAACACGCCGTGCGGAACGATCACCGCAACCCGGCCGGTCCGCCGTCGGGCTGATTCGATCATGTGCGAAATAAAGGCGTAGTCGCCCTTGCTCTTGGGTGGGACTCCGCGCCAGAACCGGCCCCACCGGTCCGACTCCGCAACCTCGGCTCCCCACTTGTCCAGCGAGAACGGCGGATTGGCCACCACCACGTCAAACTGCTTGAGCTGGTCTCCCTCCAACAGCCTGGGGTCGTTCAGGGTGTCGCCCCACTCAATGTGCGCACTGTCATTGGCGTGCATAAACATGTTCATGCGTGCCAGCGCCCAGGTGGAGCCGTTGACCTCCTGACCGAAAAGCTCGTAGTTGTTGCTTCCCACCTGGGCGGCAGTCTGGATGAGCAGCGAACCGGATCCACAGGCGGGATCGTAGATGCTGTCCCTCTCCTGAGGCGAGGCAAGCCGGGCCAGCAGCTCGGAAACCGAGCGTGGCGTGTAGAACTCCCCGGCCTTCTTGCCAGCGTCGGAGGCGAACCGCGAGATCAGGTAGATGTAGGTCTCGCCGATGATGTCATCGCTCACCCGCGAAGGGCGTAGGTCCAGCTCGGGCTTGGCGAAGTCTTCCAGCAGGTTCTTCAGACGGCGGTTGCGGTCCTTGGGCTGCCCCAGGTTCGACTCGGAGTTGAAGTCAATGTTCCTGAAGACGCCGTCGAGCTTTGCACGGTTGTCCTCCTCGATGGCTTCCAGCGCAACGTTGATCAGCTCGCCGATGTTGTCAGCGTTCCGGTTGGCGTAGAGGTGGTCGAACGTCGAATTTTTGTGCAACGGGAACCGTTCGCGCTGCAGCAGCGACTCAACCCGCTCCGGGTTGCCTTCAAACTGCTTCTGGTAGTTCTCCTCGTGCTCGGTCCAGATGTCCGAGATGTACTTCACGAACAACATCACCAGGATGTAGTCCTTGTACTGCGTGGCGTCGACTACGCCCCGGAAGGTGTCACAGGCTGCCCAGGCGGCATTGTTGATCTGGTCCTGGGTGACCTGATCCTTCGCGCTGTTCGGTTGGCGGAGGCTTTCCTGCTCGGTCATTTGCGGCCTGCTTTCGGGTGGAATTGCCCGGCGAGGGCAGCGGAGGTCAGTTGGGTCTGTCGAAGTGTGTGCTGGCAATCCGCCAGGCGGTGCATCAGCTGGGCTTCGCTGGCGGCGAGGCGCGCTGCGTCGGAAATTAGGCGCTGTTGCGCAAGCGGCGGCAGTTGCAGCGGGACTGATTCGAGCGTTGCCTTGGCCACCATCTGGATGGTCTGCCCCTGTGCGGCGCGCCGCAGGTGCGTCTGCGCATCCGGCTGATTCAGCCACCACGCGAGGAAATCCGGATCGTAAAGGTCAGTGCTCGGCCGGATGATGAACAGTGGCATGACGGCTATGGCTGGTTCCGGCAAGCGGTCCGGGACGGCCCAGGCGATGGTGGTCTGGCCGCGGGAACGGAGGAGGACATCGCCTCGGGTGACCAGGTAGCGGGGATGCGGCGATGGGATCCGGGCCATGCCGCGCACAGCCAAGTCGCTGCCAACGGAGATATCTGCCATCTGAATGGCCAGGACACCCCGGGTCTGGGCGGTCAACCGTTCCCGCACGGTCATGCCGGAACTGACGGCGGCTACGTCTGATAGCTGCACGGTGGCTCCCTTCAATATATCGTCTACTGAAAGATTACACCAAATTACTCAGTACTTTTGCTACTTTAGAGATACGGATTAGGCGCTCCATCAAGGTTAAGTGCGTCGAGTGCTTGATCGAACTGGGGTCGTGAGGTCTACGTGCTGCCGGTCGGTGGACTGCTGCCGCGTCGAAACGCGTGCGTAGCCGATCAGTTTCCTCATTGGCTGCCCCATTGTGCCTGGCAACCAACGGTGAATGCACCGATTCAACTAAAAGGTTTGGAGACGTAGTTACCAGAATCACCGGCGCGGACGAACCCACACCATTCCGCGAAAACTTGGGTATTGCCGCCGCAGCGGTCGCCGGGTCGGCGAGACGTCTCGTATCTCTAGGTGCGTGGGTCAGTAGTCGATTTTTCCGATTTCTTGTGTTCAAAACCTACAAGATTTGAAGCTGGCTTGATGCATTCCGGCGATAAATTTGTAGGATTCATCAACGAGTCACCATTACTGACCCACGCACCTAGGGATACGATACGAGCCCTGATGAACTGCGGGGCAGCTAGCTCTCCGCGCGCTACGTGTCACTAGCGTCAGCAAAAGCCTTTGCTTCGCCTCACCTCGAGAGCGCAGATTTCGACACCCCTCGGGTGGCGTGTCGGCTCCTGCCGATAACGTTGAGCTTAGAGAGAAAGCACTGCGCGACATCCGAAGGATCGTGCATGGCGCTTGAGCTGACTGGGTTGAAGTAATACTTGAAGCAGGAGCCGACTACACGGCTATGTGCATAATTGATGGAGCAGAGCAGACTTGGAACCGACGCTGTCACCCGAGCATTATAAAGTCGCCGATCTACATCCTTTGACTCCGGAGTACCAGCCGGAAAAACATGCCGTTTACTTCGACGCGATCGAGAACGCGCTCGGATGGACTGGCGAAATGGCCGTACGGAACATCGCGCTGACCGGGAGCTACGGCGTGGGTAAAAGCAGCATCTTACGGCGGGTCGCCACCGACCCCAACCGGAAGGTGATCCAGGTGTCGCTGTCGACGCTCGGCTTTGGAACCGAAGGCACCGCGACGACGCCCAGGCAGGACGATGACCAGGCCGCGAATCCGCTGCGCGAAACGAAGACGAATCAGATCCAGAAAGAAATCGTCAAGCAGCTCCTTTATACGCAGATACCGGAGAAAATGCCCGGCTCGCGCTATCGGCGGACCTCGGCGTTCAATCCGAAGCGCGAGGTGCTATTCTCGCTTGTCGCGGGCGTTCCGGTCGCGCTGATTTTTTTCCTCCTCGATTGGACATCTAAGCTCGCTGCCCTGTTCACCGTCCCCACAGATTGGGCGATGGCGACCAACGCCGGCATGGCTCTGGTATCCGCGGCGTTCGTATTCGCGGTCCGGTATGCGACGCATAATAGAATCCGCATAGACAGCGTATCCGCGGGGGCCGCGACGATTACCTTGTCCGCAGCTTCGGACACGTACTTCGATGAGTACCTCGACGAGATCGTCTACTTCTTTGAGGTGGTCAACGCGGACATCGTCATCTTCGAAGACATCGATCGCTTCGAGGACGCGCACATCTTCGAGACGTTGCGGGAACTCAACACCATCCTGAACGCGGCGAAGCAGCTCGACGGTCGAGTCATCCGCTTCCTATATGCGATCAAGGACAGCATCTTCGAAGAGCTCGGCACACGAGCCGCTCGCGAGGCGGCCGCCCGACCGGACGCGCCCGACGAACCAGCCACTGACGCCGCAACGCTCGAAGTGGCGCGCGCGAATCGCACGAAGTTCTTCGACCTCGTGATCCCGGTCGTTCCGTTCGTCACGCACCAGAGCGCCCGCGAGCTCATGGCAGGGGAGCTCGCCGATCTCACGCATTCAGTCTCAGATGGCCTCATTGACCTTGTCGCCCAGCGCGTCGCCGACATGCGTCTCATCAAGAACATTCGCAATGAATTCGTGATTTTCCAGGAGCAGGTGATCCGAAAATCATCGCTCGAACTGGACGATGACCGCCTGTTCGCGATGGTGCTCTACAAGAGCACGCACCTCTCCGACTTCGAGCGCATTAAGCTCGGCACGAGCAACCTCGATACCTTGTACCGCGAGAGCCGTCAGTTGGTGCAGGATCATACTGCCCGGCTCAATGCCGAAGTAGCCGTACTGCGCCGCCAGCTCCGGAATGTGAACGACCAGTCGGCACGGAGCAAGAAGGTTGGCGACGCGGTCGGGGCCTACATCGACTTGGTCCTCGGCCACGCCGGCTTTTCGGTCAACGACGTCCGGTACGACGGCGCGCCGTTCCCGTTGGAAGATATGCGGACTATGGCTTTCTGGCAGAAGTACGCGGCCGGGAACGCTGATCTTTCGTTTACATATCTCAACCCTTACCGAGGCACCCAAGTCTCAAGTCTTACCCGTGAAGAGCTGGAACGCGCGACCGGTGAATTGCTGGACCCGTCGAAATGGGAGTGCTCGGCACTCGCCGACGTAGATGCCAAAATCACCGCCGCGCGTCAAGACATCGCGTTCCTCAGCAAGGCGGATATACGCGAGCTCATGGGCCGACCGGACCTCAAGATGAAAGGCAACACGGGCGCTGCGGTTTCGTTTGCTGAGCGCGCCAAGTCACTCCTCGGATCCAAGCTGGCCGTTGAGCTGGTCGCTCAGGGATACGTCGACCGCTACTTCACGCTGTACACGTCCACGTTCGTGGGCGAACGAGTCAACGCCAACGCGATGAACTTCATCCTGAAGAACGTCGACACGGGCTCCATGGACTTCTACTTTCCGCTAACTCCCGAGGAAGCAAGGGCTGTGCTGCATGAGCGGCCGAGGCTGGCGGTGCGCGAGAAGTCGGCGTACAACTTCGATTTTGTGGATTATCTGCTCAGTAACGACGCGGCCTCCGCTGAGATTGTCTTGACTAATCTGCGCAGGAACGGTGACGACGAGGAGCAGTTCCTGCAGGCATACCTGTCGAGCGAGCGGGACGTCGTTATGCTCGTAGGCCTACTCACCCGTGGTTGGCCCGACGTGCTCATCCTACTCGTGACGGACCTCGAATTGGACGACGACTGGCGCCTGCAGGCAGTTGACGCCGCACTCTCCGGACTTGCGGATGGCGCCGACTACGGCGTCAGCGATGACGTGACACGCTATCTCGTGGACAACCACACCGCTCTAAAGGTCTTCACCGAACCGCAGGTGGCAGCAAGCGCCGAACGTGTCGCGAAGGTCGTCGACGCAGCCGACTTCCTTGTACCGGACCTCGCCCCGCTCAGCGATTCGGTCCGCCAGGCAATCGTCGACGTCGAGCGGTTCGAAGTGACTCGCGCCAACCTACTGAGAGCGATCGCTCCGTCCGCCGACCTGTCGCTCAATGCCCTTCAGAAGGCCTCGGAACACGTCTACCGGCGAGTCATCTCGGATCTCGATCCCTATCTCGCCCTGCTTACCCAGGACGAGCAAACAGTCACAGACCCCGAGGCCTTCGTGTCGATCATTGAGGGCGTCGACCAGGTCGATCGCGGGTCTCTCGCCGCCGTCGTGGGGAGATCGGCTGATGAATGCTGCCTGCCTCACCTGAACGGCGTTGCGCCGGGTACATGGCGGGCACTCGCCTCTCACGCGCGTTTCCCGTCGGAGTTCGGCAATGTCGCGGCCTACGTCGAGCAATATGGCATCGATGGCAACCTTGCTGTCGTCCTCGTCTGTGGGACGATCGCGGTCGCTGACGATGTTGAAGAAGCCGAAAAGCTTGAACTTGCCTCGGAGCTGGTCAGCAGCGCCGACCACCTGCCTTCTGCTGAGCTGCGCGCATCGCTCCTTGAGAGCCTGCACCTTGAGACTTTCCTGCCCGCCTCCTCGGTGCCGGCCGAGCCCGGAGAGTGGGTCGGTCGCCTCATCCAGAATCGCGTCATTGACGACGACGCCGAGAGCTTCGCGTTGATCGCCACTGACGACTGGCGGGGGCTCGAGTATGCGATCGGGGCGTCGCGCTCCATCGCCTCGTTCATCAGCCCTGCGATCCTCGTGCCGTCAGCTCTGACGCGATTCCTTGCCAGCGGCAAAGTTCCCGAAACCCTCAAACGGAGTGTCGTAGAGCGATTCACCGAGTTCGCCGTTGGCGCGAGCAGGGATGCGCTGCAAGCACTCACTGCCTACGCCGTCAGGCACAACGTGAGGATTACCTGGGGCGACGTTATGCAGGCAGCCCGTGCACATGTCGATCACTCTCTCACGCTGAGCCTCATGCAGCCCTTCCTCAGCGGAGCCAGCCTCGAACAGCTCATACCGATACTCGAGGCGCTCGGCGGAGACTACCCAACGCTCGGCGCCCCAAACGGAAAGCGTCGCCGGTTCGCGAACACGGAAGCAAATGGGGCGCTTCTCGAACGGCTCAAAGAACTTGGCACCGTCAACACAGTCATTCCCAACGGCACTGATCTCAAGGTCAACATGAAGAGGCAATACTCGTGAACGGTCGTAGGCGAGACCGGGGCCAAAGTGTGCATTCCGCACTATGCTCGAGCTCGCCTGCATCCGGGCGTCAGCGGAGTTGGATCAAGTTGTTGTTGCAGCTTACTGTCTCGTAACCCAAGTGCCTCATATCCCATGCGATATAAGACGACTCAAAGCCTGGCACTGCGACACCGGGCGATTACAGAGCGCCGCCACGAAGCGCTGAACTGCACGGCCTTTCAGCACGTGCAATGCAAGCCCCACGAGGAACCACTCTTGTGGGTCAGCAACGCTATGGCATGGTGCCAGCAGAAAGACGGAGCCTCCATCCCCAGGGCCGCTTCACTGGTTCACGACATGGTCACTTGCGACCGGTAAATACCGCGTGTACGGCTCGTCGTATCATCCGTAAGACTGCCAGACCCACTTCCCAGGGCTACTGCCCTTTGCAACGGAGATGTTACCGCAAAGGAATGTCCCGGAACATACTTCTGGGAGGCTCAGGCGGCCAGCAGCCCCAGCGCCCCGAGCACGACGGCGAGCAGCGGCGTCGCGCCCTGCGTGGCGGCCGCGCGGAGGTACTTTCGCCCGCTCAGGGCGAGCACGATCGCGGCGAGCAGCATGGAGCCGCAGCTGCTGAAGACCAGGGTCCAGCCGGCGGCCGGGTGCCCGAGGGCGATGGCTCCGGCGGCCGGCCAGGACCCCGGCGCGAGGAACAGATCGTGGAAGCCCTGGTTGCAGGCCAGCGGCCGGGTGGTGTCCGCGTCGGCCTGCGAGGTGGTACTGAACCGCTTCCAGGTGGCGGGCCGCGTCTGGGTGATGGGTTCCAGCGTGAAGATCCAGACGCGCAGCGGGGCTGCCAGCAGCGCAAGATGAGGGAGCCCAGGACCAAGTTCTGATCCTAGCCGCCCCGCTCAGGGGCGTGCGGAACGGGCTAAACGGTGCGCTTCGCGGGCGCCACAACCTTGATGACGGCGGAGTCGTCCGCGGCGGCCAGGCCCTGGGTCTGGCCCAGGAGGTAGAGCTGCTCGGCGGCGGCGGCAACAGGGGCCGCGAGGCCGGCGGCACGGGTGGCCTTGCCCACGATTCCCATGTCCTTGACGAAGATATCCAGCCGGCTGAGGACTTCCGCGCCGTCCTCCGTGTAGGCCTCGAGGATGCGCGGGCCGCGGTTGGAGAGCATAAAGGACCCTGCCGCCCCTGCCTCAAGGGCGGCGAGCGTCCTGGCCTGGTCCAGGCCCAGGGCGTCCGCGAGCGCCAGCGCCTCGGCGGCGGCGGCAATGTGGACGCCGCAGAGCAGCTGGTTGACGGTCTTGAGCGCCTGGCCGTCGCCGGGCTTGTCGCCCACCACGGTGAGGGTGGAGGCGAGCAGTTCCAGGACCGGGCGGGCTGCTTCCAGCGACTGCGGTTCGGCGCCGACCACGATCAGCAGGTCCCCTTCCCCGGCGCGCTTCGGCCCGCCCGACAGCGGGGCGTCCACGAGGCCGACGCCGAATTCGGCGAGCCGGGCGACGGTTTCCGGGATGGCCTCGGTGCCGACGGTACTGGTGAGGATCACGACGGCGCCCGGCTTCAGTACGGAGGCCACGCCGTCGGCGCCGAAGAGGACATCGTTGAGCTGCTCGCCGTTGCGCACGGCCAGGAGCAGGGCATCCGTGTCCTCGGCGGCCTCCCGGGCAGAAGCGAAGGTGCGGACTCCGGCGGCCTCGGCCAGGCGCAGGCGCGGCTCCGCGATGTCGAAGCCGTGGACGGTCAGCCGGGTGGCAAGGCGGCTGGCCATCGGCAGGCCCATGGCGCCAAGGCCGAGGACGGCGACAGTGTAGGTCATGGTCTTCTCCGTTGAAACGAGGGGGTAGGTGAGTCAGAAAGTGATGGGTCGGCGGTGACGGGCCGGCGGTGACTGAACGGCGGCGTCAGGGTCTTCACACGCTCGGCCATCGGTTGCTGAGCTTGCGCGTGACCTGGGCCAGGGCCTGGTCGTCGCCCACATTCCCGGCGAAGACAATATACGGAATGCCCTTCGCGGGCCCGTCCACCGGCTCCCACAGACTCACGATGCCCGGCAGCATCGGGCCGCGGACAATGGCGTGACGGATTTCCAGCCCGTGGGCGGCGACGTCCGAGGACGTAATGCCGCCCTTCGCGATCACGAACCGCGGCGGGAAGGTCTTGAGGGTCCGGTTCACCACTGCGACGACGGCGGCGGACACCGTGCGCGCAATCCTGAGGCTCGCGGCGGCGTCGTCGGTCTTGATCAGCAGCCTGCTCGTATGAAGGATGACGTCGGCGCTGCGCAGCGATTCCGCCACGGTCCGCACAATCCCGCCCAAATAGGCTTCCGCGCTGCCGCCCAGCAGCTTTTCGACGTCGATCTCCACGATGCGTGCGGCGCCGTGCTGCTCGACAAGGGCCCTGAGCTGGCGGGTGGTGACGCCGACGTGCGAGCCGACCACGATCAGGCCGCCGGCGTCGTACGGAGTGTTGCCCGCGTACGCCTCCTCGCCGCTGAGCTCGGCATGAATCTCCTGGCCGATGCGGCCCCGGACGAACGGCGGGCCCACCCGGTAGAGCAGCTTCTTGCCGCGGCGTTCGGCCTCCTCAAGCCCCAGCGCGAGGGCGCGGAGATCGTTTTCGGTCACGATGTCGGCCACGATCGGGGTGGAGCCGACGGCGGCTTCGATGGCGTCCGCTATGGCGTTGGCCGAAACCTGCGGGTCGCCGTCCTGGCCGGCGGCGCGGATGACGTTCAGGTCCAGCACGATCACCGAATCTGCCGGGAATCGGCCCCCGGACTTCTCTTCGACGTACTTGGCCAGCTCGGAGTTGGAGAAGCCGAAGCTGGCGTCCCGGGCGAATTCGGTCGCGGCCACGGGGGTGAGCTGGCCGGCGTCGTCGCCAGTTCCGCGCATGTAGTGGACCCCGCCGATGGTGACGCGTCCGGCGTCGGGGAACGCGGGGACAATCACGACGCCGTCCGTCACCTCCCCGGTGACCGCGGCGACGGTCGCCGCAATGATGTCCGGTTCCAGCGGGTAGTGGCCGCGGAGGGTGGAATCGCTCCGGCTGACGAAGCCGAGGCGCAGTCCGGGGCCGGCACCCGGGCCGGCATTGCCCGGTTCGCCGGCCGCGGCGAGGGCGTTCCGGACGACTTCTTCGTTGCGGGCGGCGGCTTCCACCAGGTCCAGGCTCCGGGTATTCGTCAGCACATAGACGGCAGCCGGGCGTTCGCCGTTGATCCTGTGGGCAAATGCCCAGCTGAAGTCGGCGACGTCCCAGCGGGTGAGCACGGGCAGGCCTGCCACGGACTGGGTACCTGTCGGGTCGTCGTCGAGCACCACCAGGATCCGGGGGGAAGCCTCGGTGGAGGCGCCGATGGCACCCGCCACGAGCGTGGCGGGAATCGGGACCTCCGCCGGGAAGGCGGCCAGAAGATCTGCTTCAAAAGGCACTCTGCACTCCATTGTGGTGAAACTCTGCGGTGTGAACACCAAACCGCCGGTAAAAAGCTGACATTTGTAAGATGTCTGACATCTAGCACTTGACTGCTAGTGTGGCATACGGCACAAAGAGCGCGCAAGTACGGCGCCACTAGACTGGTCGGTCAGACAGCGCTGCGGCATTGAACGGGGAAAATTGGCTAGGAAATCGTTGGTCGGCGTCGTGGCAGACGAACTGCTGGACCGGATCATTGCCGGTGAATTCCCGCCCGGTGCGTCCGTCCCCGGCGAGCTTGAGCTGAGCGCCCGGCACGAGGTCAGCCGGATGACGGTCCGCGAAGCCATGAAGACCCTCGAAGCCCAGCGCATCCTCAGCGTGGAGCGCGGCCGGGGCACTTTCGTGAATCCGCTGAGCCGCTGGAACTCTTTGGAGGCCGTACTGCGCGCAGCGTCAGAAGGGAAGGACGACGCCGCTGCCGCGGTCCAGCTGATCGAGCTGCGCCGGATGCTGGAATCGGGGGCCTGCGAACTGGCTGCCGTCCGGATCAGCGACGCCGGTCTCGCCGCCCTCCACGGGCAGCTGGAGATGATGCGCACGGCGCACAAAGCCTACGACTTGGCCGGTTTCGTCGAAGCCGACCTCGCCTTCCACGACCTCATCCTGCAGGCCGCCGAGAACGTATTTGTTGCCGTGCTGTTCGCGCCGCTGCACCGGGTGCTTGAGCTGCGGCGCACCCAGACCTCCGAGGTGCGCGAGATCCAGGAACACGCAATCGGCCACCACCAGAGCATCGCGGATGCTCTCGCAACACGCGATCCGCACCTGGCCCGGGACGCGATGGACGCACACATGCGGCAGACTCTCGATGACCTCAAGACCTACGTCCTGGCGGGCCGCCCGGCCTCATAGGCGGTTCGGCTCAGGCGAGCGAAAGGAAGAGCTTCTCCAGTTCCGCACGGTCCACGCTGGGATCTTCCTGCTTCATGCACTGCTGCAGGCCCGTGGCGATGATCGAGAATCCAGCTCTATCCAGGGCACTCGAAACGGCAGCCAGCTGGGTGACCACGCTCTTGCAGTCGCGGCCTTCTTCGATCATCCTGGTGACCGCGGCAAGCTGCCCCTGGGCACGGCGAAGACGGTTGATGACAGACTTCATGTCTGCGGGATCGAGTTCCATGGGTACCTCCGGGGATCAACAAGGTTTCTTTCCATGGTATACCCCCCTATGTATGATGCATACCCCCTGGGGTACTGACACTCCCTACGCCGGAAGCTTGGGAAAACCTTGGGATCGGGCTGCCAGGGGCCTAAGGACCTAGCGCGGCCCGGATTTTCGGCGTATTGCTGGGGATGTGAACGCCGCCAGTTTCCTCGATCCTGGCGCCGGCCGGACCGGCGCAACGGGTCCCGCTCCGGTTCCCGCTCCGGGGTCCGCTCCGGGGTCCGCCTCCGGACGGCCTTCTTCGGGACGGTCCGCTTCAGGACGGTTTGCGGGATCCTGGAAAGAGAGTTCCTGGAGCCGGTACGTGGCCATGGGGGACTCGTTCACCGCAGGCATCGGAGACCCGGAACCGCGGAGCCCCGGCGGCATGAGGGGCTGGGCGGACCGGACCGCCGAGGAGCTAAGCGAGGGACGGCAGGACTTCGCTTACGCTAACCTTGCGATCAGCGGACTCGTGCTGCGCGAGATCCTGGACCAGCAGCTCGGGCCGGCCATCGAGCTCAAACCCGATCTGGTGACGCTCTCGGCGGGCGGTAATGATCTTGTCTTCCACCGGAGCGATCCGGACCGGCTGGCCGTGACCCTCGACGCCGCCGTCGCCCTTCTTAGCGCCACAGGCGCCACGGTTGTGCTGTTCACCGGCCCGGACTGGGGCGCTACTCCCGTGTTTGGCCACATCCGCGGCAAGGTGGCCGTCTTCAACGAGAACATCCGCACCATCGCCGCCCGCCATCACGGCGTCATTGCCGATTTGTGGACGCTGCGGCAACTGACGGACCCGCAGATGTGGGATCCGGACCGCCTGCATTTCTCACCGATGGGGCACCACACCATCGCGGCGATGGTCCTGGAGACCCTGAATGTTCCGCACGGCCTACGTCCGCTGGAGCCCAAGCCCCTGCCGGCCGGCAGCTGGCGGGACAGCAAGGCCGGCGACCTGGCCTGGTTCACCACCTACCTGCTGCCGTGGATGGTGAACAAGATCAGGCCGCACGACGGCGGCGCACCACTGACCGCCAAACGTCCCGATCCGGGACCCGTCTTCGGGTCCTGACTGGCACCCGCCGGCCCCTAGCCCAGCCACGATCTGTCGGCTAATCTGCTGTGACGGCCCGCAGCCGGGCATCGGTGGCCATCATGAGGAGCGAAGTTGTCTAATCACACGTACAGCATTTCTGAAATTGTCGGAACCTCAAAGGATGGCATTGACGCGGCCGTCCGCAACGGTATCGCCGAGGCGGCCAAGACCCTGCGGAACCTCGACTGGTTCGAGGTCAAGGAAGTCCGCGGCCACCTCGAAAACGGCGAGGTAGCCGACTGGCAGGTGACGATCAAGCTAGGGTTCCGCCTGGAGCGCTGACACCGGGAGGACCCGGAAGCGCCGGGGGCCCGGCGCCGGCGGGAATCGCATGAAATCCGGGCCGAAAGACCCCCTGTTGGCAAGGAATCCGGGAATTTAGGCCGTCCTGAGTGGCACTTTAATACTAAGCATGATTAGTATTGACCTAGAAGGATGAAGCGCACCCGGCAACTCGGGTGCCTCCTCTATAAAAGAAGAAGGAACGACAAAATGGGTTTTTTCGCATTTCTGATTCTGGGCCTTATCGCCGGAGCAATCGCTAAGGCAATCCTCCCCGGCAAGCAGGGCGGTGGCATCTTCATCACGCTGCTGCTCGGCGTCGTCGGCGCCATGCTTGGCGGCTGGATTGGCGGGCTGCTCTTCAATGCCAACATCAACGAGTTCTTCTCGCTGTCCACTTGGCTGCTGGCCATCGGCGGGGCAATCATCGTCCTGCTGGTCTACGGCATGATCTCCAAGCGTTCAGTCCGCTAAAGCTGGGCGTGACCGAAAACCGGCCCCGGGATCTTTTCCCGGGGCCGGTTTTTTGGCACCCGGGCTTCACCCGTTTTCACTCAGCACCCTCACGTACAAGCACCACAATGAGCAGGAGTACAACATGAAAGCCAAACTTCTTTTCGGCACCGGGATGGCCGCTGGCTTCGTCCTCGGATCACGCTCCGGCCGGGCCGCCTACGAGAAAATCAAGTCCCGTGCTGCGGCCCTCTGGGACAGCAAACCGGTCCAGGACAAGGTCACAGCCGCGGCGGAGGCGGTCAAGGAAAAGGCCCCGGAGGTCTCGGAACAGCTCGCCGAGGCCGCACGCCGCGCAGGAACCGTCATCGGGTCCGCCGTACGCCGCGACAACGCCCCCAAGGGGACAACAGACATCGCGGCAGCTGGCGGCCCGACTGCCGGCGGCGCCGGCCAGTCAGGAACCGTCGTCGGCGGCATCCCCGCCCACAGCACCCACCCCGAGACGGTCAATCTCGGCACCTCCGCAGCTGCGGCGGGCCGCGACGTCGAATCCGACCCGGCTCAGAATGACGAGGCCGGCCAGGACTGGTCCGGCGAAGGCGGGGCAACACCGGCCGGCGCCGCCACCAACATCGACCCGGACAAAATGCCTTAGCACCACAGCCGCATTTGTGGGGTGCGCCCGCGGGCTTTGTAGTAACCGTATGGTGCGCGCTGCTGATGTTTCCGCCTGCGGATCGAATGACTCGGGATCCGATCCCGGTGAAGTGACAGGTAGCAGATCAGCCGGACCAGCAGACGCTTGATTTCCGGCGGGGAGAGCCGGGTCAGCTCCCCGCCGTCGAGCAGTTCAAAAACGGCTGACACCACTCGGTGGCCGGTGAGATTTCCCGCGTTCCGGTGCGGGAACCCTCCATGCGCCCCCGCTGATCGACGAACCGGACGCACCCTCGAAAAGCGCACCCCTCATCCGCGTTCGCAGGTGTTAATCTCGGGGAAGTGCTGGATCGTCGGCTGCGAACCAGAGGGGCTCCCTGGTGGCCCTTTGCTCACCGGCTCGCGACACTAGGGCTGGACGCGGGGTCACGGATTGGTCACGAACACGGTGGAACCCATCCGTAGCCGGTGTGCTGTCGAAGTACTCCTGACAGACAAGCACCGGCCCCGTCCGAGCCACTCGGCAGGAACCATCCTCGGGACCGGACACCCCCACTGATTTCAAGGAGCACTCCCATGCGTACGTCAACTAAGACTTTCCTGAGCGTTGCCGCTGCCGGTTCGCTGATGTTCTCCCTCGCGGCGTGCAGCCCGGCTGCCACGTCCTCGTCGGCGCCGGCTGCCTCGTCCTCGGCCGCGGCGCCCGCTGAGAAAGCCAAGCCGCTGGCCGCGATCCCGGCGCTGACGGGTACCTCCACCGCGGTGAAGCTCGATGCCTCCTTCGCCGCGGCCCTGGAGAGCCTCAAGCTCACCCCGGGGGTTGTGGGTACCGCGGCGCTGACCGACGGGTCGCTGATCTTCCCGATCAGCGGCGGCAAGGTCGATTACTACGATCCCGCGAAGGACTACCGCCCGTTCGTCCAGGGCCTGATCAGCCACGCCGGCTCCGGGTTCTCCCTCTCCGCCGGTGAGACCAAGGTGGACCTGACCAACTTCACCATCGACCCGGGCACCTCCAAGCTCTACGGTGACGTCGCGGTCAACGGCGAGAGTGCCGCCAAGCAGGCCTACATCTTCAACCTTGACGGCTCCACCCTCAAGCCCCTCCAGGCCGCCGGCGACACCGCCGTCCTGGAAGGAACCCGGGTGCTGATCTCCGACACCGCCGCCGGCCTGCTGAACAAAACCTTCAAGACCGACGCCGTGAAAGCCGACATGCTCGTCGGCATCGCCAAGATCACCGTCAACACCAAATAACACCCCCCGAAAAACCTGCCGGATGCATGGTTCGGCGGGAAGTGCCACGGATCCTCACTGGGGGTCCGTGGCACTTTTCCGTAGCCGGCCGATTCGACCCTGACCTCCGCCATGGGCCCGGGACTGGGCAGGGAACTACGCCGACGGTCGATGGGCAGGGCCGGCTCCAGCAGCTGGGATTATTCTACTTATGGTGCTTCTGGACCGGTCAACACTCATGGTGGTTTTCGCCGTGATGTCGCTGACCATGCTGGTACTTTTCTACTTCGACACGTACCGCGAGAGCCGGGCCCCCTTCGCCGCCTGGTGGTGCGGTGCCGTAGCGTCCTTCTTCGTAGGCGCCGGCCTATATATCCTGGGCGAGGTCCAGGACGTTGCCTGGACCCCAGGCGTAGGCAACGGGGTGATGGTGTTTGGCGCCGGTTGCGTCTGGGCCGGCACCCGATCGCTGGCCGGCCGCCGGGTCACCCCCTGGCTGCTGGGGATCCCGGCCGCCGCCGCCGTGGCAGTCGACGTCACCGTCCGCTACTCCGACAACGCACGGATCGGCAGCATCGTCCTTCTGGCGCTCATGGGGTCAGCGATCGGCCTCGCCTCCGTGGAGCTGTGGCGCGAACGGGCGCACTCCTGGCACCTTGTCCGGTCCCTCGCCATCGCCACGGGAGTCTGCGCCTTCTACTACCTCAGCCGGATGGCGGGACTGGCTGTGCTCGGCCCGGCGGATCCGCTGTTCCACAAGCTCTTCGGGACCGGCGTCACCCTGTTGATGGCAATGATCCTGCTGGTGGTGGTCTCGTCCAGCATCACCTCGCTAAGCTACGCGAGGCGGACCGAGAACCTCCGGGAGCTGGCCTACCGCGATGGGCTCACGGGGCTGCTGAACCGCGGGGAATTCATGCGCCAGGCCCAGCATCGGCTCGGACCAATCTGGCGGCAGGCGTCGACACCGCGATTGTGATGGCGGACCTGGACCGCTTCAAAGGCATCAACGACCGCTTCGGCCATGATGCCGGCGACGGCGTCATCCGCGCCTTCGCCGAGGCCTGCCGCGTCACCGTGCGGAGTATGGACCTGGTGGGCCGCTACGGCGGGGAGGAATTCGTGCTGCTGCTCGACGGCGTCGACGCTGAGGAAGGCGTTCGGATCGCCGACCGGATCAACGCCGCACTGGCTGATCACAGCTCCCTGCCGAACGGCACGGACGCGCCCACGGCGAGCTTCGGCGTCGTCGACGCGCACGACCGTGCCACCGGGCTGCCGCGCCTTCTCCGGGACGCTGACCGCGCGCTCTATCAGGCGAAGTCCGCCGGTCGCAACCGCGCGGTGATCGGGCTGGCCCCCGCGGGCACCAGGCACCCTGAGCGAATTGCTCGCCTGGCAGCAGATAGCCCCGCAGGGACAACGCTGGGCAGGCCGACGGCGCCGGGCAGACGGCTGCCAGCAGGTGGACAGCGGACCGTTGCCCCGGCCGCGCCGACGAAGGAGAATCAGACGTACTGCTCGACGCCGGTCGGATTCAGCCAAGAGACGCCGACGGCGGCCCCGCCCAACAGATGGAGACACGATGAGCATGGCCACGGGTACGGACACGCAGCCGGACACGCAGCCGCCCGAGCTGCACATAGCCGACAGCCACGAGCTGATCCGGGTGCAGGGCGCACGCGAGAATAACCTCAAGGACATCAGCATCGAGATCCCGAAGCGCCGCCTGACGGTGTTCACCGGTGTCTCCGGCTCGGGCAAGAGCTCGCTCGTGTTCGCAACGATCGCCGCTGAGTCGCAGCGGATGATCAACGAGACCTACAGCGCCTTTGTGCAGGGTTTCATGCCGAACCTGACACGGCCCGACGTCGACGTTCTGGACGGGCTGACGACGGCGATCATCGTCGACCAGGAGCGGATGGGCGCGAACCCCCGCTCCACGGTGGGCACTGCCACCGACGCCAACGCAATGCTCCGGATCCTTTTTAGCCGGCTGGGATCGCCGCACGTGGGACCGCCCACGGCGTTCTCCTTCAACGTCCCTACGCGGAAGGCGAGCGGGGTGATGAGCACCGAGAAGGGCGGCAGAGTCGAGAAGAGCGTCGTCCAAAACGCCGTCTACCTGGGCGGCATGTGTCCGCGGTGCGAGGGTATGGGCTCGGTCTCCGACTTCGACCTCACCGCACTCTTCGACGGCAGCAAGTCGCTCGGCGAGGGTGCCCTGACAATCCCCGGCTACAGCATGGACGGCTGGTACGGCCGCATCTTCAGCGGCGCCGGCTTCGACATGGACAAGCCGATCAACAAGTTCAGCAAGAAGGAAATGCACGACCTGCTCTACAAAGAACCGACCAAGATCAAGGTCGAGGGCATCAACCTCACCTACGAGGGCGTGATCCCGAAGATCCAGAAATCGATGCTCTCCAAGGACGTCGACTCCATGCAGCCGCACATCCGGGCCTTTGTAGAGCGGGCCATCACTTTTCAGACCTGCCCCGGGTGCGACGGCACGCGGCTCAGCCCGGAGGCCAGGTCCTCGAAGATCCGGGGCAAGAACATCGCCGAGCTGTGCGGGCTGCAGATCAGCGACCTGGCCGCGTGGGTCCGCGAGCTCGACGAGCCGTCGGTCGCGCCGCTCCTCAAAGGCTTGCAGCACCTGCTTGACTCGTTCGCCGAGATCGGGCTGGGGTACCTCTCGCTGGACCGGCCGGCGGGCACGCTCTCCGGCGGCGAAGCCCAGCGCACCAAGATGATCCGGCACCTGGGCTCATCCCTCACGGACGTCACCTACGTCTTTGACGAGCCGACGATCGGCCTGCACCCGCACGACATCGAGCGGATGAACCAGCTGCTGCTGCAGTTGCGCGACAAGGGCAACACCGTGCTCGTCGTCGAGCATAAGCCGGAGACCATCGCCATCGCTGACCACATCGTTGACCTCGGCCCCGGCGCCGGCACCGAGGGCGGCAGCGTCTGCTTCGAGGGAAGCGTGGAGGGTCTCCGGGCGAGTGGGACCATCACCGGCCGCCACCTCGACGACCGGGCCACGGTCAAGGGATTGGTGCGCACGCCGGCCGGTACGCTCGAGGTGCGTGGTGCCTCGGCGCACAACCTCAAGGACGTCGACGTCGACATTCCGCTCGGCGTGCTCTGCGTGGTGACGGGTGTCGCGGGGTCGGGCAAAAGCTCGCTGATCCACGGCTCGGTGGCCGGCCGCGATGGCGTGGTGGTGGTTGACCAGAATGCCATCAAGGGGTCGCGGCGCAGCAACCCGGCGACGTACACGGGCCTCCTCGAGCCGATCCGCAAGGCGTTCGCAAAGGCCAATGGCGTGAAGCCGGCGCTGTTCAGCTCCAACTCGGAAGGCGCCTGTCCCTCCTGCAACGGCGCGGGCGTCATCTTCACCGAACTGGGCGTTATGGCCACCGTCGAGTCCACCTGCGAGGACTGCGAGGGCAAGAGGTTCCAGGCGTCAGTCCTGGAATACACACTGGGCGGCCGCAACATCGCCGAAGTGCTGGCAATGTCAATGACCGAGGCCGGGGTGTTCTTTGGCGACGGGGAGGCGAAGACGCCGGCGGCGCACACGATCCTTGACCGGCTCGTGGACGTCGGGCTCGGCTACCTCACCCTCGGCCAGCCGCTCACCACGCTGTCCGGCGGCGAGCGGCAGCGCGTCAAGCTGGCCACCCAGATGGCCGAGAAGGGTGACGTTTACGTTCTCGACGAGCCCACCACCGGCCTGCACCTCGCCGACGTCCGGAACCTGCTGGGCCTCCTCGACCGCCTGGTGGAGTCCGGCAAATCGGTCCTCGTGATCGAGCACCACCAGGCCGTCATGGCGCACGCCGACTGGATCATCGACCTCGGCCCCGGCGCGGGCCACGACGGCGGCAGGCTCGTCTTCGAGGGCACTCCCGCCGACCTCGTGGCGGCCCGCTCCACCCTCACCGGCGAGCACCTCGCGGCCTACGTCGGCAGGTCGGGGTCTTGAAACGACTGCGGGCCAAAGGCAATATGCCTCTGGCCCGCAGCAAGCCATTCCCGCCCTAGTCACCGACGGCGCAAGGCACTCCTGAGTCGCACTTCAACCGCATTAGTTGGGTTTCGCCGGGTCAGGGTCTCAAAAGAGAAGTCAGGGTCTCAAAAGAGAAGCAGGCCAGAGGCTGTGTGCCTCTGGCCTGCGACGTGGGTGGGCCCTGAGGGGCTCGAACCCTCGACCCACGGATTAAAAGTCCGATGCTCTACCATCTGAGCTAAAGGCCCCAGCCGATTGCCCCAGAGCGGCGGAAAATCCGCTGCCCAAGTTCAGATCAGCCCAGTCCATTTCTGGACGTTAATTACTGTACCCCACACCAGGGCCGACTTTCACACGGCGGCCGTGACACCGCCGCCGTCGTGCGCCCCGCTGACGGGCGCTGCCCCCAGGCCGCACGCTCGATTCCCCGGCAGCACTGGAGTAGCGTGGTGGCATGAGCGAGCAAGCAGAAGCCGGCAGCCCCGGACCACACCGGCACCACAAGCCAAAGCCCTTCGCACCCTTCGATTTTGAGCCCTTCGCCGGCGGAGCGGACCCTGCCCGCATCTCCGAGGCCGCCCACCTTGCCGCGCAGGCACTCGTGCGCCGCGGCCGCGACAGCGACGACCCCACGGTCACCAAACGGCTGGTGAAACTCGCCGATGAGCAGGGGCTGGAAGCCATCGCCGAGATGTGGGCCGAAAGTCCGGCGCGGTCCCTCCCGGGAGCTTTGTGGCGCCTCTACGCCCTGCGGGCCGCCACGATCCAGGATCCCGAGCGCATTTCGGTTTACTTCAAGGCGGGCAAGGACACGGCGCAGGTTTCCAATGTGGTTGCCGGTGCCGCCGAGCCGCCGGGAGCGGACGAGATGAAGTCGATGGCGAATGCCATCCTCTCCGGAGCGTTCGACGGCGAGTTCGACGTCGCGCTGGAACGTTCCGCCGCGTTCTGCCGCGTGGTGGCCCTTGGCCAGGCGACCCTCGCCGACGGCGCCGACCACAGCAACGAGAACCATGCGAGCAAGCTCACCCGCAATTCGCATCTCCTGGTCAAGACGGCCGAGGACCTCGAGCACGCGGCCAACGCGTGGCGCCTGGGCGAACTGGACTGAGGTCCCGGTACGCATGCCCGCCCCGGACTGTCAATGTTGACTTGTCCGGGTTGTCGTAGAAAACTAAAAGCGGTGCCGAACCGCGAAACCCCCGGGCTTCAACATCTAGCCGCCTAGAGCGGCCTACCGCCGAGAGGCGTCTCCGGTTCGGCACCATTTTTATGCCCTCGTCAGGCCGGTTCCAGCCGTGCGCCGTCACATTGCCGGACCCGCCGGAACGCTTTCCGGGCGCTCCCGGACCTGACGGTAAAGTAATGCTTACGCGCGGGTCATCGTCAAGTCATACGGCCGGCCGAGCCCACCCGAGTACTCCTCTCCCGAAGACCGGTAACCCCACGTGAAGCTGCGCCTTTTCCCCCAGGAGCCCGCCGGGCTGAACCTCCTTTCCCAGCTGGCGCGCCAGATCGTGCTCGCCACGGCCACCCTCGCGGAAATCCTGGGTGCCCCCGTGACTGAGCACGCACGGCTCGTGGAGGACATGCACAACCACGAGGCCAAATCGGCGGAACTGCACTTCGCCCTGCTGACCCATATGCGGAGCACCTTTGTAAGTCCGCTCCCCCGTGAGGACATGTACGCCCTGTCGCGGTACCTCAACGAGGCGATGGAGAAACTCGACGCCGCCGCGGAGCTCGTTTCGCTCTACAAGCTGGACCGGCTGCCCAAACGCGCCGCGGACCAGCTCGAGATCATCAGCCGGCAGGCCGAACTCACCGTGGACGCCATGCGGAAGCTCAACAATCTGGACGAACTCGAGGACTACTGGATCGAGGTCCTCCGGCTGGCCAAGCGCGCGGAGCGATCCCACCGGGTCTGGGTGGCGGACCTGCTCACCGAGATGAAGTCGGCCCAGTACGCACGCAACCGCGACATCGCAAACCAGCTGGTGGAAGTCACCAAGGACATGCGCCGGATCGCAACCCAGGTGGGCAGCATCATCGTCAAGGAATCCTGACGTGACCATCTTCTTCTTTGCCCTGGTAGTGGTCTTCGCCGCGGCCTTTGCCTTCCTGAACGGCTTCAGGGACGCCTCCACCTCGGTGGCGCTGGCGGTGCGGAACCGCGCGCTGACCCCCACAGTCGCGGTACTGCTGGCCGGATTTTTCAACTTCATCGGGGCCGGGCTAAGTGCCGCCCTGGCGTTGCAAGTCAGCCGTACCTGGGTCCGCCTGCCGCCGGGGCAGACCGGGCTGACCATCCTGGCGGCGGGGCTGGTAAGCGCCATCCTGTGGGGCATCTACACGTGGTGGCGGGGTATTCCCTCCTCCTCGACCCACGCGCTGGTCGGCGGCCTCGCCGGAGCCGGCGCCGCGAGCGTGGCGGTCGGTGGAAACGCCATGGGCGGGGCGGATACATCGCTGCTGCTCCAGGTGGCGCTCCCGCTGCTGGTCTCACCTTTCATTGCCTTCACCGGCGCTTATCTTTTGGTGTGGCCGGTCACGTGGGCCGCGAGGTACACGCAGCCGAGCGTCGTTAACGGCCGCTCGCGGCGGGCCCAGTCCGTTGCCGCCGGGGCCGTCGCGTTTGCCCACGGGCTGCAGGACGGGCAACGCACCGCCGCCGTATTGGTACTGGCGATGCTGGCTGCCGGGCTGTCCGACGGCGGTTCCATGCCAGCCTGGGTGGCACTTCTCACCGCCGGAATGCTGGCGGCCGGAACGCTGGCCGGCGGCTGGCGGATTTCCTACACGATCGGCTACCGGCTGATGCGGATGGACCCCTTGCGCGGCTCCATAGCCCAGTTGTACAGCTCGGTGATCCTGGTGGTGGGAGCAATCGGGCTGCACTGGCCGATTTCGACCACCCACACGGTCACCGCGGCCGTCCTGGGCTCAGGATCGAACCAGGGTTTCCCTGCCACCAACCGGCGGCTCGTGATCCGGATCCTGCGGTTCTGGGTGCTCACCCCGATGGTCACCGCGGCCGTGGCGTTGATCCTGGGGCTCGCGCTGTCTCCCCTAGCCAGCCCCTAGCCCATCGATTGCTCCACAAGTGCCCTTATGAGGGGTCAAAACGGCGGATATGGAGCAGTCGATGGGAAAGCGGGACTATCCGAAGCGGCCGGAAACGTAGTCCTCGGTGGCTTTCACGGAGGGGTTGCTGAAGATGGTGTGCGTGTCACCGTATTCGATCAGCTTGCCCGGCTTGCCCGTTCCGGCGATGTTGAAGAACGCGGTCTTCTCCGAGACTCGTGCCGCCTGCTGCATATTGTGGGTCACAATCACCACGGTGTACTGGTCCTTGAGCTCGTTGATGAGGTCCTCAATGGCCAGGGTGGAAATCGGGTCCAGCGCCGAACACGGCTCGTCCATCAGGATCACCTGGGGTTCCACGGCGATGGCGCGGGCAATGCAGAGGCGCTGCTGCTGGCCGCCGGACAGGCCCGAGCCCGGCTTCGCGAGGCGGTCCTTGACCTCATTCCACAGGTTGGCTGCGCTCAGGGAGCGCTCCACGAGGGAATCAGCCTCGCCCGTGGACATTTTCTGGCTGTTGAGCTTCACGCCGGCCAGCACGTTGTCCCGGATGGACATGGTGGGGAAGGGGTTGGGGCGCTGGAACACCATACCGATCTGCGAGCGGACGGTCACCGGATCCACGCCGGGTCCGTAGAGGTTGTCGCCGTCGAGGAGCACCTCACCTTCCACCCGGGCACCGGGAATGACCTCGTGCATACGGTTCAAGGTCCGCAGAAACGTGGACTTGCCGCAGCCGGAAGGCCCGATGAAGGCGGTGACGGACTTGGGCTCGATGTTGATGGTGACGTCTTCGACGGCCAGGAATTTGCTGTAGTAGACGTTCAGGTCCTTGACGTCGATGCGCTTAGACATGGTGTTCCTTCACTTGCTGGACGTTGTAGTGGCGCTGGCTCTGGCTAGCGGCCGGTTTTGGGGGCGAACATGCGGGCGATCAGGCGGGCACCGAGGTTGAGCAGCATCACCAGGATGATGAGGACCAGCGCCGCGCCCCAGGCGCGCTGGGACGACGGGTCCGGGTTGGACGGCGAGGTCGGGTTGAGGATCTGCGTATAGATAAACGTGGGCAGCGAGGCCATCCAGCCCGAGAACACGTTGGCGTTAATCGAGGTTGCGAATCCTGCGGTGACCAGGATCGGCGCCGTTTCGCCGATCACGCGGGCAATCGCCAGGGTGACGCCCGAGGCGATGCCGGAAATCGCCGTCGGGATGACCACCTTCAGGATGGTCCGCCATTTGCGGACCCCCAGGGCGTAGGCCGCCTCGCGGAGTTCGTTAGGGACGATCTTGAGCATTTCCTCGCTGGAGCGGACCACCACGGGAATCATCAGCACGGAGAGGCCGACGGCGGCGACGGCACCGGTTTTGGTGCCGGGACCAACCACGGCGAAGAAGAAGGCCGCCGCAAACAGGCCGGCAACGATCGAGGGGATGCCGGTCATGACGTCCACGAAGAACGTGATGGCCCGGGCCAGCGGGCGGTCGTTGCCGTACTCCACGAGGTAGATGGCGGACAGCAGGCCCACGGGCACCGAGATGACGGTGGCGACCGCGGTGATCAGCAGGGTGCCGATGATGGCATGGAAGATACCGCCCACCACCGGGGCGCCTTCGTCCACGCTCTTGTTGTCGAAGGCGCCGGTGACGCCGTTCATGGAGGTGGTCAGGAAGCCCGGGTTCATGAGTCCGGGAAGACCGTTGACAAGGACCGTCCAGATCACGGAAATCAGCGGCAGCAGCGCGATCAGGAACGCGCCGACGACCAGGCAGCTGACCAGCTTGTCCTTCGCCCGCCGGGAGCCTTCCACGACGGCGCTCCAGCCAACGAGGCCGGCAGCAAAGAGGATGGCCGAGACGATTCCCCAGCCGAAGGCGTTGAAGCCGATGAGGGCCAGGATTGCGGCGCCCAGGATCAGGGCCGCGCCAAGAACAACGTACGGGGCCCAGGCTGGCAGCTGGCCCTTGGTGAGGGAAGAGCGCTTCTGGACGGGGGTGAGGGTGGAGGTCATTTAGTTGGCTCCCGAGAATTCTTTGTGCCGGCTGATGATCCACCGGGCGATCATGTTCACGCCGAGGGTGATGACGAACAGGATCAGGCCCGCCGCGATCAGGGTGCTGACCTGGAGCCCGCTGGCCTCCGGGAAGTTAAGCGCAATCTCCGCGGCGATGGTCTGGTTTCCGGTCTGGATCAGGCTGGCGGTGAGGGCGCCGGAGGACAACACCAGCGCCACCGCCATGGTCTCGCCGAGCGCGCGGCCCAGGCCCAGCATCACGGCACTGATGATGCCGGGGCGGCCGAACGGAAGCACGGCCATCCTGATCATTTCCCAGCGGGTGGCACCGAGCGCCAGCGCGGCCTCTTCGTGCAGCTTGGGGGTCTGCAGGAAGATCTCGCGGGTCAGCGAGGTGACGATGGGCAGGACCATCACGGCCAGGACGATTCCCGCGGTCAGGATCGTCTTGCCGGTGGCGGAGGCGGGACCCTGGAAGATGGGAAGCCAGCCCATGTTGCCGGCCAGCCAGTTGTAGGCTGGCGAAATCTCCTTGGCCAGGAACGCCGCGCCCCAGGCCCCGTAAACCACGGACGGAATCGCGGCCAGGAGGTCAATCACGTAGCCGAGCCCCGAGGAGAGCTGCCGCGGGGCGTAATGCGAGATGAAGAGCGCGACGCCGATAGCCACCGGGGTGGCGATGACGATGGCGATGGCGGCCGCGATCAGTGTGCCGATCACGATCGGCCAGATGTAGGCGAGGAAGCCTTCGCCGCCCTTGATCTTGTCCGGGGAGGCCGTGAGGGCCGGGATCGCCTGGACGACGAGGAAGAGCGCCACGCCGAAAAGCACGGCCAGGATCAGGCACCCTGCGGCCAAAGTGGCTGCGGAAAAGACTTTGTCCCCGGCGCGGCCTGCGCCCCGGGACGAGGTCAGGGAGGTGGTGGTCACTTCACGGTCCTTCAGCTTCGAATCAACTGGTACTTCTGGCAACTACAGAACAAACGCGGCGGTTCCCTGCCCCGGGGCGGCCGTCTATGACAGCCATTTCGGAGCAGGGAACCTGGATCAGGATTGTGTTTCCACTATGCCTGTTGGCGCGCGGGAACCCTAGGACTTGACCTTGATGGATTCGATCGACTTCAGGGCCTTGTCGGCCAGGGTCTTGGACAGCGGGGCGGACTTGGCGGCGTCAGCGGCTGCCTTCTGGCCGGCTTCCGAGACAACGTACTTCTCGAAGCCCTTCACGAGGTCCACGGTCTTCTGATCGGCGTAGCTGCTGCAGACGACGTGGAAGGAGACGAGCACGATCGGGTAGGCGCCCTCGATGGTGGTCTTGCGGTCCAGCTTGATGGAGAGGTCGTTGGCGTTGCGGCCCTCGACGGGCTTGCCGGCGTCGACTGCCTTGGCGGCCGCCTCGGCGGTGATCTTGGTGAAGGCCGAGCCAACCTTGATCTGCGCGATGCCGAGCTTGCCGCTCACGGCGGAGTCATCGGCGTAGGTCACGGCGCCCGGGGTGTCGGTAACGGTCTTGACCACACCTGAGGTGCCCTTGGCGTTCTCGCCCTTCAGGGTCGCAGGCCAGATGCCGGCGGACTTGTCGGTCCAGGCCTCGGGAGCCGCGGCGGCCAGGTAGTCGGTGAAGTTGGAGGTGGTGCCGGAGTCATCCGAGCGGTTCACCGGAGTGACCTTGAGGTCCGGGAGCTTGGCGTCCGGGTTCAGGGCGGCGATGGCCGGATCGTTCCACTTGGCGATCTCGCCGCGGAAGATCTTGGCGACAGTGCCGGCGTCGAGCTTCAGTTCCTTGATGTCCGGCAGGTTGAAGGCCACGGCTATCGGGGAAATGTAGACCGGGATGTTCAAGGCACCCTCGGGGCCGCACTGGGTCTTGGCGGTGGCGTACTCGTCATCCTTGAGGTAGGCGTCGGAGCCGCCGAACTGGGCGGAGCCGTCCAGGAGTGCCTTGCGGCCGGCGCCGGAGCCGTCCGGGGAATACTGCACGCTGGCGCCCTGGTTTGCCGAGGCGAAGTTGGTCTTCCAGACATCCATTGCCGCGCCCTGCGCGGAGGACCCGATGCCGGTCAGGGTGCCGGTAACCTTCGGACCCGAGGCGGTGGTGTTCGCGGGGGCAGTGCCCGTTGCGTTATCAGAACCACAGGCGGTAAGCGCGAGAGCGCCGGCTGCGATAACAGCGATTGCCGCGTTGCGGCCGAAGCGGAGTGCCTTCACTAGATGTACCCCTTCCAGGGATTTTCTGTGCGTGCCCGGCCGGAGAAGGCCGCAGCAGCGGATGCGTACGGTTTGTACCTCTACTGAAGTTATGTGCCTCAGGTGAAGAGAATTGCGGTGCAAAGTGAACAGGGGGTTAACGACACCGGGACATTGGCTGACATCTGCCGGGCCACCATTGCGTTAGCTGGGTCACAGCCGTAGGGGTTCGGCCGCAGTCGGCGGTGCCCGCGGCTGCAAATAGACTGGTGGGCATGGCCTCCGCTATTGGACACTCCGCAAGCGCACGATTCCTGCGCGGCCGGGTCCGCACCGGCTTTGTCCGGAGCCGCAACTCGATCCTGCCGGCCGTCCAGATGACCGCCTGCGCCGTGGGTGCCTACGCCTTCGCCGAGTACGTCCTGGGTCACACCGGCCCGCTGTTCGCCGCCACATCATCGCTGATTGCGCTCGGCTTTTCCCGCGATCCCCGGCTGCGCCGCGTCGTGGAGGTGGGCCTGGGGTGCACCATCGGCATCGTCGTGGGCGATCTGCTGCTGCACTGGCTGGGCGCCGGGATCTGGCAGGCCGCCGTCGTGCTGCTGTTCTCGATCCTGCTGGCACGGTTCCTGGACAGCGGAACGATCTTCACCACGCAGCTGGGCCTGCAGTCGCTGCTGGTGGTGCTCCTGCCGGCTCCCGACGGCGGCCCGTTCACCCGCAGCATCGACGCCGTCGTGGGCGGGGTGTTCGCACTGCTGGTGACGGTCCTGATTCCCAAGGATCCGCGCCGGGAACCCCGCAATGACGTCAAGAAGCTCCTGCACGAGCTTGCCGAAGTGCTGCGCGAATGCGGCTCCGCGCTGAGTTCCAGCGACTCCACCCAGGCCTGGCACGCGCTCATCCGCGGACGGAACTGCCAGCCGCTGGTCGATTCCATGCGCCAGACCCTGCGCGCCTCCGGCGAGGTGGCCACCCTGGCCCCGGCCTACCGGCGGCACCGGGAGGAGCTGGACCGGATGGAGCAGTCGCTGGACTACATCGACCTCGCGCTGCGCAACAGCCGCGTGTTCGCCCGCCGCCTGACCAGCGCCATCAACCACGCGGCGCTCTCCGATGAGGCCACCCAGAACATCGCCGAGGTCCTGCAGGAGACCGCCAATGCCGTCGATGAGCTCTCGCTTGGCCTGGCGGAAGCGCACGACGGCGCCCGCCGCGCCCATCTGCGTACCACCCGGGCAGACCTGCGGGAGATCGCGGGCAGGCTGCATCCCCGGCTGCTGGATGTGCAACGGCTGGAGGGCGAAACGGTGGTCATGCTGTTCCGCCCGCTGATGGTGGACCTGCTCGAGGCCGCCGGGGTGGACTCCGGCGAAGCCCGGGACATCCTGCCGCCGCTGTAACCGGCATTCCGGCCGGCGGTACTTCGCGGCGGCCTTTTCGGCGATGCAGTTTCACCGCACGCGTTTCCGCGGCTTGGTTGTCGCTGGCCGCGGATAGTGTGGAGCAATGGCTACCAAGACTTCCCGCGCTTCAAATGCGCCGGGCTACAAATGCGCCGAATGTGGCTGGACCACGGCCAAGTGGGTGGGCCGCTGCGGCGAGTGCCAGGCCTGGGGCAGCGTTGAGGAGACCGGCAGCGCCGTGGCACGCACGACGACGGCCACCACCGTCCTGGAACCGGCCCGCCGCATCTCCGAGGTAGATGCCAGCACCGCGGCCTTCCTGCCCACCGGCGTGGACGAATTGGACCGGGTGCTTGGCGGCGGGCTGGTTCCCGGCGCGGTCATCCTGCTGGCCGGCGAACCCGGCGTGGGTAAATCCACCCTGCTGCTGGACGTCGCGGCCAAGTTTGCGCGCACCGCGCAGGACGTCCTCTACATCACAGGCGAGGAATCCGCCGCGCAGGTGAAGCTCCGTGCTGACCGGATCGACGCCGTCGCCGACTCCCTGTACCTCTCCGCCGAAACGGATCTGGGCCAGGCCCTGGGGCAGGTGGAGAAGCTCGAGCCGCGCCTCTTGATCGTGGACTCCGTCCAGACCCTGAGCAGCGCCGACGTCGAGGGCAGCGCCGGCGGTGTCTCGCAGGTCCGTGAGGTGGCCGCCTCGCTGATTGCCGCGGCCAAGCGCCGCAACATGACCACCCTGCTGGTGGGACACGTAACCAAGGACGGCTCCATCGCCGGGCCACGGCTGCTTGAACACCTCGTGGATGTGGTGTGCCAGTTCGAAGGCGAGCGTCATTCCCGGCTGCGGCTGCTGCGGGCGGTCAAGAACCGTTACGGCCCCACGGACGACGTCGGCTGCTTTGACCTGAATGAGGACGGCATCGTGGGCCTGGCCGATCCGAGCGGGCTCTTCGTCTCGCGGACCAAGGAACCCGTCTCCGGAACCTGCATCACCGTGACCCTGGAAGGGCGCCGGCCGCTGCTGGCCGAGGTGCAGTCCCTGCTGGCCGAAAGTTCCAGCGCGCAGCCCCGCCGCGCCACGAGCGGGCTGGACAGCTCCCGAGTGGCAATGCTGCTCGCCGTGCTCCAGCAGCGCGCCGGCTGCCTGCTGAACAAGGACGATTCCTACGTCGCGACCGTCGGCGGCGTGAAGCTCAGCGAGCCCGCCACGGACCTGGCCGTCGCCCTGGCGGTGGCCTCCGCCAAGGCCAGGAAGCCTCTGCCGCAGCGGCTTATCGCCTTCGGCGAGGTGGGCCTGGCCGGCGAAGTCCGGCCCGTACCTGGCATCAACCAGCGGATCCAGGAAGCCCACCGGCTGGGGTTCACTCACGCCGTGGTGCCCGCGAGTCCCAACGGGCCCGGTCCCATCCCCGCAGGCTTCTCCGTGCGGGAAGTCGGACACCTGGCCGAGGCGCTGGGACTGCTGATCAGCTGACCCTGGCCGGTTCGCGGCGCCGAGAAAATATGCGCCTTCGGAACAAGCGGTCATTTTCGTTCGTTACGTCGGGGATCAGACGGAGCCTGGACCTTTTCGCGCCGGTGTCCAGTCCAGCGGGACATGCCCATTCTTCGCACCCGGGGGCCGGGCATAATGACACTATGTCCACCCGCTGCCCCCGGCGCGGGGCATGTCCCTTCGGGCCGGGCGTCCCCGCGCGGGACATGCCCATTCTTCGCCGGGACCGGGCACAATGACACTATGTCCACCCGCTGCCCCCGGCGCGGGGCATGTCCCTTTGGGCCGGGCGTCCCCGCGCGGGACATGCCCATTCTTCGCACCCGGGACCGGGCACAATGACACTATGTCCACCCGCCGGCCCCGGCGCGGGGCATGTCCCAGAGCCCGGCCACCGCGCCCAGACCCCCGACGAACTAACCAAATTGCCCAGCCAGAGGACGGCAACCGGCGGAACATGGAAGCTGGATGGGGGGAATCGCTAAGGGGCGCTGATGTCCATCTGCACTATTGTGGTGGCTATCAACGCCCATCTGCTGCGTGGCCTGCAGCTCAACCCCACCGAAGTCAGCTGACCGGAAGGACGCCCCGATGCCGGACACCAGCCCCCGCGATCCATCATTCGGTCCATACTTTGCCCGGGTGGGTCCGCGCATGGACGCCCGCGGAGCGGCGGCCCACCGCCGGCGCCTCGTGGAGACCGCGCACGGCGTCGTCGTCGAAATCGGGGCAGGCTACGGGGCCACTTTCGGCTTCTACCCGTCTGCGGTGACGAGCGTTCTGGCGCTCGAACCGGACCCCACGCTCCGGGCGCTGGCGGTGGCCGCCGCTGCCACGGCAGCGGTGCCCGTCACTGTGCAGGACGGCGTGGCGGAATCGCTGCCGGCGTCGGACGCGTCGGTCGACGTCGTCGTCTCGAGTCTGGTGCTCTGCAGCGTGTCGGACCAGTCGGCCGCGCTGGCGGAGGCATCCCGGGTCCTACGACCCGGCGGCCTGCTGCTGTTCTACGAACACGTACGTTCGGCACACCGTGTGCTCGCGGCCGCCGAGGACCTGATCGCACCGCTGTGGAGCCGGCTGGCCGGCGGATGCCACCCGAACCGCGACACCGCAGCCTCGATCGCGGGTGCCGGCTTCACCGTGCACGCCCTGGAGCGCTTCGGCTTTTCAGCTCTTCCCGGCAACCCGCGGGTTGCGCACGTTCTGGGTGTGGCAGCCAAACCCGGGGACAGTCCCGCGGCGTGACGTTCCCGCCCGGGTCCGACTCGCGAACCGCAACGCCACGCAAAAGGGGCACCTGCCGCGATGGCAGGCGCCCCTCATATCAATCATTCCAGCCGGTGTGCCGGACTGAAACTAGGCTTTCTTGGGCGGCAGGGCCAGCTTGAAGACCTTGGCCCAGGTGGAGCCGACCTGCTTCCAGATGGGGCCAGTGGTGTACGGCAGACCGTAGCGCCTGCAGATCTCCTGCACCTTCGGCGCCACCTCGGCGTAGTGGTTGGACGGAATGTCCGGGAAGAGGTGGTGCTCGATCTGGTGCGAAAGGTTGCCGGTCATAAGGTGCATGAACTTGGAGCCTGAGATGTTAGCGGAGCCGATCATCTGCCGCACGTACCAGTCGCCACGGGTCTCGCCCTCCACCATTTCCTCGGTGAAAGTGTCGGTCCCATCCGGGAAGTGGCCGCAAAAGATCACCGCGTGCGCCCAGACATTGCGGACCGCATTCGCAGTCAGGGTGCCGTAGAGCGCCTGCTTTCCGGAGCCTGTCAGCATGGCGACGGCGGGAGTGGCGGCGTAGTCCTTGGTGAACTGTTTCAGGGCCTTGCGTCCCAGGGCCTTGAGGTCCTTGGTGAGGGCTTCCTTGGACTTCTTGCCCTCTTTGTAGTCTTGGAGCTCGAGATCGTAGATCGCGATGCCCCACTCAAAGACCGGGGCCAGCAGCGCGTTGTAGAGCGGGTTGCCGAGGTTGAACGGCTTCCATTCCTGCTGGGGGTCCATGCGCAGCAGGTTGTACCCGACGTCGTTGTCCTTGCCGATGACGTTCGTCCAGCGGTGGTGCAGATCATTGTGGGTGTGCTGCCAGGCGCGCGCGGGCGTAACGAAGTCCCATTCCCAGGTGGTGGAGTGGATGTCCGGGTCACGCATCCAGTCCCACTGGCCATGCAGGATGTTGTGCCCCAGTTCCATGTTTTCCAGGATTTTGGCGAAGCTCAGCAGCGTGGTCCCGGTGACCCAGGCTGCCTTGTTCTTGCTCACCAGAAGGGCGGCGCGGCCGGAGATCTCGAGTCCGCGCTGGATCTTGATCATGCGGCGGATGTAGGCGGCGTCGGACGCTCCGCGCTTGGCGAGGATATCGTCCTTGATGGCGTCGAGTTCGCGGCCCATCTCGGCGATCTGCGCGTCGGAGAGGTGCGCCGCGGCCGGCGGCCGGACCGTCGGGCTGCCGGACTCGGCGAGGGCGCCGGGCCGCGTCTTCACGGCAGCGGGCGCCGTCGAGGAACTCGTGTCATCAGCGGAAACATCAGGCTTGTCGGAAATAATCGTCATGCGGGTACTCCTCAGAGGTCGAGGTTAACAGGTCCGGCGGCTGCCGAAACACACGTCTGGATCAGTTGGCCGGGCTCGCCATGGACTTCGTCCGTGCGCAGGTCACGAACCTGGCCGGCCCGGAGGGGGATGAGGCAGCTGTGGCAGATGCCCATGCGGCAACCGCTGGGCATCAGGACGCCGGCATCCTCGCCGACGTCGAGCAGGGGCGTATCGCCGTCGGCCTCGACCTCGCGGTCCGAGGCCTCGAAGGTGACCAGTCCGCCGTCGTGCCCGTCGCCGCCGGCCAGCTTGGTGCTGAAGCGCTCGATGGTCAGGGTGGCGACGCCGTCGTCAGTTGCGGAGGCCCCGGCTGCCCAGAGCACCTCGGCGTCGTCGAGGAAACCTTCGGGTCCGCAGGCGTAGGCAGCGCGCTCGCGCCAGTCGGGGCAAAGCTGGTCCAGCTCGGCGGCCGATGTGAAGTCCAGCCGCCCGCGTTCACCGGTGAACCAGTTGGTGACCTTGAAGTTGGGGAACTGGTCTGCAAGTTCGGCGAGTTCCTCGCGGAAAATGGCGTCCGCCGGGGTCCGGGCGCTGTGGATGAGAACGACGTCGGAATCCGGTCGGTGCGGAACCAGGGTGCGGATCATCGACATAACCGGGGTGATTCCGCTGCCGGCGGTGAGCATCAGCAGCGGCCGCGGATGTTCCGGCAGGACGAAGTCGCCCTGTGGGGGCGCCAGGAAAAGTATGTCGCCGGACTTGGTGCTGCGCACCAGTGTGCCGGAGACCGCACCCATATCGGTGACGGTGATGGCCGGGTCCTTGCCGGCAGGGGCGCTGAGCGAATACGACCGCCAGTGACGGACGCCGTCGAGCTCGACGCCGATACGGGCCCACTGGCCGGCAAGGTGTGCCTGCCAGCCGCGGCCGGGACGGAAGAATATAGTGGCGGAATCGGCCGTTTCTGGAACCACCCGGGTGACCACGCCGCGCAACTGGCGGGCGGAGAACACGGGGTTGAACAGCGACAGAATATCTTCTGGAGCTAGGGGGGTGGTCAGTAGAGATGCGGCGCGCGCCAGCTTACGGAGCCGGATCATGCTTCCATCTTATGTCAGATAAGGTCATAGTTCTTCACTCTGGGCATACGATCGAGTCCAGGAAACTATCTTCCCGCAACAACTTTACGGAATGTGCCTCATGAACGCTTCCCCGACCGGCCTGCCCGAAACACCCGCCCTCGACCCCCCGTGGCTGGCGCTGCCGCGCGAGGTCAGCGACATGCTCCGGCCGATGATGCCGGGCATTGTCGAGGCCATCATCGACGCCGTGCCGCAGCTGGTGCCCGCCTATGCCCGGCCCATCGAGGGGCGGTTCGGCCGGGGGCTGCGGCGGGGTGTCGCGGCCGCGCTGGACCGCTTCCTGCAGCTTCCTGGGACCACGCTTCCGGCCCTGTCGGAGGAGAGCCGGCAGCTGGTGGCGGGGCTGGGCAGTGGCGAATTCCGGCAGGGCCGGAGCATGGATGCCCTGCTCAGCGCCTACCGTATGGGTGCCCGCGTAACGTTCCGTGAGATGTCGAGGGTCTCCGTTGAACACCATCTGGGCCAGAGCGTGGTGGTCGATCTCGGCGAATCGATTCTTGCCTACATCGATGAACTATCGGCTGTCAGCGCCGAGGCGTATGCCTTTGAGCAGTCCGAACGGGCCGGCGCGGTGGACCGGCGCCGAACCGAACTACTGGACCTGCTGCTGCTGGGACAGGCGGACGAGGCGGCCCTGCGCCAGATGGCCGCCATGGCGGACTGGTCCCTGCCGCCCCGGATGATAGTGGTGACGCTGCCATTGGACCGGTCGGCCGGGCTGCGCCTGCGGCTGGGACCCGGGACGCTCGTGATCGAACGCGAGACCGACGCCGTCGCCCTGGTTCCGGCACGGAAGTCAGAGTCCGCACGGGGGGACCTTGACAAGGCGCTGCGCGGCCGCGGGGCTGCAGTGGGGCCGGCCGGCGGCTGGGAGAAAGTCCCGGACTCGCTCCGCCTGGCAGTGCGGGCAGCCTCCGTGCTGCCGCCCCGGGACGGTCCGGAGGATCCGCCGATCTGGGCGGACGAGCACCTGGCCGAGGTGATCCTCGGCGCGGAGCCGTCCGCCATCGCCGAGCTGGCCAACCGCCGGCTGGCACCGCTGGAAGGACTGCGCCCGGCCCAGCGCGATCGGCTGGCCGTGACACTGCTGTCCTGGCTTCGGCACTGGGGCCAGCGCGGCCCGGTGGCGGCCGAACTCGGAATTCATCCACAAACCGTCGGCTACCGCGCGGCCCAGCTGCGTGAGCTGTTCGGCGACACTCTGGAGGACCCTAAGGCGCGGTTCGAGTTGGAACTCGCCCTCCACGCCGGACGGCGTTAGGCCAGCGCCGGCATTTGGCACAGCCGGCGTCGGGCCGTGTCAGCGGGTGATCGGTTCCCTGCTCTGCAGCCGCAACTCAAGATCGTTCATGACGATCGCGGCCAGGTCTTCGAGCGTCCGGGTGTCCTCGGCGGTGAACTGGCGCGGTTCCCGGTCCAGGATGCAGAAGGTGCCCAAGTTGTAGCCATCCGGGGTGCGCAGCGGAACTCCGGCGTAGAACTGCAGGCCGAACTCGCCCGCCACGAGCGGGTTGGCCAGCGTGCGCGGATCGGTGGCGGCACTTTCAATCACCCATGTGTCGTCCTGCAGGATCGCGGAGGCGCAGAGTCCCGGATCCCGGCCCATCTCGGTGAAGTCCGTGCCGTGGTGTGCCTTGAACCAGATCCGGTCGTGGTCCACGACGCTCACGATCGCGACAGGCACGGAGAACAAGCGTGCCGCGAGGCCTGCGATCCGGTCAAAGGCTCCATCGGAGGGCGTATCGAGGATCCGGTATCGCTCGACGGCGCGCATGCGGCCTTCCTCGTCGATCGCTGACGGAACGTTGGCGAGGCGGTGGCGGGCCGCTCCGTTGACCACTTCCTGGTGCAGGGCCAGCGACACCTCGCGGGCGGCGGGCCGCCCGGCCGGGTCCCGGGCCAGCATGGAGGACAAAAGCGAGACCCACATGGGCGCAAGTCCCTCCGGGATGTGCGGATCCTGGAGCAACCGGGCGACGGCGGACTGGACGGGCGCTCCCGGGTAGGCCATCTTCCCGGTCAGGCCCTCGAGCAGCACTAGGCCCAGGGAGTACACGTCGCTGAGTGGACCGGCGGCTTCACCGGCGGCCTGCTCAGGGCTCAGATAGGCAGGGGTACCGGACGTGCCGCCCTCCTCCGCCGGACTCCTGTCCATCATGACGGCGACGCCGAAGTCGGTGAGCTTGGCCCGCGGCCGGCGGTCCTCGTTGCTGTAGTCCACCAGCAGGATGTTCGCCGGCTTCACGTCGCGGTGGACGATGCCATGGTGGTGAATGTAGGAGAGTCCGTCCGCCAGGTCATGGCCGATCAGCGCCATGTGCGCCGCGGAAAGCGGTCCCTGGGCGGTCCGGTGGCGGAGGTCCGGTCCGCGGACCAGTTCCATCACGAGGTAGCTCAGGCGCGCGGACGGGTCGCTCAGGTCGGAGCCGGCGTCAAAGAGCGTCACGAGGGCGTGGTGGCCCATTCCGGCGAGGATCCGCACTTCCTGGCCCTGCCGGCGGGTGTGCTCAAGGTCGTCACCGTCATTGCGGAAGAGTTTGACTGCCACCTCGCGCTGAAGGAGTTCATCGAACGCGCGGTAGACGGTCGATTGGCTTCCCCTGCCGATGGGGCCGTCAATCCGGTAGCGCCCGCTCAGCAGGAATCCGGGTTCCATGCTCCGTTTCAGGGTGGCCGGTTTTGCGGTGGCCCGTCTCGACATGGCCCGTTTTAGCGTGGCCCGTCTCTTAGTTGAATCAGTCAAGAAGTGTTCTTGCTTCCCTTGAGTGCGGCGCCCGCAGAATTAGCAAGGTTACTTATGATAACCCGATTTCGCCCTCCAGGAAGCCCCGCGGCACTTTTTCCTGAATGTTTCCCGGGAGGGCGTCGCCCGCTACTTGGCGGGGTTGTGGGTACCGATCGGCAGCAGCGTCAAATCCGGGTGGTTCTTCTCGATCCGGCGCAGCGCCCAGACGTCGTTGAACAGCGCCAGGTATTCGCCGTCGGAACGCAATAACACCTCGGCTCCGGGCACGTTGGCCAGCGCCGGCATGGCGTCCGCCGTAGAGATCCGGGCGATGGAGTACGGCAACCGTTCAAGCCGCATCGGCGCACTGAAATCGTGCGCCATACGGTCCTCGACGACCTCAAACTGCATGGGACCGACGGCGGCCAGGACGGGTGCCTGGTCGCCGCGGATGTCCGAGCGGAGCACTTGGATGACGCCCTCATGCTCGAGCTGTTCGATGCCGCGGCGGAACTGCTTGAAACGGCTGGGGTCCTTGGAACGCGCCACCTGGAAGTGTTCCGGAGCGAACAGCGGGATCGCGGGGAACTCCACCGGCCGCTCCAGGAACAAGCTGTCGCCGACCCGCAGCGAGGAGGCGTTGACCAGGCCCACGACGTCGCCGGGGAAGGCCTCATCAATGACCTCGCGTTCGCGTCCGAAGACCTGCTGGGCGTATTTGGTGGCGAAGGACTTTCCGGTCCGGCCCTGGGTCACCACCATGCCGCGCTCAAACATGCCCGAGCAGACGCGGATGAAGGCGACGTGGTCGCGGTGGGCCTTGTTCATGCCGGCCTGGACCTTGAAGACAAACCCGGCGAAGGGCGCATCGACGGGCCGCAGGGCGCCGTCGACGTCGGGCCGGGGGGCCGCGGGCGGCGCGAAGTCCACGAGGGCGTCGAGGATTTCCTTTACGCCGAAGTTCAGCGCGGCGGAACTGAAAAGAATCGGGGTCGCCTTGCCGGCGTGGAAAGCCCCGACGTCGAACTGGAGGTTGGATTCGACAACCAGCCCTGCCTCGTCGACGGCGTTGGACCAGTCCTTACCCTGGCTGGCGGCGGCCTCCTCCGGCGTGAAGTACTCGGTGAGGGCGATTTTGGCGCCGGCGTTGTTGCGCTTGAACTGGGCGAAACGGTCATTGCGGAGATCCCAGACGCCGCGGAAGTCACCGGAGATGCCCACAGCCCAGGTCAGCGGCATCGGGAGGAGGCCGGTGCGCTCGGTGATCTCGTCCATGAGGGCAAGGGCATCCAGGCCCGGCCGGTCCCACTTGTTGATCACCGTGATGATGGGGAGGTTGCGCTGCTTGCAGACCTCGAAGAGCTTCATGGTTTGGGTTTCCAGGCCTTTGGCGGCATCGACCAGCATCACGGCGCAGTCCACGGCGGCCAGCACACGGTAGGTGTCCTCGGAGAAGTCGGCGTGGCCGGGGGTGTCCAGCAGGTTGATGACGGTGTCCCGGTAGGCGAACTGCAGGGCGGCCGAGCTGATCGAGATGCCGCGGTCCTTTTCCATCTGCATCCAGTCCGAGACCGTCTCCTTGCGGTTGGCCTTGCCGCTGGAGGCGCCGGCGGTGCCGATCACCTTCGCGTGCAGCGCGAGCGCTTCGGTCAGCGTCGACTTGCCGGCGTCGGGGTGGGAGATGACCGCAAAAGTCCGACGCCGGGCAGCCTGCTTGTGAATCTCCTGCACTCGGGCGGGGCTAAGGACTTCTTGAGACACGGTGCTACTTTCGCTGCGGCTTTTGATGGTGGCGGGACGGGACTGCGCGAGTCCGGGTGGCCCGGTGGGATCGCGGGAGTTCTGCTGTGGGTCTGGGAGGGCGCTGCGCCGGGAGCCGACGGTACGCCCAAGGCCTCAAGTTTATCGCAGGCCGCACCACCCCCGCGAAGTGCGCACCATACCTGGACAAGGTGCGCTGGGCGACGGGTCCGCGACGGGTCAGCAACGGGAAAACCGCGGCACCAAAATGGCTCCAGCGACGGCCGCCGCTGGAGCCATTTTGAAGGCACCCCTGAGCGCGCCGCTATGGGCCACTTTAGGGCTTGTCTGTGCGGAAGTTGGCCCGCTTTACCTCTACTATGGTGGGAGCGGGGAATCGAGTACTTTTGATCCTGCCGGGAAACCCTGGAGACCGCGCACCTGCAGGCTGGATCCTGCACCTTTGAAGGGAAAATCTATGGCTCGGAGCCCTGAAGATTCACTCAAGGCGACTCTGGGCAGAGTGGCACCGGGAACCGCCCTCCGCGACGGCCTGGAGCGCATCCTCCGCGGACGGACCGGTGCCCTGATCGTGCTGGGCATCGACAGGACCATCGAATCCATCTGTTCGGGCGGCTTCGACATCGGCATCGACTTCTCCCCCACCCGGCTCCGGGAACTGGCAAAAATGGACGGCGCCATCATCTGCGACAAGGATGCCAGCAACATCCTGCGCGCCGCTGTCCAGCTGGTCCCGGACTCCAGCATCGAGACCCAGGAATCAGGCACCCGGCACCGGACCGCGGAGCGTGTTGCCATCCAGACCGGCGTCCCGGTCATCTCGGTCAGCCAGTCGATGCAGATCATCGCGCTGTATGTGAATGGCCTTCGGCACGTACTGGAGGGCTCGGAGAAGGTCCTGGCCCGCGCCAACCAGGCCCTGGCAACCCTGGAACGCTACCGGTCACGCCTGGATCAGGTGACCAGCTCACTCTCGGCGCTGGAAATCGAGGCCATGGTGACGGTCCGGGATGTGGCTGTGACCCTGCAGCGCCAGGAAATGGTGCGCCGGATTTCCGAAGAGATCTCCCAGTATGTCCTGGAGCTCGGTGAAGACGGCCGCCTGCTGTCCTTGCAGCTGGACGAGCTGACCGTGGGCCGCGGCCCCGGCAGCGACGTGATCATCCGCGACTACTCCGGCCCGGACACGTCCGCCGAGGACATCGAAAATGCCGTCAAGGCGCTGGTGAGCCTGGGCCCCACCGAGCTGATCGATCTGGGCAAGATCGCCGGGATTGTCGGCTTCGCGGGCGGCGAGGCGAACCTCGACGCCGTCGTCCAGCCGCGCGGTTACCGCCTGCTTTCGGGGCTGAAGGCAGTGCCGAAGGCCGTCGCCGACCGCCTGGTGGACCACTTCGGCGGACTCCAGTTCCTCATGGCGGCCACGATTGATGACCTCATGACAGTGGACGGCATCGGCGACCAGCGCGCCCGGACCGTCCGCGAGGGCCTGAGCCGCATGGCTGAGGCCAGCCTGCTGGACCGGTTCCTCTAAAACCCCCGTCGATTGCTCCACAACTGCCCTTTTGAGCCCTCAAAACGGCGGTTACGGAGCAGTCGATGGGGATTAGTTGAGCTGGAACACGGCCTTGGGGGAATTCTTGTCCGCGAGCCGGGCGGTGAAGACGTAGTACGCACCGCCGGCTCCGGGCTGGGCTGCGATCGCCGCGCAGCCCTGAACCGTGCGGTTGCGCTGCCATGGGAAGTTCGCCGTCTCGCTCTGGCCCGGCGCGATGGTCTTCACGAGGTCCGTGGTGTCCGACTGGCAGTCCGTAGAGGAGAAGATCCGGTCGGAGCCGCTGGTGATGACGTACTCCATCTGCGAGGAGCCGAGATTGATCTCACACGGCACCCTGTTGCCGTTCGTCACCTTGAGCGTGAGCAGCGGATTCTCGCCGGACGCGTACGCAGGCTTGTCTGTAGCGGCAGTGACGGTCACGAGGTTCTGGTCACAGCCCGTCCCCTCCGAAGGAGCGGAAGGCGAGGCGGAGGAGGAAGCAGCGGGCCCCTCCGGGCCTGCCGGCTGACCCGCCGGCGCCGCGCCGGCCGGGGAGGGCTGTCCGGCGTTGACAACGCCGGCCACGGCTGCGAAGCCCCCGATGACGATTGCGATAACCAGCAGGAGCGCGGCACCCACGAACAGCCGGCGGCGCCGGAAGACGGGATTGAGCGGTTTCCGGGCAGGCTTCCCGGCAGGCTTCCCCGCAGGCCTCCGGGCAGGCTTCAGCCCGGTTCTCCGCGGCGGCGTCCGTGGGGACTGCTCGCCGGCGGAAACCTTCGGCCGAGAACCGTGACTTCCTGAATCGCCTTGCCTACCCATCCTCCTAGGCTAGAGAACCGCGCCGCGTATGCGGGCCTCCCACGCCGCGGGCGGACTGTGGCCCTCATCTATTACGCTTACTTGCATCAAAGCTCTAGCCGATTCCCCCGCCGTCCGCGCTGTCAACCCCGGAACCGCTCCCGCAAGCGCTCCCGGACGCGCTCCTGCGGGCCCTGCCGCAGTCATCCCCGACGGCGCTCCCGACGGCGGTCTCCCCAGCGATCCCGACGGCGACGCGCTGAGCGGCCTTCAAGCGGCTCTGGACTCGTGGTTCGAATCGAACGCGCGGCAGCTGCCCTGGCGTGCTCCGGACTGCACTCCCTGGGGTGTGCTGGTCAGCGAGGTCATGCTCCAGCAGACACCGGTGGTGCGCGTCCTGCCGGTCTGGGAGGAGTGGCTGCGGCGCTGGCCCGGGCCGGCCGATCTGGCCCGGGAACCCGCGGGTGAGGCTGTCCGTTCCTGGGGCCGGCTGGGCTATCCGCGGCGGGCCCTTCGGCTGCACGCGGCCGCCGTCGCGATCGGGGCCAGCCACGGCGGAAATGTCCCGGACACCTATCCGGAACTGCTGGAGCTGCCCGGGGTGGGCAGCTACACGGCGGCGGCCGTCGCCGCCTTCGCCTTCGGGCGGCGCGAAACGGTGGTGGACACCAATATCCGCCGCGTCCACGCCCGGCTGCTTTCCGGTTCCGCGCTTCCCGCCCAGGCGCTGACCGCCGCTGAGATGCGGCTGGCCGCAAAGGCGCTGCCGTCCGACGTCGGTGCCTCCGTCCGCTGGAACGCGTCCGTCATGGAACTCGGCGCGCTCGTGTGCACGGCGCGGTCACCGAAGTGCGAACAATGCCCGGTACGTGGCTCCTGCGCCTGGCTGGCGGCCGGTGAGCCGCCGCCGACGTACACCCCAAAAGGACAGTCGTGGCATGGAACGGACCGTCAGGTGCGGGGCGCGGTAATGGCGGTGCTCCGCGTCACCGAGGCCCCCGTCGCGCCGGAGCTGTTCCAGCGGGCCCCGGCGGATCTTGGCTTTGAATCGCTTGGGATCAGCATTCCGCTGGCCGCCCTGCACCGGCTCGATCCGGCTCCTGAACAGCTCGAACGAGCGCTGGCCGGCCTGCTCAGCGACGGTCTGGCAGAGCTCCATCCTGGCGGCTACCGGCTCCCCGCCTGAGCATCGTGGCCGCGCAACACTGGCTGGGCGCGCCTGCCGGAACTACCCTGAAGCATGCGCAAATTCGTGGCGATCGCGGCTCTGGCCTGTACCGCGCTGCTGGCGGCTGGATGCCAGCCGGAAACCGCCTGCCCGGCGATCGCCCAAGCGCAGGTGGTCGCGCTGACCGTGGCCCGGGACTACGCCGCCTCGGTCAGGACCGTCCAGCTGAAAGCGTGCCAGGCGGGCCGCTGCACCGAGGCTGAACTGGAGCTATTCCCTGGCACCACCACTGTGGACCAGGGCTGCGAGCCCGGCCCCTACGGCGGCGACCGCCCCTGTTCGGCAACTTCTTCGCCGGACGGTACCCTCACCGGGATGCTGATGTTTGAGCCGCTGGGAGACTCGCCCCTGGAGGCGACCTCCAGCGGGACCGACGCCAACGGCCTTCCCCTGCCGGTCCGGACCCTGGTGTTCACCCCTCGGGTGGCCTACCCCTTCGGCGGGCAATGCGGCCGGTTCGTCACGGCCGGCGTCGTGCTCGACGCGGACGGCCTCCGGCAGGCGCCGTAGCCGCCCCGGAAAGGCGCACAGCGGAGCACCCGCCGTCGCCGGCACCGCCCGGTTGCTGGCGCCCTCGGATCCAGGCCTCCCGGCCGGCGCCGGCTGAACCTCCGATCCTATGGTTCACCGAAGCCGGCTGTGAACAGCCCGCTCAGATAGTCCACAGCTTTCCTGGCGTCCGGGCCGCTGGCCTCGACGTGCAGCACCGCACCCTTGGCAGCACCAAGCATCATGAGTTCCGTCATGGAGGCGCCGTCTGCGCCGTTGATGGTCACATCAGCGTCCATGCCGGACAGTCCGCCGGCGATTTTCGCCGCGGGGCGTGCGTGCATGCCGGTTTGGTTGATGAGCTCGAAATCGCCCATGGCGTCCGGCGGCTGCTGGTGTTCGTGGTCGGGAACCGCCGGGTGGGCCGGCGGCCGGTAGACGGCTTCGGCGGCATCCTTCACCGCGTCGGCGCCGGCTCCGGCCTGGGCGGCCACGGCGGCGGCGACAAGCCCCTCCACCAGCGGAGCGTCGGCCAGCAGCACGGAGTCGGGGTCGGGAAGGAATTCTACCGCCGCTTCGGCCGTCATTACGGCCGAGCCCAGGTCCGTGAGCACAACAATGCCGTCAGGGCCCGCAGCTTGCTCCAGCGCCGCCATCACGCGTTCCAGGCTGGTGCCGATCCTGCCGTCGTCGGTGCCTCCGGCGGGCAGGATCACTACGTCCGGCGCCATCTGCGCGGCAAGTTCGACGGCGCCGTCGGCGATCTTAGCGCTGTGTGAGACGACGACGAGCCGTACCGTCATTCGGCTGCCCCGGCAGCGGCACGCAGGATCAGGGCACTGGAAACGGCGCCCGGGTCCCGGTGGCCGATGCTGCGCTCCCCCAGATAGCTGGCGCGCCCTTTGCGGGCAAGCATTGGATCGGTGGACACGGCCCCGGCTTCGGCGGCCTCCGCGGCGGCCACCAGGACCTTGCGGACGTCACCGTTGGCGGCTGCCGCAGCGGCTGCCTCGATCGCCGGGGTCCAGGCGTCCACCATGGTCTTGTCACCGGGCTCGGCCTTCCCCCGGGCCACGATGCCGTCGCGTGCGGCCTGCAGTGCCACCGCCAGAGTCGCGGCGTCGACGTCGGCCGTGTCCCCCAGCGCCGTTGAAGCCCGAAGGAATGCCGTGCCGTAGAGCGGGCCCGCGGCTCCCCCAACCTTGGACATCAGGGTCATGGCCGTCAGCTTCAGCGCCGCCCCGGGGGTTTCCGGGGGAGACTCGGAAAGTTTGTCCAGCACCGCCCGGAAACCCCGGTCCATGTTCTCGCCATGGTCCGAGTCCCCGATTGGCCGGTCAAGTTCAATGAGCTCGACCCTGTGCTCGGACATGGCCTGCGCACAAAGGGTAAGCCACCGCACCGCCCAGCCGGCGTCCAGGCCCACGGTCAGACGCCCCAGCGAAGGGCCGGGGTGTGGACCGGGGCGTCCCAGAGGCCCGTCATTTCGTCGTCCAGACGCAGGACTGTGATTGAACAGCCCTGCATTTCCAGGGCGGTGATGTAGTTGCCCACCAGCGAGCGCGCCACGGTGATGCCCTGCTCGGCCAGCTTCTGCGCAGCCCGGCGGTACACAATGTACAGCTCGCTCTGCGGGGTGCCGCCCATTCCGTTCACGAACAGGAGCACCTTGTCTCCGGAGGCCAGGCCGAGATCGCTGACCACGGGCTCCAGCAGCCGGTCCGTGATGCCGTCGGCGTTTTCCATCGGGATCTTGTGCCGGCCTGGCTCGCCGTGGATGCCGATGCCGATCTCGATCTCATTCTCTTCAAGTTCAAAGCTGGGCACCCCGGCATGCGGGACGGTGCAGGCGGCCAACGCCACCCCCATGCTGCGGACATTCTGGTTGACGCGGTCACCGATGGCGGCGACGGCGTCGAGGTTGTCGCCGCGCTCGGCGGCCGCGCCGGCGATCTTCTCCACCAGCACGGTGCCGCCCACACCGCGCCGCCCGGCGGTGTACAGCGAGTCCTGCACCGCGACGTCATCGTTGACAAGCACCGTGCGGACCTCCACGCCTTCGGCCTGCGCCAGTTCGGCTGCGGTCTCGAAGTTGAGCACGTCGCCCGTGTAGTTCTTCACGACATGGACGACGCCGGCGCCTGAGTTCACGGCGAGCGTGGCCGGAAGGATCTGGTCCGGGGTGGGCGAGGTGAACACGGCACCCGGGACTGCGGCGTCGAGCATACCCATTCCGACATACCCGCCATGCAGCGGCTCATGCCCGCTGCCGCCGCCGGAGACCAGCCCTACCTTTCCTGCCACCGGCGCGTCTTTGCGCACGATGTACTTCGGGTCCGCAAAGACGGTCACGAGGTCGGCGTGGGCGAGCCCGAAGCCCTCCACTGACTCGTCGACCACGGCGCGGGGATCATTGATGAGTTTCTTCATGGCTGTGCTCCCTGGATGGTGTCCTGGCTGCTTGCTTAGACCCTACTACCGGGGCCCTGCCAGCGAAAGGCTCCGGATCCGTGCCTACGGGTCCTCGACGGCGACTGGGCGGCGCGGCCCTGAACTGATCTGTACTGACGGCGGGTGTCAGGAATGTCGGTCTGCCCACACCCGGAAGTCCGGCCAGGCGTCTCGCCCCAGCCACGAAAACGGCGGCACTGAGGCCCCGGCCTTGCGTCGGTGCGCCGCGGCCTCCCCCGGCCCGGCCGGCGCGGCACGTTCCCCGGCCTCCCCCGACGTCACTGGCTCGGCGGGACCGGCCGCTCCCCCAGGCTCCTCGGTTCCCGCAGGGCCCGCGGCTCCTCCGGCAATAGTAATTTGGAATGCGCAGAAATCCGGAAAAACCTCGTTATGGTGCAATGTCGTGCCTCCGAAAGTATCGACCCACCCCTGGGCCGGGACCAGTTTATCCATCAAGTAGACGGAAAGGGGAAGACGACACTCCGGCCGGCTGCCACACCGCACTCCGCTGCCGGCGCGCCCGGGTCCGCCGGCGCCTTCTAGAGGGCCTTGATCATCCGGGTGTTGCCGAGGGTGTTCGGCTTCACCCGCGCGAGATCCAGAAATTCGGCGACGCCTTCGTCATGGGATCGCAGCAGTTCGGAATACACCACCGGGTCAACGGCGGACTGATCCGCCATCACGTCGAATCCGTGCTTCCTGAAGAACTCCACCTCGAAGGTCAGGCAGAAAACCCGAGAAACCCCCAGGGCCCGCGCGTCCGCCAGGAGCCGCTCCACCAGCACGTGCCCTACCCCCTTGCCGCGCCAGGCATCCGACGCCGTTAGGGTGCGCACCTCGGCGAGGTCCTCCCACATAACATGGAGCGCTCCGCAGCCGATCACCTCGCCGTCGGGCCCCTCGGCTATCCGGAACTCCTGCAGGCTCTCGTAATAGGCCACGGTCTCCTTGGCCATGAGGATCCGCCGGTCTGCCAGCGGCGCCACCAGCGCCTTGATGGCTGCGACATCGCCCGTGCGGGCAGGGCGGATGCGGATCGTCTCGGTCACAGCCCAATCCTACGGGGGCGTCCTTCCATGCTTCGCTTACGACGTCGGCGGGGGTCACGTCCCCGGCCGCCCAAGCCGCTGCCGGGCTGACCGTCGACCGTCGTGTTGGCTGGCTTTTTCGATCGCGCCCGTCACAACAGCCACAGAAGACTTGACGGCGCGTTTTTTGTAGGAAGATGTTAGCCACGCCACACGAGAGTCGGGGAAGCACCAATGAATGCTAAAAATTGCGGCCGTGCGGGCTGGCTCCTGCTGCGATCGATCGGGCTGGCATCGGTTGTGGCCTTGTCTGCCTGCTCAAGCGGTGCACCGCCGGCAGCGGCGGTGGCCTCGCCCGACTCCGGCGTTGACCGGGCCGCCGCCGCGGCGCTCCCGGCCAGCTACAAGTCGGCCGGGGTCATTAGCGTCGCCTCGGACATGGACTTCGCTCCGATGGTGATGCTGGACGCTGACAATAAGCCGACGGGCTTCGACTATGACCTTGCGCTGGCGATGGGGCTCAAGCTTGGGGTCCGGATGGACTTCCAGGCCCAGGCATTCGACGGCCTGATCGCGTCCCTGCAGTCCGGCACGCACGACGTCATCATGTCCGGTATGAGCGAAACTCCGGAGCGGCGGGAGACACTCGACTTCGTCGACTACCTCCATTCCGGGTTTTCCATCCTCGTCACCACCGGAAACCCCCACAAAATCAGCAACGTGCTTGACCTCTGCGGCAAGAACGTTGCGGTCCAATCAGCCACCGTGCAGGCAGGTATCCTGCACGGTTTTGACGCCAAGTGCCGTGCCGGCGGGGCCGCGCCGATGACTATAGCCGAGCTGCCGTTTGAGACCGAGGTGCGGGACGCGGTCCGGTCCGGCCGGGCCGTCGCCGAAGTCGTCGATTCGCCGGTGGCCGCGTACGCCGCGCAGACCGCTGGGAACGGCACGATGTTTGAAGTGGTGCAGGATGCACGCAACCATGCCGGCTATGCCCCGGCGCACACCGGGATTGGGGTACTAAAGAAGGATTCGCAGCTCCGCGACGCACTCTTGCTCGCCCTGCAGTCCGTCGTCGCGGATGGCACCTACGATCAGATCCTGTACAAGTACGGACTGAGCTTCTACGCCGAGGAAAATGTTGGCATCAACCTGGCGTCCGCAGGCTGACCATCGGCAATGGCTCCGCCGGGGTGGCGGGTGAGCTTTCTGTAACCTGAGCTGAAGAGCGGGAGCGTTCCCTGATCCACCGGCGGAGAACCTCCTCGGGCATGGGTCTGCCTAGATGGAAGCCCTGGGCGGCATCTATGCCCAGAGATTTCAGTGCCCCCATTGTTCCTTCATCCTCTACGCCCTCGGCCACGACAGACAGACCAAGATCGTGACCCAGGTCCATGGCGCTCTTGACGATCACTGCATCGTCAGGGTCGCGGGTCAGATGCTTGATGAAAGAGCGGTCGATCTTCAGCTCGTGGACAGGGAGGTTCTTCAGGTAGGCCATCGAGGAGTAGCCGGTGCCGAAGTCATCCACGGACAGGCGCACCCCCATGTCCCTCAGTCTCCGCAAGATGGCTAAGGCAGTGTCGGGATAGGCCATCACGGCTCCCTCGGTCAGCTCAATGGTGAGGAGCCCGGCGGGGACACCCGCGGCGGCAAGGTGCCCGGCGACCACGTCCGGAAACCCTGCGTCGAACAGGCTGCGGGCGCTGACGTTGATCGCCACCTGCAGCGGCACCCCCTGATCGAGCCAGGTGCGGCAGCAGCCAAGCGCACGGTTCATGACGAAGTTGGTGAGCCGCTGGATGAGAGTGCTCCCCTCGGCCACTTCGATGAAGTCTCCTGGCAGAAGTAGCCCGCGGACGGGATGCTGCCAGCGCACAAGTGCCTCCACGCCCACCAGTTCGCTACTGTCGACCGCGAGTTTGGGCTGGTAGTACACCACCAGTTCCCCAGAGTCCAGGGCCTGGCGCAGCTCTCCGATCATGCTGAGGTGATCCGGCGTGCCGTCGTCGTTGCAGGAGGAATAGTGCGCGTAGCCGGACCGGTCCGCCTTCGCCTTGTACATGGCGATGTCTGCTTGGCGGAGCAGTTCCTCCAACGTCGGATCCGCATGATCCTTCGTTGCGGCCGCTATGCCGATGCTCGCCTCGATGCCGACGGCCGCGTTCCCTAACGAAAACGGTGCCTCGAGTGCCCGGCCGATCCGGAGGGCGACATTTTCGCCGGCGCCGGCACCCCCATCGCTTAGCAACAGTGCGAACTCATCGCCCCCGAACCGCGCCACCGTATCGCCGGGCCGGAGCACTCCCGACAGCCGCAGGGCGACCTGGCGCAGCAGCACATCCCCTTGCTGGTGGCCAAGAGTGTCGTTCACTTCTTTGAACCTGTCCAGGTCCAGCATCAGCACGGCAGGGAGGCTGCCGTCCCGGCGGGCCGTGGCCAGCACCTGAGCGGCGCGGTCCGCGAAAAGCAACCGATTCGGCAACCCTGTCAGGACGTCATGAGTGGCGAGCTGGGTGACTTCGCGCACCAGTTCCGCCAGCTCCCGGTTGGCCACCTCCAGCGCGTTGGTTCGCTCCTGAACCGCCGCTTCCAGCCGGCTCACTTTCTGTTCGGCCCGCCGAGTCATCTCCCACTTGGTGGTCAAGGCAATCGCCAGCTGCGCCACCTCGATGTTGTCGAAGGGTTTCTTGAGGATGAGCAGGCGGTCTTCCACGCCGAGCTGGCCGAGGACCTCATTCCAGGAGTAGTCCGAGTGGGCGGTGCAGATCACGATCTGCAGCCGGGGATCGGCCCGCCAGATCTCCTGAATGGTCTCGACCCCGTCCCATCCCGGAGGCATACGCATGTCGACGAAGGCCAGGGCATAGGGCTTCCCTGCCGCCATCGCCGCGCAGACCTTGTCCAGGCCTTCACGCCCCTGGTAGGCGGAATCGAGGTCAAAGCTGTCCGCGGCAGGCTCGCTCACCCCGCCGAAGAGGGCCACCTCGGCGGCGTCCATGTCCGATCCGGCCCCCGTGCCGCACAGGATCCTCCGGAAGTCCTCGTGGATGGAGGAGGTGTCGTCGATCAGCAGGATGCGGCGATTCGTCGGCGCGTTCATGCCGCCGCCGGCCGGGTCTCAAGAGGCAAAACCAAGGTGAAGGAGGCGCCCCGGCCGGGCCCGTCGCTGTGGACATCCAAGCTGCCGCCCATCTCTTTCGCCGCCAGCGCCGAACTATGCAGTCCAAACCCGTGCCCGTCAATGTGGGTGGTGAAACCGTGCGCGAAGATCCGGGTCAGGTTCTCCGCAGGGATCCCTTCACCGGTGTCGGCCACCGTGATGCGAACGCTCTTCCCGTCCGCCATCTCCGCCCCAATGCTGAGCCGGCGGGGCCGCCCGGCATTGCGCTTCATTGCGTGCATCGCGTTGCCAATGATATTCAGCAGGACGAGCAGGATTCTGTGCCGGTCCAGCGACAGCAGTGAAGCTGCGGGAATATCCCTCACGACCACGACTGCGTCGTTGCCCAGGACACCGGCCATGCGCAGCGCGTCCTCCACCAGTTCGCCGATGTCCACAGGCTCAAGCACGGCGGATACCCCAGCCAGCGACTGTTGGGCGCTGACGATTTTGTTGATGTGGTCGACGCCGTTTGTCAGCCGCAGCAGCTCCTCGGTAACGCTGGCCTGTTCGATGGCGAGCGCCTTCGCCAGTTGGTCCAGATAGCCGGGGAGCGCCTTGCCCCGGGCGTCGTTGGTGAGGAAATCGCCCAGGTCATCGGGGTGTTCCCGCATCAGGGCTACTGCCCGGCCAAGCCCTTCAGACTTGGACCCCCTCACCTTCTGGACCGCAAGGTTGGCCGATACGTTGACGCTGTTGAGTACATTCCCCACGTTGTGTAAAACGTTGGTGGCGATCTCAGCCATGCCAGCCTGGCGGGCGGAGTCCACCAACTGCGACTGGGCCCCGCGGAGCTGTGCCGTCCGTTCCTCCACCAGCCTCAGCGCCCGGGCCCGGCCGGTACCCAGGACGTGGACCAGCACACCGAGCATGAGGCTCAGCAGGATACCGCCAAGCAGCAGCGTGATGGCTTTCCCGTCCGCTGCCATCCCGCCGCCCAGAACGGCGCCGGACACCAGCACCGACCATCCGTTCCGCAGGTCAATCCTCGCGGACTGGGCATCCTGCGGTGCGGTGCCGCCGGAGAATGTCACGGCCGAGGGTCCGGTCCCGTACTGGAAGGTGACGGAAGTGTCCGGATGGCCCTGCAGGGCCCGGTCCAGGATCACTTTCGGCACGATGGTCATGCCGAACCACCCCAGGAACGCTGCGCGCCGCCCCTCGAGCGTCAGCGGGATTAAGCCGCCGCGGTAGTAGGGGGTCGACACACCCAGTACCGGCTCTTGTCCGACGGTTGACGGGGCGTAGGAGCTTTCCCCGGTGTCCCTGGCCGCCAGAAGCGCCGGTCCAAGCCGGCCCGCACAAAAATCCTGCCCGGCCGGGGTCCCGGCCTGGGCATTGCGCACCTGGCCGACCGTCTCCAGGCAGTAGTACTCGCGGTTTCCGGGCGGTGCCACCTGGAATCTGCCGGGGCTGGCCAGCGGCGCCCACGGGTCCGCCTGGACCCGGTCCGCGAACGCGGCCAGCCCGGCAGCCGGGACAAGGACGGCGTTTCCGTAGTCGTGCAGCTCCGGATAGCGTTCCAGGGCCCGGATCGAATCGGACCACTGCAGGAATTGTGCGTTGGAGCCGTCCGGGTTCCCGGCCAGATAGGCTGCGCCGCTGAGCATCAGGTCGTGCTCGTGCTGGACCGCCAACTGCAGCGTCGAAGCAATCTCATTCGAGGAACTCTCGAATGCCGTGCGGGAATTCTGGGCGTTGTTGCGGGCCTCCGTGGCGGCCGCGAGGACAGCGCCGCAGGAACCTCCGGCAACGAGGAGCGCCGCAACCAGAGTCCACACATGGCTCCGCCCTGCACGTCCCGCAAATGCCCGCATCAGCGGCGGCACCTTTTTCAGTTCCCGCGGGGATGCCGCTGCCGCCATGACGGCTGCACTCCCTGGAGCATCGGGAACGCCGTTTCCGGATGCTCCTCGATTGCCGGGTTGTCCCGTCTCCTGGCTGCCCGCCCTCGGGGCATGTTTCTGCTGGATTCCTAGCATCTGGTCGGTCCTATCCCCCGGTAGGCTGACTGACCCGAAGGCCCCGTGCCGTTCCGACCCCGCCCCACGACGGGTGTGCCTTTGCTGCGACGGGGAGGGCCGGCGCGCCCGTGACCGGACGGCCACCCGACATGCATGGAGCAGACCGGTAGAGCCAATTGAGACCCACGGGGCGGGGTTTGTCAAAGGGCGTCCGCGGCGCGTCGCAAAAGTTGCCGGGATGCCTCACCCACCGGGCGCGTTGCAGCACCCGGCACGGGCCACCAGATTGGTGGCCTAGACACCCAGTTCGGCCGGCACTGGAAGATCCTTGGCGAAGAGGTTCTTGGCGAGGAAGTGTTCGACCACGCCGTACCAGATTTTGGTGTGCTGCGGCTGCAGGATCCAGTGGTTCTCGTCCGGGAAGTAGAGGAAGCGGTGGTCGGTGTCGCCGTTCTCGTCGGCCGCGAGTTGCGACTTGGCGAGGAGTTCATACCAGAGGCGCAGGCCCTCGCCGATCGGGACGCGGTAGTCCTTGTCGCCGTGGATGACCAGCATGGGGGTGCTGATGTTCTCCACGTGCAGGTGCGGGGAGTTCGCCAGCGCCATTTCGGCCGTCATTTCCTTGAGCCAGTACTGCGCTGCGTCGGTGGTGGGGCCGAACTGGTCCAGAGCCCAGAGGCTGGCGTGCGTGACGATCGCCTTGAACCGGTCCGTGTGGCCGGCCACCCAGTTGGCCATGTAGCCGCCGAAGGAGCCGCCCATCGCCGCGGTGCGGCTCTCGTCAATGTCCGGCCGTTGGACTACGGCATCGGTGATGGCCATCAGATCGTTGAACGGAGCCTTGCCCCATTCGCCCCAGCCGCGCTGGATGTGGTGCTGGCCGTAGCCGGTGGACAGTGCCGGGTCAGGCAGGAGCACGGCGTAGCCGCGTGCCACAAGAAGCCACGGGTTCCAGCGCCAGGTCCAGGCGTTCCAGGATCCGAGCGGGCCGCCGTGGATCCAGAGCAGCAGCGGGGCCGGGTTCCCGGCGGAGGCGCCGTCGGGGAGCGCCAGGTACGCCGGCACCCGGGCGCCGTCGGCCGTCGTCGTCTCCACCCGCTCCAGCGAGCCCCTAAAGTGCGGGCGTTCAGCGGGGGCCGGAAGCCGGGCGACGTCACCGCTGCCGAGGTCGATCCGCACCGCCTCAGCGGGGAACTCGTAGGAACTGCGTAACGCAAAGGCGCTCCCGCCGTCCGGCGAGATGACGACGTCGGAATAGGCTGCAGTGTCGGCGGTCAGCCGGGTGACGTGGCCGTTCCCGCTGCCGGAGACGCCGATGCGGAACACAGGTGAGGCGCCGTCGTCGTCGGCCGTCGCTAGGATAGCGGAGCCGTCCGGCAGCCAGGCGGAGGGGCGGGGCCAGCGGTCCCAGCCGTGGGCCAGCGGCGTCAGTGCGCTTTCCGCTCCTGCCTCGGACACGTCGAACAGGTACAGCTTGACCTGCGGGGCCGCAAGCGGGGTGGTGTCGCTCTCGCTGAGCACAACGAGGGTGCGGTTGTCCGGGCTGACGGGCCCCGGGAAGTAGCTTAGGCCCTCAGTTTCCAGCAGGACCTTGCGGGTGCCGGTGGCGACGTCGATCGAGAGCAGGACGGACCGCGAATTGGCGTTGGCGAGCGGCTTGTTGAAGCTGCTGTAGATGGTCTTCCCGTCGGGACTGACCACGGGATCCGTGTCCCGGAGCCCGCTGCCGGCGTCGGGAGTCAGGTTGCGGAGCCTGAGCGGCGCTGTGGCGTCCACCGTGCCCGGTCTGCCCGGCTCCTGCTCGCCGCCCGGTTCGACGGCGAACAGCCGCGGCTGGGCGGGTCCGAGGTCAGCGTCCCAGTAGCGCACGGGATAGCCGCTGTGCAGGATGGCGGTGACCTTGAGCTCCGTCCGGGCCTTGCGGCGTTCCCCGTCGTTGGCCTCATCGGTGGAACCGGCCAGCACGGAGGCAGCCACGAACAGGGCATCGGCATCTTTGGCGGCCAGGACCGCGCTGACGCCGCCGCCGCGTGAGAGCACCACCCGCGCCTCCCCGCCGCCTACCGGGAGCATCCACAGGGCGTTGACCGGATCAGCCTCGGGGCTCTCCGGATCCGGGCGGGCGGAGGTGAAGTAGAGATCACCACTGGCGGCGAAAACGGCCCCTGCCTCCCCCTTCGCACTGCGGGTGATCCTGCGGGCCTGTTGGAGCCCTTCAGGATCCAGCTCCCACAGGGCTGTTCCATAGTCGGCTCCCTTGGCGTTGAGGGTGGCCACGGTGGTGACCAAGCGCCCGCCGTCGGGGCTCAACGCCAGGCCGCTCACCCTCGGGATGGCGAGGTAGTGGTCCAGATCGTGGAAGGGTGTCTCGGGTTTTTCGCTCAGGGTCTCTGAACCGATGGAAGTCATGCACCGATTCAACACCTCCTATGACCCCGATCACACCGGGTTCACTAAGAGTGAAACACTACTTTCAGACTCGGACGGCGGCCGCTGGGGCCAAGGTGGCGGGTGCCGGCGGCCGCCGGGCGGCACCGGGACAGTGGTTCGGCCGGCAGCGCAGACAGAAAGGCCCCGCCCGCTCCCTTGCAGGAGTGGACGGGGCCTTTGAGTCAGTACCTAGACGCTAGGCGCGATCTCCGGGATGACCGGCTTGGAAGTGCCGGCGAAGGTGAACTTGGCGTCGTCTCCTTCGCCGTCCACACCCACCACCACGATGTCGCCGGCGTTGAGCTCGCCGAAGAGGATCCTCTCGGAGAGCTGGTCCTCGATCTCGCGCTGGATGGTGCGGCGCAGCGGCCGGGCACCCATGGCGGGATCGTAGCCGCGGGTTGCCAGCAGCACCTTGGCCGCAGATGTGAGCTCGATGCCCATGTCCTTGTCCTTCAGCCGCTTCTCCAGCCGTCCAACAAACATGTCCACGATCTCGATGATTTCGTCCTGGGTCAGCTGCGGGAAGACCACAACGTCGTCAACACGGTTCAGGAACTCGGGGCGGAAGTGCTGCTTGAGCTCCTCCGTGACGCGGGCCCGCATCCGGTTGTAGCCGGTCTGCGTGTCCGTACCGGACTGGAAGCCGGTGGCCACACTCTTGGAGATATCCCGGGTGCCGAGGTTCGTAGTCATGATGATCACAGTGTTCTTGAAGTCAACCACGCGTCCCTGGGAGTCGGTCAGCCGGCCGTCTTCCAGAATCTGCAGCAGCGAGTTGAAGAGATCGGCGTGTGCCTTCTCCACCTCGTCGAACAGGACCACGGAGAACGGACGACGGCGGACCTTCTCGGTCAGCTGTCCGCCTTCCTCGTAGCCCACATAGCCCGGAGGGGCGCCGAATAGGCGGGACACTGTGTGCTTCTCCGAGTACTCGGACATGTCCAGGGTGATCAGCGCGTCTTCATCGCCGAACAGGAACTCGGCAAGTGCCTTGGCCAGCTCGGTCTTGCCGACGCCCGTGGGGCCGGCGAAGATGAACGAGCCGCCCGGCCGCTTCGGGTCCTTGAGGCCTGCACGGGTGCGGCGGATCGCCTGGGACAGGGACTTGATGGCCTCATCCTGGCCGACGACCCGCTTGTGCAGCTCGTCTTCCATCTTGAGCAGCCGCGAGGATTCTTCCTCCGTCAGCTTGAAGACCGGAATGCCGGTCGAGTTCGCGAGCACCTCCGCGATGAGATCCTCATCAACTTCGGAGATGTCATCCATGCCGCCGGTCTTCCACTGGCGTTCCTTCTCGGCCCGCTCGGCAATGAGCTTTTGCTCCTTGTCGCGCAGCGAGGCGGCACCCTCGAAGTCCTGCGCATCAATCGCGGATTCCTTCTCCAGCTTCATCGCGGCAATCTTCTCGTCCATGACCTTGAGCTCCGGCGGGGCTGTCATCCTGCGGATGCGCAGCCGGGCGCCGGCCTCATCGATCAGGTCAATTGCCTTGTCCGGCAGGAAACGATCCGATACGTAGCGTTCCGACAGGCTCGCGGCCGCCGCGAGGGCGCCGTCGGTGATAGTGACGCGGTGGTGTGCCTCGTACCGGTCCCGGAGTCCCTTGAGGATCTCGATCGTGTGCGCGACAGAGGGTTCCTTGACCTGGATCGGCTGGAAGCGGCGTTCCAGGGCGGCATCCTTCTCGATATGCTTCCGGTACTCATCCAGCGTGGTGGCGCCGATGGTCTGGAGCTCCCCGCGGGCCAGCATCGGCTTCAGGATCGAGGCCGCATCGATGGCACCTTCGGCTGCGCCGGCACCCACGAGGGTATGGATTTCATCGATGAACAAGATAATGTCGCCGCGGGTCCGGATCTCTTTGAGGACCTTCTTGAGGCGCTCCTCGAAGTCGCCGCGGTAGCGGGAGCCGGCCACCAGGGACCCGAGGTCCAGGGTGTACAGCTGCTTGTCCTTGATGGTCTCCGGGACGTCACCCCGGACAATCGCCTGGGCGAGGCCCTCGACGACGGCGGTCTTGCCGACGCCGGGCTCACCAATAAGCACCGGGTTGTTCTTGGTCCGGCGGGACAGGATCTGCATGACGCGTTCCATCTCGGATTCGCGGCCGATTACAGGGTCCAGCTTGTTTTCGCGGGCAGCCTGGGTCAGGTTGCGGCCGAACTGGTCCAAGACGACGGAACCGGCGGGAGTTCCTTCCGCCTGGCCCGGGCCAACGCCAGCGCCGGTGGTTTCCTTGCCCTGGTAACCCGAGAGCAGCTGGATCACCTGCTGGCGGACACGGTTGAGGTCCGCACCGAGCTTGACCAGCACCTGGGCGGCAACACCCTCACCCTCGCGGATGAGGCCGAGCAGGATGTGCTCGGTGCCGATGTAGTTATGGCCGAGCTGCAGGGCCTCGCGCAGGGAGAGTTCCAGCACTTTCTTGGCTCGCGGCGTGAAGGGGATGTGGCCGGACGGGGCCTGCTGGCCCTGGCCGATGATCTCCTGTACCTGCTCCCGGACGCCGTCGAGCGAAATGCTCAAGGACTCAAGGGCTTTGGCGGCAACACCTTCACCTTCATGGATCAGACCCAAGAGGATGTGTTCGGTACCAATGTAATTGTGGTTCAGCATGCGTGCCTCTTCTTGGGCAAGCACAACTACGCGACGGGCACGGTCCGTAAATCGCTCAAACATTTTCGCCACACTCCTAGCTACGACGTACTTTGATGCTACGTGGCTGGCTTCCGGATTTGGGGCTTGTTCGCCACAGGGGAAACCGGGGCGCCATCCCCGCGTCACACGGCGACCCGACGGCGGCTACCACGGGGGCCCGAAGGCTGCCCGCCTGTGGGGCCGGCGCGACCGACCAGCGCTGCACAGGCGGCACAGCACGGGCGGCGCCCGGCGCTGATCCAGAAGCCTGAGCGGGTCCTTGTTATGGAGGTTCCCGGGCTCCGGCTCGACGCTCCTGCCCAGTTGCTTCCACGTTGCTTCCACGCGCACCGGCCGGCACCCGCGGAATCCCGGGTCTGACAGGGGGCCGGCACGGGTTCCGGAACCGAGTAACTGGGCTGGAACGTCGTCACCCGGGGCTACAAAAAAGATTTCAGGAGCAAGGACGCACGCAGCAACCCCGCTGCTGCGCATGTCCAGCGGCGGGGCTTTGTGGCTGCGGGCCGGCAGATCCTTCGGGACCTGCTGGCCGGCGGGGCGGCCGCATGCCACCGATTCGCCGCAGATGGCCGGGATGACGGTCTCGAACCGGCCATCTGTGGCGAATGGGCGCCCACAACCGGCCCACGCCGACAGCGCAACCGGCGCGCCCCGGCTCACGGCCCCGGCTCACGGCCCCGCTGCGGAACCTCGCCATCAGCCTCCACCGGCTAGCCAAATCACGAACACCGCCAACCGCGCGCCAAGTCGCCGGAATCCAACCACTTCCCACGACGTCGCATCAACCCTGGCCAGCGGCCGGCGTCGGCATCAACGTCGGCGGCTACCGGCGTCGGCGGCACCGGCGGCAAAAGTCCGCCGCCCAACCGACGATGCCCCGGCCCGAAGGCAGGGGCATCGTTGTTACAGCAGCGGCATCCGCCTAGGAATTCGCTTTATGGTACGCTTCTTGAATTTCGGCCTGGATACGTCCCCGGCTGTTTACCGAGTAGCCGTTGTCGCGGGCCCACTGACGGATCTGCGCGGAGTTCTGGTTGCGGCCGCTCATGACCTTGGTGCGCGTGGCACGGCCGCCGGAGGTCTTGCGTGCATGTGAAACAAAGCGCTCAACTGCAGAGCGGAGTTCCGCCGCATTATCCGACGACAGGTCAATTTCGTAGCTGACACCATCAACGCCGAACCGGACAGTCTCGTCCGCGGATCCCCCATCCAGGTCATCTACGAGGATGATTTTTACCTTCTGTGCCATTAAAGACTCTCTTTCCAATGAGGATGAGGATTTACAAAAGCAGGATGTATCTGCTGAAAGTATCCTCCGCTTTACGGCCGTGAGTCAAAGCGGTAAAGATTCTCTAAAGGAAATCCAAAGGATGGAATGGGCCGCTATTTGTTCGGGCCGCCGGAATGACCGTCTTCGCGAACGGTATCCGTCTCCTGGGCCTTTCCCTCGGCTTCCGCCTGGGCGCGCGCTTCGGCCTGGCGCTCCGATTTGTCGGCATTGAAAATAGATTTCATCGCGAACCAGAAAATAAGGCCGACGACGACGGAGGGCAACAATACGGCGATGTACTCCATGCTCAGTTTCCTTCGGGCTTCAGGAGGGGGAACAGGATGGTCTCGCGGATGCCTGCGCCGGTGAAGAGCATCACCAGCCGGTCGATGCCCAGGCCGATTCCGCCCATGGGCGGCGCGCCGTATTCAAGTGCGCGGAGGAAGTCCTCGTCCAGCTGCATGGCCTCAACGTCGCCGGCGGCTGAGCGGCGGGACTGCTCGGTGAGCCGCTCGCGCTGGATCACCGGGTCGATCAGTTCTGAAAATGCCGTGCCACGCTCCATGCCGCCAATGATGAGGTCCCAGGCCTCGATCAGCCGGTCATCCTTGCGGTTCTGGCGGGCCAGCGGCTGCGCGGAGGGCGGGTAGTCGTAGACGAAGGTGGGGTTGAGCAGGGTCGGCTCGACGAGTTCACCGAAGAGCTCCACGACGAGCTTCTCGGCGTCCCAGTCGGCGTCGATCTTGACGTCGTGCTCTGCGGCGAGCACCAGCAGCTCCGGGACGGTGGTGTCCAGGGTGACTTCCTGGCCCACGAACTCGGACAGTCCCGGGTACACCGCCAGCCAGGCCCAGTCGCCGTCGAGGTTGATCTCGCCGGCTTCGGTCTGCAGCACCCGGCCCACCCCGGCGGCGTCGGCGGCGTCGAGGATGAGTTCCTTGATCCGGTCCGCCATCACGAACTGGTCGGCCCAGGCCTCGTAGCTCTCCAGCGTCGTGAATTCCGGGCTGTGGGTGGAGTCCACGCCTTCGTTGCGGAACACCCGGCCCATGTCGTAGACGCGGTCGATCCCGCCGACGACGGTGCGCTTAAGATACAGCTCGGTGGCGATGCGGAGTGTCATCTTCTGGTCGAAGGCGTTCATATGCGTCTCGAACGGCCGGGCTGTGGCGCCGCCGTGGATCAGCTGCAGCATAGGGGTCTCCACCTCGACGTAGCCCTGGCGGTGCAGGGTTTCGCGGATCGAGCGGGTGATCGCGGCCCGGGTGTAGACCATTTCGCGGGCTTCGTCGCGGACGATGAGGTCCACGTAGCGCTGGCGGACGCGGGTTTCCTCATTGAGCTCGGCGTGCAGCACGGGAAGCGGGCGGAGCGCCTTGGACGCCATGGTCCAGGACCCGGCCAAAACAGAGAGCTCCCCGCGGCGGGAGGAGATGACCTCGCCCTTGATGGAGACATGGTCACCCAGGTCCACGAGGGCCTTCCAGTCGGCGAGCGCTTCCTCGCCGATGTTGGCCAGGCTCAGCATGACCTGCAGCCGGACGGCCTTGCCGTCCATACCGCCCTCCTGGAGGGTGGCGAAGCAAAGCTTGCCGGTGTTGCGGATGAAGACGATGCGGCCGGTCACACCGACGTCGTGTCCGGTGGTTTCGTCGGGCTGGAGGTGCGCGTACTTCTCCCGGATTTCAGCCAGTGAATGGGTGCGCTCAACTCCCACCGGATACGCCTCGATGCCGCGCTCAATCAGCTTGGCGCGCTTCTCCATCCGGATGCGCGTCTGTTCGCTGGCGTCGTGGTGCTCGGCGGCGGTATTCGGGGCGGAGGTGTTTTGGGAAGTCACAATCCCCAAGTTTACCGGGAGATCAGGCCGCACGGGTCCTGCCCGCCCGGCAACCGCCGTCACCCGCCCGTCACCCGCCCGGGGCGTGGTGCACAAAGCGACAGCCCGGCGCCGTCGTCGTGCCCGGGCCGGGATGCCGTCGCCGTGCCCGGGCCGGGCCGGGACGCCGGGTGCCAGCCGTAGAATCGGTGGGCGACCCTTTCGAAAGGACCCCCTTGGCCAAGCTCTACTTCCGCTACGGCGCGATGAACTCCGGCAAGTCCACGGGCCTGCTGCAGGCCGCTTTCAACTACGAGGAGCGGGGCCAGCGGGTCCTGCTGGCCAAGCCGGACGTCGATACCAAGGGCGATTCCGACGTCGTGTCCCGCCTCGGCATGACCCGCTCGGTGGACTTCCTCATCCCGGCCGGGGCGTCCGCCCGGGAGCTGTTCTCCGCCCGGGCGCACGGCGACGATCCCGAGGCCCTGCTGGAGCATGTGGACACCCGGCCCGTGGCGTGCCTGCTGGTGGATGAGGCGCAGTTCCTTGAACCGGCCCAGGTGGACGACCTGTTCCGCATCGCAGTCCTGGACCAGGTACCGGTGCTCGCCTATGGCATCCGCACCGATTTCCGTACCCGGGCGTTTCCGGGCTCGCTCCGGCTCCTGGAGATCGCCCACACCCTCGAGGAACTCAAGACGATCTGCCGCTGCGGCCGCAAGGCGATCTTCAACACCCGCCGGATCGGGGACCATGTGGTGTTCGACGGCGACCAGATCGCCATCGACGGCCAGGATGTCCGGTACGAGTCGCTCTGCGGATCCTGCTACCTCGAGGTCTCCGACGGGCGGCTGGGCAACTGACGTTTCCGGATCGGCGGGGGCCCTACTACTCGGTAGCTACGGCCTCGGATAGGCTCGGAGCATGACCCGCGAGAACATCAGAACCCCCGACGGCGGAACCATCGAGCTTTTCAGCACCGGTGCCGAGCTCGCCTCGGCGGGTTCCGGCGTCGTCGTCGTGCCGGCCTCAATGGTGACAGCCGCCGACTACAACCGTTTCGCCCAGAAACTCAGCGCTTCGCTGGGGCGGCCGGTCCATTCCTTCAACCGGCGCGGCCGCGGCTCCTCCTCCCCGCAGCCGGAGGACTACACCCTGGATGCGGACATCCACGACCTGGATGCGGTGATGAAACACACCTCCAGCACGGACGTCTTTGGCCACAGCTTCGGCGGGGCAGTGGCACTGCACGCCGCCCGCACCCTCCCGGTGGAGCGACTGGCGGTGTACGACCCCGCGGTGTCCGTGAACCACAGCGTCACCGCGGACTGGACCACCGAATACGAGCGGGCGACGGCCGCCGGTGACGATGACCGGGCCCTCGCCGTCCTGCTCAAGGGCCTCGAGACCGGCCGTGCCCTGTCCCGGATGCCGCTGTCCATGCTGACGCTGGCCAACAAGCTCGCCTCAGGTACCCCGATCGGCAAGCAGATGCGCGAGCTTATGCAGACCGGCGTCCGCGAGATCAAGGCGATCATCGCCGCCGACATGCCCGCCGAGCCGTTCCTCGCACTGCCGCTGGAGACGCTCATTATTGTGGGTGAGAAGAGTCCGGCGTACTTCGGCGTGGCCTGCGCCCAGATCCACGACGTGCTTTCCGGCTCCAGCTACACGATCCTGCCGGGCATGGGGCACGACGGCGTCAACAAGGCACCGGACAAGCTCATCGCCGAACTGAGCGAGTTCTTCGCAAGCTAGCCCACCCCAAAAAGCAACGCGGGGTCACTTAGCGCCCATTCCGGACCTCCGGACGGGCGCTAAGTGACCCCGCGTTGGGGTTAATCAGGCTAGTGGGAGGCGGGGTGTTCCGTTGCGGCGGTCTTGCGCATCAGGGCGGCCAGCACGACGGCGGCGAGGGCTATGGCGGACGCCGTCAGGAACGCCGTGTGCATGCCGGCGACGATTCCGGAAGTCGCGGACACGACGGCGTAGATGGAGACCAGCAGCGCTGTTCCGGCAGCCCCCGCCACCTGCTGCAGGGTGCTCAAAATGGCCGAACCGTGGGAGTAGAGGTGCGGCGGCAGCGGATTCAACCCCGTGGTGAACGCCGGCGTGAAAATCAGCGCCAGCCCCAGGCTGAAGCCCACGTGCAGCGCGATGATCCAGCCGACCGGCGTGGCCGCGTCCAGCAGGGAGAACTGGAACAAGGCCAGCACCAGCAGCGTCGATCCTGTGACCGTGAGCGGCAGCGGGCCAACCTTGTCAAAGAGCCGGCCGATGACCGGGCCCAGCAGGCCCATGGCGAGGCCGCCGGGCAGCAGGGTGAGGCCTGTCTCCAGCGACGTCAGCCCGCGGATCTCCTGCAGGTAAAGGGGCAGGAGGATCACCGCGCCGAACAGTGCGATCATGGCGACCACGAGCAGGAGCACGGACACCGTGAACATCCGGAAGCTGAACGCGCGCAGGTCCAGCAGGGGCGCATCGGACTTCTGCAGCCTCAACTGCCGGAGCACAAACGCCAGCATGGCCACGGCGCCGATGGCCAGCGCCGCCACGGCGGCGGAACCCGTCCCGCCCTGGCCGCCACCGATCTGGCTGAGTCCGTACACCAGGCCACCGAAAGCGGGAACTGTCAGCAGCACGGACAGGACATCAAGCCGGGTCTTCTCCTTTTCACCGATGTTCGTCAGATACCGGGCGCCGATGGCGAACGCGGCGAGGGCGATCGGCAGGACAAAGACGAACAAAAAGCGCCAGGAAAAGTGCTCCAGAATCAGGCCGGAAACGGTGGGGCCCATGGCCGGCGCCACCGAGATGGCGATGCTGACGTTTCCCATCACCAGGCCGCGGCGCGACACGGGGACCAGGGTGAGGATGGTGGTCATCAGCAGGGGCAGCATGATCGCCGTGCCGCTGGCCTGGACGATCCGGGCCAGCAGGAGGATTTCGAATCCCGGAGCCAGTGCCGCGAGCAGCGTGCCGCCGGAGAACAGGCCCATGGCCAGCATAAAGACGGCGCGGGTTGACAAACGCTGCAGGATGAAACCCGTCGTGGGGATCACCACGGCCATGGTGAGCATAAAGCCCGTGGACAGCCACTGCACGGTGGGCGCGTTGACCCCAAGCTCCACCATCAGCCGCTGGAGGGCGACGTTCATGATGGTCTCGTTGAGGATCACCACGAACGTGGCCACCAGCAGCGTGGCGATGATGGTGACCGACTCCCTGGACATCTTCGCCGGCCGCGCCGCGGGCTTCTTCCCGGCCGCCTTGGTCTGGACGGCGTGGGTCGGGACGGCCTGCTCGGGATCGCCGCCGGCCTTTGTAGAGACGTCTGTAGACATGGGGGTTCCCTCTGGAAGTGCGGAAATGGGGTCCGGCAAATGGGTCCGGATGTGGCTGCGTGCTGGTGTCCACTGTATGTGCCAACAGACGATCCCCTGGCGTAATTCCCGCTCCGCCAGGATTTCCGTTTGTGGCGGCTTCGGGTCCGCTTTAGGTCGGGGCGGCGACATCAGCTGCGATGCACACCAACCGCTCCCACATGGAGTCCCTCCACAACCATGGATCTTCCTGTCGTAGCTGGCGTGACTTCAGTTGAGGACGCCAACGGTTCGCCAAAATGGCCGCCAGGGGGTCCCCGGCTCCGGCACGACGCTCCCGCCCAGTTACTTCCACGCGCACCCGCCGGCACCCGCGGAATCCCGGGGTTCCCTGGGGTTGAAACGGGTTCCGGACCCGAGCAACTGGGCAGGAACGTCGTCATGTGGTCACCAACCCGTGACTATCTGACTCTGCAGTCGAGACAAGGCCAGCCCACGATGAGCGGACCCCGAAAATGCTACGCGGGGTCAGATCCGGCCCATTGATGGCGTCGGCATGGGCGCTAAGTGACCCCGCGTTGCTTCGTTTACGAGTTCAGCGGAATATTGTCGATCAGCCGGACCGGGCCGACCGTGGCCGCGAGGAGTGCCAGGCCCTCGCCGCGGAACGGTGTGTCCCGGCAGTTCTCGGCCAGCGGATCCAGCGTGCCCGGATCCACCACGTCGAAGTAGTCCAGTTCCACGAGTGGCTGCGATGCCACAAGCGCCTGCGCGGATTCCAGGTCCAGCGGCTCGTGGGCGTTGGCCCGTTCCTCGATCAGGCGCAGCGCCCGGGACAGCACCAGGGCAGCCTCGCGTTCTTCCGCCGAAAGGAACCGGTTGCGGCTGGAGAGTGCCAGCCCGTCCGCGGAACGCACGATCGGCACCGCAACGATTTCCACCGGGAAGTTAAGGTCCGCCACCATACGCTTGACCAGGGCCAGTTGCTGGGCGTCTTTCTGGCCGAAGTACGCCCGGTAGTCCGGCAGTCCTGTGCCGGCGGCCGCGCCGGGCATGCCGAAGTGCAGCAGCTTGGCCACAACCGTCAGGGCGCCGTCGAAATGCCCGGGGCGGACCGCACCTTCCCATTTCTCGGCCATCGGTCCCGCGGCGATCCGGACCTTCGGCGCCCCGTCGGGGTAGACCTCGTCGATGCTCGGCACGAACACCAGGTCCACGCCCTCGGCGTCGAGCAGGGACAGGTCCGCGGCCAGAGTGCGGGGGTATCGTTCCAGGTCAGCGGCCTCGTCGAACTGCAGCGGATTGACGAAGATGCTGACCACCACGACGTCGTTCTGGGCGACGGCGGTGCGCGCCAGTTGGGCATGTCCCTCGTGGAGGGCGCCCATGGTGGGCACCAGACCCTGCGAGCTGCCGCTTTTCTGCGCGAGTAGGCGGGCGCTTTCGGTGCGGAGCCGGGCAGCCGTCGTCACGAGTTGGATCGCCAAGTTTATGGACCTTCCTTAGGGTTGCGGGCCATCACGGTCCGGGCCCTCAAGCGCCCGGCGGATGCCCTCGAGCTGGTCCGGCAACAGCCGCCCGCGGCATTCGGCCCGTCGGGCGGTGGCCCGCGCCATGGCCAGGTATGCCTCCAGAATATCGCCGCCGGCACCGCCGTCGTACTCCCGCAGGGCCTCGGCGTGCGCGGCCACCGTGCCGGTGTCCCCGCGGGCCACGGGCCCGGTGAGGGCCAATTCGCCCGAGGCGAGGGCGTTTTCCAGGGTGGCGCGCAGCAGCGGTCCCAGCATGCGGTCCGGGGCGTCGACGCCGACGTCCTGGAGCAGTTGGGCGGCCTGGGCGACGAGGGTCACAAGGTGGTTCGAGCCGTGCGCCAGGGCCGCGTGGTAGAGGGTGCGGTCGGCCTCGGCGATGGCGACGGGCTCCGCACCCATCTCCACGACGAGGGCCTGCGCGATCGGCAGCATCGCGGCGTCGGCCGTGACGCCGAAGGTGCAGTCGAGCAACCGGGTGAGGTCCAGGCTCATGCCGGTGAACGTCATCGCGGGGTGCAGCGCCAGTGGGATGGCACCAACGGAGCGGACCGGGTGCAGGATCCCCACGCCGAAGCGGCCCGAGGTGTGTGCCACCAGCTGCCCGGGCTGCCAGGCGCCGAGTTTCGCCAGGCCTTCCACGAGCGGGCCGAGTGCATCGTCGGGTACTGCCAGGAGCACCAGTTCGGCGCGCTCGATGATGTCCTGCACGTCCAGCACCGGTACGCCGGGAAGCAGGGTTTCCGCGCGTTCACGGCTGGTATCCGACACCGCGGAGACGCCGACGACGGCGTGTTCGGCGCCGCGCAGGGCCGCCCCGAGGACGGCGCCGACCTTGCCGGCACCGATGATTCCGACGCCGAGGCGTCCTGGCTTAGCCATGTCGCGGGCCTTCCGTATCGCTGAGGTCTTCCCGGTGATCAGGCGTGCCGCGGCCGGGCTCCGCCCGGTGCTCGGGTTCATCGGGCGCCGGGGCTTCGGTGGGCCCGGTTTCGCCTGACCCAACCACCGGGGCGGGTCCAGCCACCGGGACTGGTTTAACCACCGGGGCTGGCTCCACCACGAGCGGACGGACCTGGACGAGCCAGTGCTCGCTGGTCTGCCGTTTCCTGGCCGCGCGGGCCCTGGCGGATTGTGCCTCGAGCAGTGCCCTGCCCTCGTCGAGGCCGGCCTGGATGAGCCTCGGAGCCACCGGACCGGCCGTGGTGTGCAGGACGAGGTCTGCCACGCCGAAGCGGCGGGCCAGCGGGCCCTGCTGCAAGGCCATGGACTGCGTGCGCTGGTGCGGAACCAGCACGAGGTGCCGCCACCAGCGGCCCGAACGGATCAGCAGCGCCGTGTCCGTGGCGGTGAAGCCGTTGCGCCGCCAGCCCAGCGGCGCCAGCCGCCGCGCACGCCGCGGCGTGGTGACGAAACCGCCGTCGTCCGCCCGACCGGCACCGGGAGCGGCAGCAGCGGAAGCGTTGGCCAGGCCGTTGATGCCGGCCGTGAAGACGCGGACAGGGTCGGGAGTGCCGGGATCGGGAAGAACCAGGGACAGCATGGTGAGCACCTCCGGGAAGGTCCCCACCGGCAGGAGCGTGGTCCGGGATGAACTTTCGCCGTTGCTGCCGGCGGCGCCGTACCCGGCCACGCTGACCTGGATCCGGTACCAGCCGAAGATCCGCCAAAGCGGCGGCTGACTGACCCGCAACGCCTGGATCCGGCCCGGCGGCAAGGTTTGCGCCTGGGTGTCCAGCAGCCCGTAGCGCAGCCGGATTCCGTCCGGGGAGATGGCGGCGGTGAAGTTGTAGCCCTTGTTGAACGAGGACCAGTAGGCGGCCACGAGGCCCAGGCCGGCCGGGATGAGGTAGAAAAAGAAGCCGCGGTTCTCGGTGACGGCGGACAGCACCACGGAGGCCACCGCGCCCAGCGCGACGCCCACGCTCTGTTCGCTCAGCAGCAGGGAACCGACCAGGCGCCGGGGCGGGACGGTGAGCACGGCGTATTCGGGCGCCTCCGCGGCAGCGGCCTCCGGGCGTTCGGGATCGGGCACCACACCGGCCGCGCGGGCCAGGATGGTGGCCCGGAGCTGCCGGGCCTCGTCCATCCGAAGGTATGCCAGCCGTACCGCGGACTCACCGGCGTCGGCCACCTCGAATTTGAGTTCGGCCAGGCCGAAAATCCGGGCCAGCAGCGGCTGCACGATGTCGATCGCCTGGACCCGGTCCAGCCGGGCCTGCCGCTGCTGCTTGAAGAGGAAGCCGGTGTTGACCCGGACGTAGCCCCCCGCCACCTGATAGCGGGTGAAGTACCAGCTCAGGACGAAGCCGAGAACGGCGAGCAGCAGCACGGCACCGCCGCCGACCAGGAGCCAGGGCGCCCGGCCCGCGGCCTCCTCGTCGATGAGCGGACCACCCCGGAGCATCCGCTCGAAGGTGTCGCGGCCCACGAAGAACCCGATCGCGGCCAGCGCAAACCAGCCGCGGACGAACGGCGAGGCCGGATGCACGCGCAGCCACGCGCCGTCGGGCGTTGCCGCACCCCCGGCGCCGGAGGTCGCGCCGGAGGTCGGTGCCACGCCGGTAGCGCCCGCGTTCACGGCAGGCCCGTTCGCAGCAGGCCCGTTCACGGCCGCCCCGTCACAGCCCGGCCAGCCGGGCTTCGCCGCGGGCGGAGAGCTGCTCGCGGAGCCGCGCGCCCTCCCCGGCGGGCAGGCCCGGGATTTCCGCGCGGGTGCCGGCTGATGCTGTGTGCAGCTTCAGGGTGCACAGGCCCAGGCCGCGTTCCACCGGCCCGGCGCCGATGTCGACGTACTGCATGCGGCCGTAGGGCACCACGAGGGTGCGCTGGAAGAAGATGCCCTGGCGGATGAGCAGATCGTCCTCTCGCTCGGCGTAGCCGATTGAACGCACCTGCCGCGGGATGAGCACCAGCCGCCACAGGGCCAGGAGCAGCATCGCAGCGGGAACCGTGACCGCCAGCCAGAGCGGCGGCCACGTCCATGCTCCGCTGAGAACCAGGACCAGCGGCAGGGAGAGGACGGCGACGGCGATGGCGTTGCCGATCGCCCAGCCGGCCATCCGGACTGTGATGTACTTCGGGGAAACCCGCAGCCAATCGATGCCCGGCGGATCAATCGCCTCGGTACGCATATTCGCCTTCCGTTTTGGGTTTACGCTTTTCCTGCAGGCCGGGTGCCGTGCCGGCGTCGCCGTCTTCCGGGGGAATCCGGCAGAACCGTTCCACCACCAGCCCCACCACAATCATGGCCAGGCCGCCGGCTGCCATGATCAGGGCCTGCCAGGTGAGGCTCTGGTCGCTGCGGAGGTTCCAGAGCCGTAGCTGGTCAACGAAGATCCCCACGTGCCAGCCCAGCAGCACGGCACCGGTGTAGGCGCAGGCCTGCGCGAGGACAAGCGTCCACGCGGCCAGGATCGGGTTGAGCATTGTTTTCTTCCTGCCGCTGCGCCAGCGGAGCACCCGGACCCCCAGCACCAGGGTAAGCGCCACGATCACGCCCATGGTGATCAGCCCGGTCACCGGCAGCACCGGGGTATTGAGGCTGTACCGGGTGGTCAGCAGGGCGGCGAGCCAGCCCATGACTCCCACGGCCACGCCAATGACCAGCAGCAGCAGGGGGCTGGTCAGCTTCATGACTCCGCTCCGGCCACGCCGTGCGGCTCGCCGAAGCCGTCGAAAGGCACGAGGTCGGCGAAGTCGGCGGCCCGGGCGGCGAGGTCGCCCACGCGTTCGCCGTTCAGTTCGGCCGCGGGATCGATGAGTGACCAGGGGTACAGCACAAAGGCCCGCTCCGCGGCGCGCGGATGGGGAAGCGTCAGCTCCGGATCGGGAGAGGCCAGGTCCCCGTACGTGATGATGTCCACGTCCAGGGTGCGCGGGCCCCAGCGCACCCCACGTACCCGCAGGTGCTTCTGTTCCACAGCTTGGCAGTGCCGCAGCAGCTCCTCCGGTAAGAGGCTGGTTTCGACGGCGATCACCATGTTCAGGAAGTCCGGCTGGCCCGGCGGCCCGCCCACAGCCTTCGTCTGCACGATCGGTGAGATGGCCAGGAGACGGACCTCGGGCGGGTCGACCAGGTCCGCAACCGCGGACGAGAGGGTATCGCTGCGCTCCCCCAGGTTGCTGCCGAGCGCCAGCACGGCCCGGGTGTAATTCATGGCTGCCCCTGCCGGGTCCGGTGGACGCTGACGGAAACGTCGCCGAACTCGACTTCGATGGGGGCGTTGGGTTTGTGCACGGTGATGTCGACCGCGGCCACCGGGAACCGCCGCAGCACGTCCTCGGCGATCCGCACGGCCAGCGCCTCGATCAGGTTCAGCGGCTCCCCGGTGATCCAGCCCCGGATACTATCGGCCACTTCACCGTAGTGGGCGGTGTCCAGGACATTGTCGGACGCGGCGGCCCGGCTGAAGTCCAGGTGCAGCACGGCATCGACGACGAACGGCTGGCCGTTGCGCCGCTCAAAATCAAACACCCCGTGATGGCCGACGGCGGTGACACCGCTCAGCGTGATCTGGTCCATGATGGCTGCCGGTTCAGTTGTGGCCGGGCGCGGCGCCCGGTGTCCCGGCGGTCATCCGGGCGGCGACCTTGACGGCGTCAAGGGTGGGGCCGACGTCGTGCACGCGGACCGCCCAGACACCCCGGTAGGCGCTGATGGCGGTGACAGCTGCGGTGGCGGCGTCCCGTTCGGCCGGCGGCGCGGCTTTGCCGGCGACGATCAGGAGGCTGCCCAGGAAACGCTTGCGCGAGGCTGCGACCAGGACCTTGTGGCCCATGCCCTGCAGCACGTCCAGATGCCTGAGCAGTTCCCAGTTCTGCACATCGGTTTTGGCGAAGCCCAACCCCGGGTCCACGATGATCTGCTCCGGGGCGACGCCCGCGGCGTAGAGCTTGTCCCGGACGCCGGCGAGTTCCGCCGCGACGTCCTCGGCGACGTTTCCGTACTCGGTCAGGGAATCCATGGTGCTGGCGTTCCCGCGGCGGTGCGTGAGGATGTAGGGGGCCTTGCTGCGGGCCACGAGCTCCGCCATCTCGGGTTCCATGGTGAGGCCGGAGACGTCGTTGATGATTGTGGCGCCGGCGGCCAGGGCGGCCGCCGCGGTGACGGCGTGGGTCGTGTCGATGCTGATCAGGGCACCGGCCTTGGCCAGGGCAGTAATCACGGGCAGGACCCGCTCCTGCTCTTCCTGGGCGCTGACTCCGGTGGCGCCTGGACGGGTGGATTCGCCGCCGACGTCGATGATGTCCGCGCCGCTGTAGAACATCCGCAGGCCCGCGGCGATGGCGGCGTCTGCGGTGGCGTGGTGGCCGCCGTCGCTGAACGAATCGGGGGTGACATTGAGGATGCCCATCACGAGTGTCCGGTCCGTGGGTAAATCCTTAAAATTCGCTGCCGGGCGTGCTTTGCGCATGACGGGAAGGGGCGAGGTGGCGGGACCGGTGCCCGGGGCTGCAGCTAGGGAGTCCATAGTCAGTGTTCTTACCTTCCGATGATGAGGCTCATGGCCTCGGCGCGGGTGGCCGGGTCATGGAGTTGCCCGCGTACTGCGCTGGTGACGGTCTTGGCGCCGGGCTTGCGGATGCCGCGCATGGACATGCAGAGATGTTCGCATTCGACGACCACGATCGCGCCGCGCGGTTTGAGGTGGGTGACGAGAGCTTCGACGATCTGGGTGGTCAGCCGTTCCTGGACCTGCGGGCGCCGGGCGAACATGTCCACCAGCCGCGCCAGCTTGCTCAGGCCGGTGACCTTGCCCTCGCGCGAGGGGATGTAGCCGACGTGGGCCACGCCGTGGAACGGGACGAGGTGGTGCTCGCAGGTGGAGTAGAACGGGATGTCCTTGACCAGGACCAGTTCCTCGTGGTCCAGGTCGAAGGTGGTCCCGAGGATTTCGGCCGGATCATGGTGCAGTCCGGCGAACATCTCGGCGTACGCCTTGGCCACCCGCTTCGGGGTGTCCAGCAGGCCGCTGCGGTCCGGGTCCTCCCCGATAGCCAGCAGGATCTCGCGGACCGCAGCCTCGATCCGCGGATGGTCCACCACGGTGGTACCGGAAACCTGAGCTCCCGCCGCCAAAGAACCGGTGGCGGGAGCGTCGTCGTCGTTGCTGAATGAAGTCACGGAAGAAGCTTAGCCGGGACGTCCATCAGGCCCGAGATCGGTGACACCGCCGCCCTGGAACGGCTCCTGTCCGGAGACTCCCTGGGCGTGCGGCGGGAAGGTGTCCAGCGGCTCGGTGAGGCGGGCCTCGGTGGCCTCCTCCTGCGCTTCGCGTTCGGCCTTCTCGCGGCGTGACTCCACCGGGCCGGCCTCCCGGATGGGGCGGGTCTCCTTGGACAGCCAGACCTCACGGAAATCGCGCTTCCGGATATTGACGAAGACCTCCGCGATTTCGGCCTGGTTCAGGGTTTCGCGCTCGAGCAGTTCGAGGGCCAGCTGATCAAGGACGTCACGGTTTTCGATGAGGATGGCATAGGCCTCGTCGTGGGCCCCGTCAATCAGGCGGCGCACCTCCTCATCGACGATATAGGCGATCTGGTCCGAGTAGTTGCGCTCGTGGCCTGCGTCGCGGCCCAGGAAGGGCTCGCCGCCGCCCTGGCCGAGGCGGACGGCGCCGACGCGCTCACTCATGCCGAACTCGGTGACCATCCGGCGGGCAATTCCGGTGGCCTTCTCGATGTCGTTCGACGCACCGGTGGACGGGTCGCGGAAGACCAGCTCCTCGGCCACCCGGCCGCCCATGGCATAGGCCATCTGGTCGAGCAGTTCGTTGCGGGTCACGGAGTACTTGTCATTCTCCGGGACCACCATGGTGTAGCCCAGGGCCCGGCCGCGGGGCAGGATGGTGATCTTGGTGACCGGGGCCGAGTTCCGCAGTGCCGCGGCAACCAGGGCGTGACCGCCTTCGTGGTAGGCGGTGACCTTGCGCTCATGTTCCTTCATGACGCGGCTGCGCTTCTGTGGGCCGGCCATGACGCGGTCGATCGCCTCGTCCAGGGCACGGTCGTCGATCAGGTTGGCGTTGGACCGGGCGGTCAGCAGGGCGGCCTCGTTGAGGACGTTGGCCAGGTCCGCGCCGGTGTAGCCCGGCGTCTTCTTCGCCACGGCCCGCAGGTCGACGCCGGGTGCCATCGGCTTGCCCTTCGCGTGGACCGACAGGATCTGGTCCCGGCCGATCAGGTCGGGGGCCTCCACGGAGATCTGGCGGTCGAAGCGGCCCGGACGCAGCAGGGCCGGGTCGAGGACGTCGGGCCGGTTGGTGGCGGCGATCAGGATGACGTTGGTCTTGACGTCGAAGCCGTCCATTTCAACGAGAAGCTGGTTGAGGGTCTGCTCGCGTTCGTCGTTGCCGCCGCCGATGCCGGCACCGCGGTGACGTCCGACGGCGTCGATCTCGTCCACGAAGATGATGGCCGGCGCGTTGGCCTTGGCCTGTTCGAACAAATCGCGGACACGGGAGGCGCCCACGCCGACAAACATTTCCACGAAGTCCGAACCGGAGATGGAGAAGAAGGGTACGCCGGATTCGCCGGCTACCGCGCGGGCCAGGAGGGTCTTGCCGGTGCCGGGAGGGCCGTAGAGCAGCACGCCCTTGGGGATCTTGGCTCCGACAGCCTGGAACTTGGCCGGTTCCTGCAGGAATTCCTTGATCTCTTCGAGTTCCTCCACGGCCTCGTCGGCTCCGGCCACGTCGCTGAAGGTCACCTGCGGCATGTCCTTGTTGACCAGCTTGGCCTTGGACTTGCCGAACTGCATGACCTTGGAGCCGCCGCCCTGCATGCGGGAGAGCAGGAACCAGAAGAGCACACCGAGCAGCAGTACCGGGATCAGGAGGGAGAACAGCCCGGCGAACCAGTTGTTCTCGACCGGCTGGTCCGTGTAGCCGCTCGGGGGCTTGGAAGCGGTCACAGCCTTGACGACGTCGGCGGCGCGGGCGTTGACGTAGTAGAACTGGATGTTCTTGCCCTTGTCCTGCCCGTCGACCTGCAGGTTGTCCTTCAGGACCAGGTCCACGCGGTTTTCCGCGTCGAAGATCTTGGCCTGCTCGATCTTGCCGCCCTCAGTCAGCAGCGCCAGGCCCTTGTCCGTATCAATCCGGGCGGAGCCACCCGGAGCCAGGGTGGCAAAGGCCAGCAGGAGCATGCCGATAACAGCGACAATCCAGATGCCCGGACCTTTGAAGAAACTCTTAGCTTTCATCTGATCGGGGCTGCCCCCGTCCCTCCTGGTAGTGCGGCACGGCGACCGAATTCTGCGCGCGTGTGGTGCTGAGTCAGCTTCAAGCTATACACCGTCCCAGTGAGTCACGCACGGTCGAGTGCAAAAGTTCCCTGTAGGCGTAGCGGGGCCCGCCATCCGGCGCGCCGGATGGCGGGCCGGCCGGGCCGGCGGAGGCGGCGCAACCGCAGTCCGCGGCGCCGGCCGGCTACTCGTAGACGTGCGGCGCCAGGGTGCCGACGAAGTCCAGGTTGCGGTACTTTTCGGCGTAGTCCAGTCCGTAGCCCACCACGAATTCGTTGGGGATGTCATAGCCGACATATTTGACGTCGATCTGGACCTTGGCGGCCGTTGGCTTGCGGAAGGCGGTGCAGATTTCCACCGAGGCCGTGCCGCGTGATTCAAGGTTCGTCTTGAGCCAGGAGAGGGTGAGGCCGGAGTCGATGATGTCCTCGACGATCAGGACGTCTTTGCCCATCAGGTCGGTGTCGAGGTCCTTGAGGATGCGGACCACGCCGGAGGACTGCGTACCGGAGCCGTAAGAGGACACGGCCATCCAGTCCATGGACACGTGGCTGTGCAGGGCACGGGCCAGGTCGGCCATGACCATCACCGCGCCCTTGAGGACGCCGACGATCAGCAGATCGCGGCCTTCGTAGTCCTTGTCGATCTGGGCAGCGAGTTCGGTGATCCGGGTCTGGATCTGTTCCTTGGAATACAGAACGTGCTTGAGGTCTGCCTGGACGTCGTTTGAATCCACCAATAACTCCTGTGTAGATGCGGGGTCGACTATATTTGGGGCGGTTTTTGAAGCCGGAATACAAGCTTCCCACAGCGGGCGCCCCGGCGGGGAACCCCGCCGGTGCCGGACGGGCCGTCGGCGAGCAGCTGCGCGAGGGGGAGCCGGTAGACGCTGACGCCGCCGGGGAGCTCCACCGGTCCGGCCGATCCGTGCCGGCGCAGCAGCATTTCGGCGGCGAGCAGGCGCCGGTAGCTGGGCTGTTGACCGCCGACGGCGGCTGCTGCCTTGGCAATGACCCTGAACCGCACAGCCGGGGCAAGTTCGCGCAAGGCTTCTTCCGGGAGGCTGATCGTGGATCCGGACTGTTCCTGCAGCCGGGCAAAAGTGTCGTTCGCTACGTCCTCGAGGTAGTCGGCGTCGAGCTGCAGGATCGCGGCGGTCCTGGCGAGTGATTCGGCGACCCCCGGGCCGAGCTTTTCCTCGAGCAGCGGCAGCACTTCAACCCGGGTCCGCGACCGCGCAAAGGCGGGGTCGGCGTTACTCGGATCGTGCCAGGGCTCCAGGGCCTCGACGTCGCAGATCGCCAGGGTGTCGGCCCGGCGCAAGCCCAAAAAAGGCCGGAGCAGGCGCCCGCGGGCAGGCCGCATCCCGGCGAGGGAGCGCGTGCCGGAGCCGCGCGCCAGCCCCAGCAGCACCTGTTCGGCCTGGTCATCCAGGGTGTGGCCGAGCAGGATGACGGTGGCGCCATCCTCGTGGGCGGCGGCTTCAAGGGCGGCGTGGCGGGCATCCCGGGCGGCCGCCTCGGGACCCATGCCCGTAGGGGTAACCTCCACGGCCCTGATGTTGACGGGTGAGAGTCCGAGTTCCCGCAGAGCCGTGGCCGTGGCGGCGGCCACCCCGGCGGATCCAGGCTGCAGTTGATGGTCCACTACGACGGCGCCCACGGAGACCGGGTGGCCGTCCACGTGTCCGCGGCGGGCAAAGTACGCGGCGACGGCGGCAAGCGCCATCGAATCGGGCCCGCCGCTGCAGGCGACGAGGATCCGTTCGGGGTAGCCGGCTGCGGCCAGGGCGTCCCGCAGCATCTTCCGTGCGGTGCCGACGACGGGCGCCAGCCGTCCGGGCCGGCGTCGTCCGCTTGATTCGGGGCCGGAAGTCACGGCGGCTAGTGCCCCATCCGTTCGAGCCAGAGTCTGGAGTCGTGGATTTCCGCCTCGCTGGGCAACTTATCCGCGGACTCCCAGACCTTGTTGAAGCCCTCCATGCCAGCCACGTCAACCACTTCGCGGACGAACTTGGCGCCGTCGCTGTACTGGCGCATCTTGGCGTCGAGGCCCAGAAGGCTCCGGATGAACTTCTCGATCACGCCGTGGTCCTTGGCGCGGGAGCTGAAGCGCTGCCGGATCGTTTTCACGGAGGGCACGATGCTGGCGTCGACAGCGTCCATGACCACGTTGGCGTGGCCTTCGAGCAGGCTCATCAGGGCAGTCAGGCGTGAGAGCGCCGCCTTCTCCTCCGGGTTTTGCAGGAGGTCCAGGATGGCGCCACGGCTGGGGCCGGTGCCGTCAGCACTCCGGTCCTTGAGCGACTTGGCGGCAGCCGAGGCCCGTTCCAGCAGCGAATCGACATTGCCCAGCAGCTGGCCGCTGAGGTTTTCGATCTCGTCCAGCATGTGATGCCGGAGCCAGGGTGCGGCGGCGAACTGCACGCGGTGGGTCTGTTCGTGCAGGCATACCCAGAGCCGGAAGTCCTCCGGTTCGACGTTGATTTCCCGCTCCACGGAAATGATGTTCGGCGCCACCAGCAGCAGCCGTCCGGCGGCGGGCGCCGTGGAGTTCTCGGCGAGGGCGGAAAAGGGGTCGTATTGGCCGAGGACCTTGCTGGAGAGGAACGCGAGGATGGCCCCGAGCTGGCTGCCGGTGATGGCCCCGCTGATGCTGGCCGCGCCGGGGCTCACCGTACCGTGGCGGCCCTCCAGCATCTTTTCCATCGCGGGTTTGAGCATGACCGCAAAGCTTTGCGTGTTGGCCCTGGCCCAGGAAGCCCGGTCCACCACGAGTACCGCGGAATCGCGGAGGTCCCGGGCGGCCTCGAGGCCGGTGATGTGGTGGACATGGGGCACGGAGATATCCGCCATGTGCCGCAGGTTTTCGACGGCGGCGCCGATCTCGGCGGGCGTGAGGACAGGCCCGGGAGGCGCCAGCCGGGCAGCCGTGGAAGCGGCGAGCTCCCAGTTGATGATGGGCGGCGCTTGGGCAGATGTCTCGGCGGCAGAGGACTCCATAGGCTCCATCAGATCACAGCGGCCCAGGGTTGTGCCTTAAATTCGCCGGGCGGCGAACGGCTGACGGCGGCGGGCTCATCGCCGTCGTCCGGGCCGTCCGCTGCTCCGTAACTGCCGTTTTGGGGGCCCAAAAGGGCGTTTACGGAGCAGAGGACGGTCCGACGTCGGACGCGGTCCCCTCAGCGGCAGCCGCAGCCGGCAAGGACGGATGCGGTGCGGTCCAGCGCGGTCTTGTTGGCGGCGCCCGGCGTCAGGCCGTTGCCGATGAAGGAGAACACGAGGAGCCGGCCGTCGGCGTCAACAACGTACCCGCTGAGCGCGGTCACGGTGTTGAGGGTTCCCGTTTTGGCCCGGACCAGCCCGGCGCCGCGGGCCGTGGACACCTCCGTGTAGCGCTCCCCCAGCGTTCCGGTGAGGCCGGCGACCGGGAAGCCGGCCAGAGCGGCCCGCAGCCGGGTGTCCGTGCCGGAGGTGATGGCGCGGACGATTGCGGCGAGCTGCCGGGCGGAGACCTTGTTCGCCGGGGCCAGGCCCGACACATCGGCAGCGCGGAGCGTGTCCGCGGGGATGCCCAGTTCCTGGAGCTGCTGCAGCACCGCGGCGGTGGCGCCGTCGTTGCTGGCCGGCTTGCCGCTCGCGAGGGCGGCCATCCGGCCCACCACCTCGGTGAGGTAGTTATCCGAGGTCCGCAGCATCAGGTCCACCTGTTGGCCGACCGTGGCGGACTGGACCTCGGCGAGGACCCTGACCGCGCCGGGGTCCACTGACGCATCCGGCCGGTCAGCGCCTTCCGCGCTTTCGGTCCGGGCGGGGGTCCGCGCGACGCCCGGCGCCACGGTGAATCCGGCCGCTGCGGCGGCTGAGGAGAGCCCGGCCGCGAACGCCTCGGCGGCGGCCAGGGCGGCATCCTGGGGGCGGGGGCCGGTGGTCTTCGCCGGATCGTACCGTGCCGAGTTCAACGCCAGCGGGAAAAGCGGGGCCGTCTCGCCGGCTGCCACATCCTCGGGGCTCCAGGCGGGGTTGAGCGACGGTCCGGTAAACAGCGAGTCGTCCAGCTGGACCGTCAGGGTGCCAGAGACGCCGTCGTTCTGCAATGCGCGCACGGTCGACTGCGCGAGCGTCGCCAGCCCGGCATGGCCCAGGACCTCGCCGGGGGCGGATTCGCCGGCGGCCAGGAGCACATCTCCCCCGCCGGCGAGGACCACGGTCCCGGGTGCGGGGCCGGCCACCACACGGGTGCTGAAGCGCCGGTCCGGCCCCAGGGTGCGCAGTGCCGACGTGGCCGCCAGGAGCTTCATGTTGGAGGCCGGGACCCGGGCCTCGTCGCCCGAGCGGTCAAAGAGGATCGTCCCGGTGGCGGCGTCCTGCACCACCCCGCTGAAAGTCCCGGCGTCGTCCGTCTTCAGGGTCTCATTGAGTTGAGCGGCCAGAGACACGGGATCGGGGACGGGGGCCGCGTCGCTGAGCGGCCGGATGCCCGCGGGGTCGCTGCTGTCGGGGTCGCGGCTGTTGGGGCTGGTCAGCGCGCCGGGGATCTGGTGCCAGGGCGGGGCGGACTTCGCGGCTGCCGCCGAGCGGTCCGGGCCGAGGAAAGCCGGGGCGATGGCGACGCCGGCCGGGACGGCGAGAGCCACCACCAGAAGCGTCTGAAGCAGCAGCGGAAGGACCTGCCGGGACGGCCCGGGAACCGGGTCCGTGACCCGGCCCGTGCCCGCGCGGCTCGTCTTGCGTTTCATGCTGCTGCCGGTCCTTTAGTCCTGAAATGTCCCCACTAGTTCATGAAACCAGGGCCTCTCGCTATATCCTCAATAGTAGTCGGCGGCACCGGCAGCCTCTTGTGTGTGCCGCGCACCCCCTGAAACCGCGTACCCCCTAAATTCTCAAGGAGCAGTCCATGAAGCATGACGTGACCATCGAGATCCCCAAGGGATCACGCGTCAAGTACGAAGTTGACCACGAGACGGGCCGCGTCCGCCTGGACCGGGTCCTGTTCACCTCCATGCAGTACCCCACCCACTACGGTTTCTTCGAAAACACGCTCGGCGAGGACGGCGACCCGCTGGACGCCCTGGTGCTGCTGCAGGACTTCGACCTGCATCCCGGCGTGATCGTTGAGTCCCGCCCGATCGGCGTGTTCAACATGACGGACGACGGCGGCGGCGATGCCAAGGTGCTGTGCGTGCCGGTCGACGCACGCTTCGACCACATCAACGAGATCAGCGACGTCAGCGAATACCTGATCAAGGAGATCGAGCACTTCTTCACCCGTTACAAGGACCTGGAGCCGGGCAAGTGGGTCAAGGCCGAAGGCTGGGGCGACCGCGCCGCCGCCGAAGCCGAGCTCGAGGCCTCCATCAAGCGCTACGTTCCACACACGCACTAACACTCCTTAACCCCAACGCGGGGTCACCTACGGCCCATCCGGTGGCACGGTATGGGCCGTAGGTGACCCCGCGTTGCTGTCTAGGCAGCGACGGCGGTTGTCAGTGCCGTGTCAGGAATGTGTGAAATTGTTGGCTCATGAACGCCGAGCCTGCCTTTAGTCCTCCCTGCGGTCCGATCACAGGATGGCGGGACGGCAACGTGCTGCGCGCCACGGGTATTCCGTACGCCACCGCGGCCCGCTTTCAGCGTCCGCTCGGTGCAGCCGACTGGACCGAGGTGCGCGCAGCGACGTCACTGTCCCCGGCGTGCCCGCAGGCGCCGGTGCCGTTCCTGGACGATATCCTGGGCACCCGCTACGGCGAACTGCCCGGCAGCGAGGACTGCCAGCGTCTCTCCATCACCCTGCCGGCGGACCTCGACGACGGCGAGCGGGTGCCGGTTATGGTCTGGGTGCACGGCGGGTCCTACACCACGGGCTCCGGGGACCTGGCGATCTTCGATCCCAGGGGCCTCGTTGCCGAAAACCGGGTCATCGTGGTCTCCGTGACGTACCGGCTGGGCCTCTTCGGGTACCTGGCAACCGGTACGGGCCGGCCGGCCAATCTCGGCCTCCTGGACCAACTCGAGGCGTTCCGCTGGGTGCAGCGCAACATTGCCGCCTTCGGCGGCGATCCGGGACGAGTCACAGCTTTCGGCCAGTCCGCCGGGGGTGACGCCGTAGCCCACCTCATGGCGACCGCCGAGGCGCCGGCACTCTTCCAGCGCGCCATCATTCAGAGTGCACCCCTCGGCATTACCCGGGGTCGCGAGAAGATGAGCACCGCCATGGGCATCGCGGCCCAGGCCGTCACTGTGGACACCCCGGCCATGGAGGTGGTGGCCGCAGAAGAGCGCGTGTCGCAGGTGGCCCGGAAATTCGGGATGCTGGCCGCCATGCCGTTCGGCACGCAATACGGGCACTCTCCGCTGCCTGCAGAAACCGGGATCGACGCAGCCTGGAATGCGGCGGCCCCGGACATCGAGGTCCTGATCGGGCACACGTCCGGGGAAGCCCGGCTGTTCCTGCCGCGCAACCGCACCGTCAGCCGGCTGGCAAAGGTCCCGGTCCTCGGCTCCGCCGTCGTCAAGGCCATCAACTGGGCCGTGACGGAGGCGGTGTATGGCAGATCAGCCAGGAAGTTTGCCCGGCGGCATTCCCAGGCGGGCGGCACGGCGTACCGCTACGTGATTTCCTGGGGTGCGCCGGGCAACGTCTACGGGGCCGCGCACACCGTTGATCTGCCACTGTTGTTCGGAGACCAACGGACCTGGGAGGGAGCAGGGCTCCTCGCAGGCGCCAGCTGGGATGAAATCAACGCCCAGGGCCGAGCCCTCCGCGCCGTGTGGGCCCAATTTGCCTCCGGGGGCGGCCTGGACAGCCGGGGCGAAATACCCGGCGCGCTCCGGTACCGCTCGGTCTGAGCCGGGCCTGCCTTGAGAACCCTGGGCGTCGATCTCGCCGCGGCCACCAAAAAAACCGCAACCGCCGTCATCGAATGGACCGACGGCGCGGCCAGGCTGGTCGACCTGTCCCTGGACGTGGCCGACGGCGAGATAGTCCGGCTATTCACCACCAGCGCGATGACGGGGATCGATTGCCCCGTGGGTTGGCCGGCCGCTTTCCTGCCGTTCCTAGCGGGGCACCTGGACTTCGCCGCCCATCCGGTGCTGGACCACGACGGGATCGAGGGCCGCCGCCTGTTGGCCTACCGGGACACCGACCGGTTTGTCACCGGCCGGACCGGGCTGATTCCGCTCAGCGTCTCCGCCGACCGGCTGGCCCACCCTGCCATGAGATGCGCCGTCATCCAGGCCAAAATTGCCCGGGATGTGGCGCCGCAGGCCAGAGACGGATCCGGCCGTCTGGCCGAGGTCTACCCGGCGGCGTCACTGAAACTGTGGGGGATCCATGCCCGAGGCTACAAGGGCCGGGGTGCCCCGGAGGTGGAGAAGCTGTCCACGATCCTCGATGCCCTGACTGAGGCCGCACCGTGGCTGGACCTGGCGGGTTACCGCGATGACCTCGCTGCCTCCGACGACATGTTCGACGCCGTCATCGCCTCGCTCACGGCCCGCGCCGTGAGCGTCGGGAAAACATTGCGCCCCCCGGCCGAACAGGCCGCACGGGCCCTGACGGAGGGCTGGATCCACCTGCCCTCCGGCCGGCTCACCGACCTCACGGCCACGTAACTGCCGGGGAATTCGCTGGGAGTTGCCGGGGAGATTACCCGGCGTTCCCGGCGTTTGCCTACCTCCTACCACCGGGTAGTGTTGTCCCAGAATGTTCACTCTGACCATCAACCAAACGGACAGCAGGCGCGACGGCGACTGCGTGCCGCAGCTCCTCAAGGACCTGCGGCACATCCCGGCGCGCCTCGATTTCGACCGCTCGGTGGAGGATGAGGTCCAGGGCATTGTGGACACCCCGAACCAGGCCGTCGAGGCAGCGATGATCGCGTTGCGCACCGGCAGCTGGTACGTCGGAATCGGCGTCGGACCGGTCAACGAACCCCTGCCGAACCAGATCAAAGATGCCTCCGGCCACGGGCTGATCTATGCGCGCCGGGCCGTTGACCGGCTGCGCAACGGCAAGGAGCGCGTCCCGGTGGCGGTGGAGGGCCCGCTCGCGGACCTTGCGGCGGAATCGGAGGCGGTGCTGCGGCTGCTTGGCCACATCGTCCACGATCGCAGCCCCGCCGAATGGCGGGTCCTGGACCTGCTGACCCCCGGCGTGCGCGGGCAGCAGAAAGCGGTCGCGGAGGAACTCGGCATTACCACCCAGGCCGTCAGCAAGGCTGTCGCCCGGGCGCAATGGAACGAGGAACACGCCGCACGGCCCGCCGCGGCCCGGCTGCTGGGCCTCATCCTCGAGGTCCGCTGACCCCTGATGGCAGCTGCGGTCGCGGGCCCCGCGCCTACTGCAGCGCGCCTACTGCAAAGCCCCGATGATGGCGCCCATGGCCGTGAACGTCACGACGTTGTAGCCGGCGTTGATGGCGAACAGCGCCAGGCTCCGCCGTTCAAAAAGGTAGTTGATGCCCACCGCGGCGGCCACCCACCCGGCCCCGACAGCCAGCCCGGCCAGCGCCCCGAACCCGACGCCGGCGGCGCCGATAAACGCGGACAGGACGAGACTCGCCACCCCGGACAACAGGAACGAGCCTGCAAAGACCCTTACCGTGCCGCGTTTGAGTTGGTCATCGCTGACCCCGGCTTCGCGCTGCCATACTTTCGCAAACAGGACGGTGTACCAGAGCCCGCCCACCAGGAAACCTGTTAGCGCAGCCAGCAGAACCGCCAGCCAGCTGATGTTGATGTTCATTTCGCCCTCCCGCGTGAATCGCCTCCGGGTCGGGGCGATGCCTTCACGCTAGCGGCCGGCTGCACGGCGGTCTTGTATAAATCCCGCACCGCCGGGGACAGTTCCCGTCCGCTCCCCGGCGCCATGCCCGGCACGTCTTCGAGCGGCACAAACGTGGCGTATTCGGGACCGTAGTCATGCACCACCTTCAGGTATTCCGACGGCGTATACCCGGCGAAGCGCCGGAACGCCCGGATCAGGTGGGGCTGGTCGTAGTAGTCGGCCAGAGCCAGCAGCGCGCGTTCGGCAGCGGCCCCATTCGGGAGCGCCGCGGCCGCGGTGACGAAGCGGTGGAAGCGGCAAACGTCAGAGTATGTCTTGGGCCCGACGCCGCAGTCGCGGAGCATGATCCGCTCCAGTGTCGATTCGCTGACGCCGAGCCGGGCTGCCAGCGCCGCCACGCGCAGGTCCTCCGCGGCCAGGGAGGCCGCTGCGCTGACGGCCCGCTGATCGGGGCGGAACCCGGGGCGCAGCCTTGCGGCCAGGAAGGTGCCGAGCGCGGCGAACGCCTGGGCCGGCGTCGGATCCTCCAGCCCCGCGCGCAGCGAGCTGAAGCCGGGGAAGATACGCTCCGCATTGACCACCGCGCCCTGCAGTCCAGACGGCGGCTCCGCGGTGAACGCGGCCAGCCCGAACGGCGCCAGCACCGCGCCGATGTTGAAGATCCGCGCAGGGTTCTCGCTGATCAAAAAGCTCCGCTGCAGCCCGGAGTAAAAGCCGACGGCCACCTCCGTGGCACGGGGGCCCGACGTGCTGCCGGAAGCGGGATCTCGCGGGTAGGTCTCGATCAATCGGTAGGGCTCCGAGAGATTGAGCACGAGGTGCGCGAAGGGGCCGGGCAGGATCTTCTCGTATCGGGCCGCCGGCCGGCCGGCGACCAGCCAGAACGAAGCCACATAGGGCTGCAGGTACGGCGGCGCGGGCCACTCCTCGTAGAGCACAGCCCCAGTCTAGGACGGCCCTGGTCCGACGGCCCTGCCCCCGGTCCGCGGAACCGGCTAGAGCAGAATGCTGCGCAGCACGTGGGCGGCGCCGTCCTCGAAGACGGAATGCGTGACCTCGTTTGCGGCAGCGATGACTTCCTGGGGCGCCTGTCCCATGGCCACACCGCGCGCGGCCCAGGTGAGCATCTCGATGTCGTTGCGTCCGTCACCGACGGCGATGGTGCGGTGGGCCTCAATGCTGAGCCGGCCGCGGAGGTGTTCCAGGGCGCTGGCCTTGTTGACGCCGGCGCCGGCAATATCGAGCCACGCGGTCCAGCCCACCGAGTAGGTCACGCCGGCCAGGCCGATGTGGCGGATGGCGGTGTCAAACTCCTCGGGGGTGTTCTCCGAACTGAACACCACCACGCGCACGGCGGTGGCCTCCAGCATGGTCTGGAAGTCGACGCCGATTGCCTCGACGCCGAAGCTGGCGTCCTGAAAGCGTTCCGTGGAGAGGAAGTTGCCGTGTTCGTCCTCCAGGGCGTACTTGGCCGATGGCAGCCTTTTCCGCAGGGCGCGGAGTGCCGGACCCGGATCGAAGGTTGCCTTGTGCAGGATCTCGTAGCCGTCGGACAGGCTCGAATCGAGGCGCAGGGTCACGCCGCCGTTGGAGCACACGGCGTAGCCGTTGTCGATGCCGATGTGCTCGATGATGGGCAGCGTGGCGTTCAGTGAGCGGCCCGTCGCGATCATGACATGGTGGCCGGCGGCCACGACGTCCTGTGCGGCTTCGCGGACGGGAACGGACATGTGGCCGTCATGGTCTACGAGGGTGCCATCTACGTCGAGGGCGATCATCATCTTTTCGCCGGTGATCTTCCGGCCGGCGTCGTCCTGGTCGCCGTTCTGGTTGCTATTTCGCCGGTCATCGTTGCCGGCGACTGAGGTTTCAGTCAATGTTGTCATCTAACTAGTAGAGCAGACACCCCTGACAGCGGCTAGGATCCAGGCCACAGCGCGCCGTGAACAAGGAGTGAACATCCCGCCGGCGACACCGTTTCTTCCTGGCGCTGCGCAAATGCCCCCGCGACACCGGAATTCCGGTGTCGCGGGGGCATTTGGGTGTCGCGGGGTGCTTCGCGCGTCGCAGGGTGAACCGGATCAGATGACCGGAAAGACCGTCATCCCGCCGAGGTACTTCTGCAGTGCCTGGGGAACGTTGACGGAGCCGTCCGGGTTCTGGTGGTGTTCCAGGATGGCTACGATCCAGCGGGTGGTAGCCAGGGTGCCGTTGAGCGTGGCCACGGCGCGGGTGCCCTTGGCAGCGCCGCCGTCGTTCAGCACGCGTTCGCGGATGTTGAGGCGACGGGACTGGAAGGTGGTGCAGTTGGAGGTGGAGGTCAGCTCGCGGTAGGCGCCCTGGGTGGGGACCCACGCCTCGCAGTCGAACTTACGGGCCGCGGAGTTGCCGAGGTCGCCTGCGGCAGTGTCGATCACGCGGTACGGGAGCTCGCACTTGGCCAGCATTTCCTCTTCCCAGGCCAGCAGGCGGGCATGCTCGGCGGCAGCCTCCTCAACCGTCGTGTAGATGAACATCTCCACCTTGTTGAACTGGTGGACCCGGATGATTCCGCGGGTGTCCTTGCCGTGCGAACCGGCCTCGCGGCGGTAGCAGGAGCTCTGACCCGCGTAGCGGATCGGGCCGGCGGAGAGGTCCAGGATCTCATCCGCATGGTAGCCGGCCAGGGCCACTTCCGAGGTGCCCACGAGGTACAGGTCGTCTTCGGCGAGACGGTAGATCTCGGCGTCGTGCTTGACGTCGAAACCGGTGCCCTGCATGGTTTCCGGGCGCACCAGCGTCGGGGTGATCATCGGCACGAAGCCGGCGTCGATCGCCTGCTCCATCGCCATCTGCAGCAGCGCCATTTCCAGCCGGGCACCGGGCCCGCGAAGGAAATAGAACCGTGAACCGGAAACTTTGGCGCCCCGTTCCATGTCGATCGCGCCGATCAGTTCACCGATTTCGAGGTGGTCCCTGGGCCTGAAGTCGGGGAATTCGCGCGGGGTTCCGACGGTCTTGACCACGATGTAGTCGTCTTCACCGCCTTCCGGGACGCTGTCCTCGATGAGGTTGGGGATCGCCCGGAGCAGCTCCTCGTGGGAGGCCTGCGCGGCGTCGGCCTCAGCCGAGGCGGCCTTGACCTCGCCGGCGAGGACCTTGACCTCTGCCAGCAGGGCCTGTTTCTCCTCGCCCTTGGCCTGCGCGACCTTTTTTCCGAAGGCGTTCTGCTCGGCCCGCAAGTTCTCGAAGCGGATCAGGGCCGCGCGCCGGGCGGAGTCTGCGGCGATGATCGCATCCACCACGGATTCGTCGGCGCCGCGGGCGCGCTGGCTGGCACGGAACTTGTCCGGATTTTCACTGAGGGCTTTTACGTCGATCACCTGACTAGAGTATCCAATCCGGCACCCTGTCCCAGGCAATCGGGCAATCGGGCCGCCGGAGACCGGCGGGATAGTGTTGGAGCACTATGCGCGACTGGCTGCCGTACCTCGTCATCGCTGGAGTCCTGGCGTTCGCCGCCTCCAGCTGGTGGGGAGTGCGCAGGCTGAAGGCCAAACACACGCGCAGCGCCGTCTGGGAGGAAACCCACAGCCCGGGCCCCGGCCAGCAGAGGGTCGCGGTGGTCATGAACCCGATCAAGGCCAAATCCGCCGAAGCCCGTGGGCTGATCACCAGCGCCTGTGCCTCGGCCGGCTGGGAGCCGCCCCGTTTCTTCGACACCACCGCCGGCGATCCCGGTTTCGGCCAGACGCGTGCCGCCGTTGAGTACGGGGCCGACGTCGTCCTTGTGGGCGGCGGTGACGGCACCGTGCGCGTGGTGGCCGAGATCCTCGCCGGCACGGACATCGCCATGGGCCTGATCCCGCTCGGCACCGGCAACCTGCTGGCCCGCAATGTGCACCTCAACCTGTACGACCTGCCCGGCTGCGTGCGGACGGCGCTCTTCGGTCACCAGCGGTTTATCGATACGGCGCGCATGCGGGTGGAAAATTCCCAGACCGGCGGGTCCGCCGAGTACACCTTCCTGGTGATGGCGGGTATCGGCATGGACGCCGAGGTGATCGGCGATACCAACGACGGGCTCAAGAGGGCCGTGGGCTGGCTGGCCTACACGGAGGCCGGGGTCCGGCACCTGCCGGGGCGCCGCAAGAGGGTCTCGATCGCCCTCGACGACCAGCCCGAGCAGTCCCGGAAGATCCGGAGCGTGCTCTTCGCGAACTGCGGGTTGATCCCCGGCGGTATCGACTTCATCCCCCAGGCCATGATCGACGACGGCATGCTGGACGTGGTGGTGATGAGCCCCCGCAGCGCGATCGGCTGGCTGGCCATGTACTGGAAAATTGTCCTCAAGCACAAGAGAACCCTGCCGGTGATGACGTACTACCGCGCCGGCAAGATCACCATCCGCTGTGCGGAGCCAATGCCCACCCAGGTCGACGGAGATCCGTCCGGCGCGGCAACCAAAGTCACCGTGCAGGTTGCCCCGGGCTCGCTGCTGGTGCGCGTCAAGGACGGCACCGCAGGAGACTAGGGGTCGGCTTACTTGGCGGCTTCCTTCGCCGCCTCAGCGGATTTTTTTGCTTCCGCGGCGGCCCTGGCTGCGCGGGCTTCGGACTGCTCGCGGATCATGGCCTGCTCCTCTTCGAAGCGCAGGCGGTCCGCGCGGTCGGCGTCGTCGCCGTCCCAGTCCTGGTTGTCAGCCGTCGGCTTGGGATTCACGATCATTCCCTGGCCGTCATTTTCAAGGCTGGTACCTGACATGATCTGCTCCCTCCGGTAGGGGACGTCCCCCATATGAATCAGGCAAGCATACGCACAGTTTCAGGGGGGTGGAAGTGCCTGATGGGGCATTTGTCTACGCTCTGGGCGAAGCGCCGGGTGCAAAACCCGGCACCAAGGATGCTCCCGAGAGTATGTCTTTGACCCATGCATGTGCCGCCCGGAATGCCTGGTCCGAGGTGTGCGGGGACACGTCGGACCGGTGGCCATCCGCACGGCTGTAGGAACCCAGGAAACGCGTGGCGGGGCTGATCCGGTGAAGTCCGGCGAGGGCATCCGCCACCCGTGCGTCGGCAATGTGGCCGTCGGCGTCGATGCTGAAAAAATAATGTCCCAGATACTGTCCGGTAGGCCGCGACTCGATCCGGCTCAGGTTCACGCCGCGCGTGGCGAACTGGTCCAGGATCTCCATCAGCGCGCCGGGCCGGTCTTCCGGGAGCGGCACGACGACGGTTGTCTTGTCCGCACCGGTCGGCTCGGGGAGCTCGCCGGGGCGGCCAACGAGCACGAAGCGGGTGACGGCGCCCGGATTATCCCCGATGTTCTCCGCCAGCACCCCGAGTCCGGGCTGCTCTGTGGCCACGATCGGAGCGCAGATCGCCGCGTCGTAGTGGGCGCCGTCCTCGAGGAGCCCCATGGCGGCTGCCGCCGTCGAAGATCCGGGGATGTATTCCGCATTGGGAATATTCTCCTCCACCCAGAGCCTGCACTGGGCCCAGGCATGGCCGTGGGTGGAGACCCGCCGGACGTCCTCGATCCGCACGCCGGGCCCGGCCACCAAAACGAAACTGATCGGGACCAGGACCTCACGCAGGATCCGCAGCTCCGGCCCGGTGGCGATGGCGTCCAGGGTTGCCGTGACGCCGCCTTCCACGGAGTTCTCAATCGGCACCATGGCCGCGTCCGCCGAGCCGTTCCGGACCTTATCCAAGGCCGTGTTCACGTTCGAGGCCGGGACACGGATGGCGTCCGCCGCGCCCGGAACCTGCATCAGGGCGGCCTCAGTGAAAGTGCCGGCGGGTCCGAGGAACGTGTACGTGACGGGTGATACAGGCATCGGCGCTACCTTCTTCGATTACAGGATGACGGGCTTGAGCCCGTTGTCGGACACCAGCGGCATTCCGGTTTCAAGCCATTGGTCCATGCCGCCGGCGACGTTGAGGGCGGAATAGCCGTGGCCCACGAGCCATTGCGCGGCACGGGACGACCGGCCGCCGGTGCGGCAGATGACGTAGAGGTCCTCGTCGGGATCCACTTCATCGATCCGCTCCGGGAGCTGGTCCAGCGGAATGTGCAGGGCACTTTCCGCGTGGCCCGCAGCCCATTCGTAGTCTTCGCGGACGTCGAGGATCTTGGCGCCCCCGGGGATGCCGGACACGGTGACAGTGTCGTAGTCGCTCATAGTGGTCCTTTCCGCAGGATGCAAGGTCTTCCTCCAGCGTATCGCCAGCCGCCCGCGCCGCACGCCCACAGCCGGCAGGTTACGCTTCTGGGGTGTCGCAAAGGAGACCCCATGGCAGCTGACCGGCCCACCATCCCGCCGCGCCCCCGCGGGACATGCCCACTCCCGGCCGCCGGGACCGGACACGGTGCCACCATGTCCGCCGTCCCGCTCGAAGACTGGGCATGTCCCGCGGAGCGCGCGGGTGCGCTGGAGCCGCGTTTCCTTGGCTGAAATCCACGAGCTCTCCGCCGTCGAACTGCGCGATGCCCTGCGATCCGGCGAAGTCTCGGCGCGCGAAGCAGCGGGGCACTTCCTGGACCGCATCACGGCCGAGAACCCGCACCTCGGCGCGTTCATCACCGTCACCGCGGAGCAGGCCCTCAGGGACGGGGCCGCGTCGGACGAGATCCACGCCCGCTCCACCCGCGATGGGACCGGGCTTCCGCTGCTGCATGGCATGCCGGTGGCCTTCAAGGACCTGACGGACGTCGCGGGTGTCATCACGACGCACGGCAGTGCCGCCCTGGAGCACAAGCCCGCATTGCTCGACGGCGCCCTGGCCGCCACGCTCAAAAGTGCCGGCGTCATCTCACTGGGCAAGACGCAGGTTCCGGAGTTTGGACTCACGGCGTACACAGAGAACCGGATCGCGCCGCCGTCGCGCAACCCGCACGCGCCCAGCCGCAGCTCGGGCGGCTCCTCCGGAGGCAGCGCAGCCGCTGTGGCTGCCAGGCTGGTGCCCTTCGCTCCCGGGTCCGACGGCGGCGGCTCCGTCCGCATTCCGGCCGCGGCGTGCGGACTCGTCGGACTCAAGCCGGGCCGGGGGCTCGTTCCCACCGGGGAAAGCACCGGGGATCCCGCCGGCCTGGTGGTCACCGGGCCGCTGGCGCGCTCGGCCACGGATGCCGCGCTGCTGCTCGATGCGCTGGTCCCCCGTCCGCAGGGGACGCAAGGGACGCAGGGCGATTCCGCACCGGGCTACCTAGAACTCGCCAGCCAAGAGCCGCGCAGGCTGAGGATCGGCGTGAGCCTGGACAGCCCGTGGCAGACCATCTTTCCTTTCGTACCGGAGCCCGAGGCCCTCGATGCCCTGGCCGCAGGGGTCAGGCTGCTGGAGGCGGCCGGCCACGAAACCAGTGAAGCCGTGATCCGCTATGACAACCGCTACCCCGATGCGTTCACCACGGCCTGGACCGCCGCCGTCGGAAGCGCCCGGATTATCCCGCAGCGCGAGGCGCTCCTGACCCCGCTGACCCGGACTTTCCGGCGCCGCGCCCAGCAGCGCAGCCCGGCCAGGCTCAACGAGTCCCTCGGCTTCCTGCGGCAGTTCCAGTACGACACCATTTCCCAGTACGCCGCCTGGGACCTTATCCTGATGCCGGCGCTGGCCCAGACCCCGCGCCCGGTGGGCTGGTTCACCGGTGCGGCCCACGGCGACGGCTACTGGCCGGCGTCCGAGTGGGCGGGCGACGCCGACGGCGACTACCGCAAGCAGTGCCAGTACGCGCCCTGGTCCTCGATGGTGAATGTGTGCGGACTGCCCGCCATCAGCATTCCGGTGCACTGGACCGGCGGGCCCAAGGGGTCCGGGCTGCCGCTGGGCATCCAGCTGATCGGTCCGATGGGATCCGAGGCGCTGCTGCTGCAGGTGGCGGCGCAGCTGGGGTTTTAGACGATATGAAGTGAGGGTGGCCAGGTAACGGGAAGAGGCCGGGGCCTTCTGTTTCACAGGGTCCGTGGGTTGCCATTGACAGCTCCCTTGGCCTGGCCGGCTCGTCGGGGGTGCAATGGTA